>NZ_JBFWZI010000257.1:0-8482 GCF_050185545.1 Reyranella sp. | reverse complement strand
GCGATGAAGCGGCTTCGACCGCGCCGGCGGGGCGGTGGGTTCTTGGCTGGGAGCGCGCCACTCCGATGGCGCTCTTCCTGTCGATCACACACCCCATGAGCGCCATCGGAGTGGCGCGCTCCCAGCGCAAGAGCAGCCCCGCAAGATTTGCGGCCCTTGCGATAGATCAACGTCACATCGATCAGACCCAGCCTACAAAGCAATCTTGAACGGTGCAGGCGTGCGCCTCGAAGCGGGTCACGGATCATATGGCTACGGAGATCGAGAGAAAATTCCTGGTCGCCAATGATGCGTGGCGAAAGCGCTATGTTCGCAAGGACCATATAAAGGACGGACTGGTATGCTTTTCGGCCGAACGAAAGGTTCGCGTCCGTCTGCGCGAGAATCGGGCTACGCTGACAATCAAGGGGAAAAAAGCAGGCTTCCGGGATTACGAGTTCGAGTACGAAATTCCCGTTGCCGACGCCAAGGAACTGCTGGCCTCTCACTGCGACGGGTACGTGCTGGAGAAGACACGGTACCATGTTCCACATGGCTCTCTCGTCTGGGAGGTCGACGTATACGAAGGCATCCTCGATGGCATCGTGTTGGCCGAAATCGAAGTGAGCAGCGAAACCGCGCCGATCCCTCTTCCCGACTGGATTGGCGCCGAGGTGACCGGTCGCCCGGAGTACAAGAAGATAAATCTGCAAAGAGCCAGATGGGCCAACGCGAAGAGCGTCGTCGCCCAACCGGCTCCTGCCGATCGAAATCATCCCGTCGAGGGATGAGGCGTCGATTGCAGGGGGCACTTCCGGGTCCCGGGCCGCATGAGGCGACGAGGCCGGAGAAGAAGGGTCATGGGCGAGTGCCGCGAAGCCCGGACGCCTCCGCGTCGGCTATCCTGGGACGGAAGTGGCGCAACAACCGCTGCGACAAGCCTGCGAGACCTTCCGGCAGGACGACAATGGCGGCGAGCAGCATCACGGCGTAGAGCAGGCCCGACAGGCCTTTGCCGAGGCCGGCGGTGACGTCGGGCAGGAACTGCAGGATCAGGCCGCCCAGCACGGCGCCGCCCGGCGAGTGCATGCCGCCAATGACAAGCCCGAACAGCATCTGGATCGAAAGCCCGAAAGTGTAGCCGGTCGGGCCGACGAAGCCGTACTGGTAGGCCGACAGGCAGCCCGCGATGGCGATGTAGGCGCCGGCGATGCCCGACGCCGCGGCGCGCACCTGCACCACGCGGATGCCCTGGACCGACGCGGCGAGATCGTGGTCGCGGGTCGCCAGCAGGGCGCGGCCGGAGCGGCTGTCGATCAGGTTGTAGGCGAACCACAGGCCGGCACCCAGGAGACCGAGCGTCATCATGAAGCGCCAGCGATCGTCGCTCAGGAACTCGACCGGCGGAGTCGGGAAATCGAGATAGAGGCCGCCGACGCCGCCGGTGATTCCTTCGATCAGGCGCCAGCGCAGGAACTGCGGGAAGGCAATGGCGAAGGCGTAGGTCACCAGCGCCTGTGTCCACAGGCTGTGGCTGCCGGCAATGCGGCCGAGGCCGTAGCCCGCCGCGAAGCCCATCAGCATCGCCGCGGGAAGCCCGAGGTAGATCGAGAACGGCGTGTGGTTGACGAGGATCGCCGCCGAGTAGCCGCCGATGCCGAACAGGGCGGCCTGGGCGAACGAGAACTGGCCGCTGACGCCGCACAGGATCACCAGCCCGATCAGGGTGATCGCCCAGATCGCCGCCTGCGTGAAGCGGAAGACGATGAAATCCGGGAAGCAGAACGAGAGCGCGGCCGCCGCCACGAAAGCCATGGTCCACACGGTCCGCATCACGCTACGATAGACGGTAGCGGCCGGAAAAGGGAGGGAAGCGATGCGGTTGCGCCAGTGCGTGTTCGTCACCAGGGAACTCGAGAGCTCGCGCGAGGAACTGTGCGACATTCTCGGCATCGAGGTCGCCTACCGCGACCCCGGCGTCGCCAAGTGGGGCCTGGTCAACGTCGTCTGCCCGACCGGGCATGATTTTCTCGAGATCGTCACGCCCTTCCAGGAAGGGACGTCGGCCGGCCGCTACATCGATCGGCGCAAGGGCGACGGCGGCTACATGGTGATCCTGCAGGTCGCCGACGCGGCGGCCGAGCGCAAGCGCGTGACCGATCTCGGCATCCGCGCGGTGGCGCAGAAGGACCTGCCTGAGTACCAGTACACCCACTTCCATCCGTCCGACACCGCCGGCGTCCTGCTGTCGCTCGACACGACCTTCGCGCCCAAGGGAGTCGACCCGGCGCTGTGGTGGCCGCCGGCCGAGAAAGACTGGCTGAAGCACGCCCGCTCCGATGTCACCAACGGCCTGGCCGGGGTCGAGATCCAGCATCCCGATCCGGCGGCGGCCGCCGCCAACTGGTCGAAGATTCTCGGCCGTCCCGTTCAGGGCAACCGCATCTCGCTCGACGGCGGCGAGATCCGCTTCGTGCCGGTGACCGACGGACGCGGGCAGGGCGTGTCGGCCTACGACGTCAAGGCCGCCGACAAGCCCAAGGTCCTCGCCGCCGCCGAAAAGCGCGGCAGGAAGCGCGGCCCCTCGCAGGTCGAGGTCTGCGGCTGCCGGATCAATTTGGTGTGAGCTCTCATGTTGCTCCCCAGCTTTGCTGGGGAGGTGTCCGCGTAATCGCGGACGGAGGGGTCATGGCTGGGAGCGCGCCACTCCCGTGGCGCTCATGGGGTGTGTGTGGTCAAAGAGAAGAGCGCCATCGGAGTGGCGCGCTCCCAGCAAAGAGCCATGACCCCTCGGTCGCCGTATGACGGCGACACCTCCCCAGCGAAGCTGGGGAGGAGAATGAGTGGCGTGCTCCCGGACGTCAGCCGATACTCGTGAACTTTCGAACCTCGGGGCTTTCATGATCAAGATCGTCGGCAGCTATCTGTCACCCTATGTACGCAAGGTCCTGGCGTGCCTCGAGGCCAAGGACCTCGCCTACGAGGTCGATCCAATCGTGCCGTTCTTTGGTGACGATCGCTTCTCCAAATTGAGCCCGCTGCGCCGCATCCCGGTGCTGATCGACGGCGACCTCGTGCTCTCCGATTCGTCGGTGATCTGCCAGTACATCGAGGACAAGCAGCCCGAGCCGGCGCTGTTTCCGGCCGACATCCGCGACCGCGCGCGGGCGCGCTGGCTGGAGGAGTTCGCCGACACGCGCATGGGCGACGTCTTCATCTGGCGCCTGTTCAACCAGATCGCCATCCGGCCGTCGGTTTGGGGCGAGAAAGGCGACCGCGAGCTGGTCGACCGCACCTTGAAGGAGGACGTGCCGGCGGTGCTCGACTATCTCGAAAGTGAGGCGCCGGCCGAGGGCTTCCGCTTCGGGCCGACTCTGTCGATCGGCGACATCGCCCCGGCATGCTTCTTCCGAAACGCCGCCTGGGTGAGGTTCCAGATCGACGCGGCGCGATGGCCGCGCGCCGACGCCTGGATGGGGCACACCCTTGCTTCGCCGCCGTTCAAGACCCTGGCGAAGATCGAGGACGCGATCCTGCGCACGCCGATCCCAGAGCAGCGCAACGCGCTCATGGCCCTGGGTGCGCCGATCGCCGGTGAGACGTTCGCGACCGGCGCGCCGCGCCGCGGCATCATGCCGACATGAGCCCATGCGGCGGATTCCCTCTTTCGTCTATGGCAACGTCATCGGCGGCCTGATCACCGGGATCGTGGGCGGCGCCTTCCTCGACCTGAAGGCGGTGGTGATCTTCTCCGCGTTGCTCGCGGCCAACGCAGCCATCGTGTCGCTGGTCTGCTGGTGGCGGCCCGGCTTCGAGGCCGCCGCCTGGAAGCTGTGGCTGATGGCCACCTTCGCCAATCCGCTGATGCTGGGCGCACTGGTGTTCACGATCGACCAGTACGAGTGCCTGATCGGCAGCAGGACCGGCTGGAACTGCATGTTCGCCGGCATCGCCCCGCTGGTCGCCGGCGTCTGCCTGGTGCCCCCGGTGGCGGGGCTGGCCCTGCGCTGGTGGACAAGTCGACGGAACGCGCCCCTCTCGAGCTCAACTGCCAGGTGAACCCCGGGAGACCAGCACGTGTTGCGTGCACCGCGGCGCCGGGAGCGCGCCTAAGGGGGAGCAACCTCCGCCGACTGTGGCTCTCATGCTCTTCCTTGGACCGCGGGCGTCTCGCCCGCTCATCATTTGAGACATGTGCGGGCGAGACGCCCGCGGTCCGCATGAGCGCCACTGTCGGCGGAGGTTGCTCCGCCTCAAGTGGCTCCCGGCGCATTCTCATAGGCGGAAAGACCTTCGCCGCCGCGATACAGACGACACAATTCATGCGGAGCGCAACACCGCCGAGATACGAAGGACCAGTACTACAGCTCTCGTTCGATGGCCCATCCTCGGGGAATCGACAGGTCTCTGATCTTTCTTGGCATCCTACCTGGGAGGTGACAGTGAGACGCAGCATCATCACTCTCGTGGCGGTGATGTCGATCATTGGGCTGACGAGCGCCTACATTTCCGCGCGGCACTCCAATGGCGGCAAGTCTTACTTGCTGTCGATGAACACGGCGCCTGATCTCGCGACCGACCGTCCATCGGAGCCGCGTCCGAACCTCGTTGCCAAGTCCGCACCCGTGGATGTGCCAAAGGCATCGCTCGAACCCCTGCAGGCGCCGGTGCCGCTGCTCCTGAAGCCTCGTCAGGCAGCGAAGCCACCGACCGGCGATCCGGCAGGGACTCCGGGCATGGGCGACTCCGGCACCGTGGAGTCCTCCATCGGCCCCGACCCGGCCGGCGAGAGCGCTGCGCGGGCCGCCGTCGAGGCCGACGGCTACAAGAGTGTACGCATACTGGGCAAGGGCGACGGCGTGTGGCGCGCCAAGGCACTCCGCGGCAAGACCGAGGTCCTGCTGCTTGTCGATTCGAACGGCGCCGTCACGACCGCCGACTAGTGGTTGCGAGACGGGTTGCCGGGAGCGCGCCACCAGGAAGAAGCGACTCCTCCGCTGGGAGCGCGCCGCTGGTGGCGGAGATTGCTCTGCCACCAGTGGCGTGCTCCCAGTCATGGGCAGGGCATTCGCATATGACAGAATAGGCCGTCATCCCGACCGGAGCCGAGCGCAGCGAGGCGTAGTGGAGGGAACTTTCTTTCTGCAGCACCTGTAAGAAAGGTCCCTCGACTGCGCCGCCAATGGCGCTGCAAACAGCGCCTGATCGGGCGGCTCCGCTCGAAATGACGGTTGTTTTGTCATATGCGAACGCCCTGCAGCCATGGGGGCCGCCTGTGGGCGCCGAGCCCCCCGGCGGGCGGCGTGCAATTGATTGGGTACGTTACACTTGACATACCCGGCGCTATAGGTAGGATGAGGCCAAGGAGAAATCTCGTGGCCAAGTCCGTTCTTTCCGCCCCCCACTTCCAAGATGAGCAGGCCGCTTTCGACTACGTCGAAGCGCACCTCTGGCCGACTGGCCCGACCTGCCCTCATTGCGGGAATGCCGACAGCGCGCGGATCGGCCGGCTTCAGGGCAAGACCACCCGCCTTGGCCTGCGCAAGTGCTACGAGTGCAAGAAGCCCTTCACCGTCCGGCAGGGCACCATCTTTGAAAGCTCGCACCTCGCGCTGCACCTGTGGCTGCAGGTCATCCATCTCATGTGCGCTTCCAAGAAAGGCATCAGCACTCGCCAGATCCAGCGCATGCTCCAGTGCAGCATGAAAACCGCTTGGCACCTGTCCCACCGTATCCGTCTCGCGATGACCGATGGCGGCCTTGGCTCGCTCGGTAGCGCTGGCGAATTCGTCGAAGTCGATGAGACCTACATTGGCAAGAAGGCGGACGTTCCGAAACGTCGCGGCAATCAGCACAAGCACGTCGTGCTGACCCTCGTAGAGCGTGGCGGCGCGGCCCGCTCCTTCCACATCGACAAGGCGAGCGCTCGCGAAATCAAGCCGATCCTCGCCAAGCACATGAACAAGAACTCGGTCCTGATGACCGACGAAGCCAAGCTCTACATTCAGCTTGGCCCGATGTTCGCAGACCATCAGACCGTCAATCACGTCCACGACGAATGGGTGCGCGGTGACGCTCACACCAACACCGTTGAGTCGTTCTTCTCGGTCTTCAAGCGCGGTATGCGTGGCATCTATCAGCAGTGCGATGAGCGGCACCTGCATCGCTATCTCGCCGAGTTCGATTTCCGGCACACCAATCGCGAGCGGTACAACGCGAAGGGCGAGCCGCGCGGTCTTGACGACACCCAGCGCGCCACCATGGCTCTGCGGGGCGTGGTCGGCAAGCGACTCACCTATGAAACAGTTAGTCGCGCGTAGTCGGGCAATGCCTCGGCTCAAGCGGCTGCTGTCACTGCTATTGAATTGGTAGGGGGAGAACGTCATGGCCGATGAAACCAAGGATAATCCGATCACCACTGAGTCAATTCCGAGCCACGCCAACGAGACATCGGCCATCGCTAGCGCGAGTGCCCCAATCATTTTCACCGACTGGGTAGGCACATATGGTGTGAACCAAGATACTGGTATCGCCCATGTTTCCCTTGAGGTGGTTCGCCATATGCCCGTTGGCCCCGGAGCCGTTAGCGACCGTGTGATTGTCGCTCATCTCCGGATGCCGATGAGAACGCTTAGGCTTCTGAAAGACACGATTGAGAAGATCGAGTTGATGACGCAGCCCACCCCAAGCAACGCGAAAAACTGATTTCATGGTGCACCCGTGCCGAAGAAGCCCCCAGCAAAGTCCAAGACCCGCGACCCAGACCAGTACGCGCGCTTCCTAGAAGCCGCGAAGAAGGCCGAGGCCAGCGACGATCCGAAGGAGTTTGACAAGGCGTTTAGGCGGGTCACGAAACCGCCCGCTGCCGGAAAGGTGAAGGGCCGCGAATGACCACTCGGGTCATTCCACCATCGCTGTACGTCCGATCTCGTGGGTATCTGAGATCGTAGATATAGCGTCCCGGCTCGATGCGCTCGCGCACCGACTTCATGAAGTCCTTAACCAACTCGTCTTCGGTGAAGAAGAACCCGACCTTCACCCATCCCTCGCGCTGTTGTTGAAAGTATCCGAAGTCGCCCGTGTCTTGATTGTCCAGCGTTCCCGCTTCTGCCCAATGCCGTATCCACCATGCCCAAAAGTCGGCCGCCTGAAGGGGCACAAATTCCTGATCGTCCAAGAAGCGTGGGACCGACTTGCTATAAAACTGTTTGGTTTCAGGTGGCCGACTCGCCAAATAATCATCCCACGACTCTAATATTTCCTTCTTTGCGTCAGTTCTGTTGTCAAAGACAAAATCGATAGGCTCGTTCAACGACGGCACTACGTTATCAATGATGTGACGGTTGGTGTGGAACATGTCGTAAAGAGCGCGGAAAGTGATCTTGTATGGGTTGGCGACAAAGCCCCAATCAATGTCGCAGTCGGGAATCCACACACGCCCCATGGCGCGTCGTAGATCGCCCTTATCAATCACACACGAGAAGGAAAACAGGACGTGTTGTTCGATGATGCGAAAGAACCAAGGCACCCGGCTCCTTCGTTCATCATTGTCGTCCATCTCATCCATTTTGAAGTGCATGTTGCCGTTTTTGGCCCGAGTGCCGGCGGGTAACATCTTTTCCCATTCCGCCGAGAACTTTGCCCACGCCTCAGCAGTGGCCACATGACCACCCATAACGAACAGGCCGTCTCTCGACCTGTTTTCGCTCTCGTCAACAGCGGCCCGGAATATCATCAGCAGGCGTCCCACTGCCTTGCCGGGGGCCAGACCACACACCTCCGCCCATACGTGGTCGGCGGCCCGACTCGCCCCCCAGACGTGTTCTAAGAGCGCGTTCATCGCGCCCTCTCATGGCATACTACATCTTGTGCCGGGTACGGCAAGTGTAACGTACCCAATTGATTGCACGAGGTCGTGGCTGCAGCGGCGAGCCGGTTCGGCTGGGCCTTCTATCCACTCGTGCGACGCCGTGACAGCAAGGTGTGATTGCACGAACGTTCCTGGCTGCAGAAGAGAGCCACCACGGCTGTCCGCTCTGTCCGCTCGTGCGGCGTCGTGGTAGCCGGCGTGACCCATATGCGCGCGATTCGAAGGACCTCACCGTGACTGCCGGCACCGACGCAAGACGACCAGTCACCGACGCAACGCCTCGCGGGTGCGTCAGCGCCAAGCCCTTGATTTCAAAGGCCGCTGACGCACGGACGCAACGGACGCAAGAATCGGCGGCGCCGATTCTCGCGGCCGCTCGCGGACGGGTAAGAGGACTCCGGGGCGGGCGTCGGATGACTGCGACCGCAAGACAGCGGGTGCGACCGCAAGAGGCCTTGCCGAACGGTCGCTTGCGGTCGGTCCAACTTCTTGATTCCAAAGGCTGCGACCGCAAGCGACCGCACCGACGGCAAGAAAAGGGGGTCGTTTTACTTTGTGCGCCGGCGCGTGACACTCTCCGCCAGCCAAGGCTGCCCGGGCGTCCGCGTGAAGCACCGACTTCCCTGATCCGCT
>NZ_JBFWZI010000256.1:0-8520 GCF_050185545.1 Reyranella sp. | reverse complement strand
AGCGCCATCGGAGTGGCGCGCTCCCAGCCATGAGGAGATCATTCACACCAGCCGATAACCGACGCCCGGCTCGGTCAGGACGTGCCGCGGTGAGGACGGGTCGGCTTCGATCTTCTGGCGCAGCTGGCGGACGTAGACGCGGAGGTATTGAGGGTCGACGGTCTCGTCGCGCCACACCTCGCGCAGCAGGTGCCTGTGGGTCAGCACCTTGCCGGCGTGGATCGCGAGCTGCTCCAGGATGTCGTACTCCTTGGGCGAGAGCTTCACGTCCTCGGCGCCGCGGCGCACCAGGTGGCGCACAAGGTCGACGCTGAGCTCGCCGCTCGTGAAGGTGCGCTCGGCGCCCTGTTGCTGCAGGCGATGGCGCAGCGCGGCGCGCAGGCGCGCCATCAGCTCGTCGGCGCCGAACGGCTTGGTGACGTAATCGTCGGCGCCGGCATCGAGCGCCGCCACCTTGGCAGCCTCGTCGCCGCGGCTCGACAGGACGACGATCGGCACCGGCGAGATCGCGCGGATGCGGCCGATCAGCGCTTGGCCGTCGATGTCGGGAAGGCCGAGATCGAGCAGGATCAGGTCGGGCCGGTGATGGCGCAGGGCCGACAGCGCCTCGCCGCCGGTCGCAGCCTCGAGCGCGCGGTGCTCGTGCGCCGTCAGGATGGAGCGCAGCAGGCGGCGGATCGGCGGCTCGTCCTCGACGATCAGGATGGTGGCGGCGTCGCCGGTCACGCCGGATAGCTCATGGTGAAGCGCGCGCCGGATCGATCGGTCCGATTCGCGGCCGCGATCGTCCCGCCTTGGGCCTCGATGAAGCCCCGGGCGATGGCGAGGCCCAGCCCGGTGCCGGCGCGCCGCCGGTCGCCGTCGTCGACGCGGTAGAACTTGTCGAACAGGCGGTCGAGGGCGCCGGCGGGCAGGCCCGACCCTTCGTCCTGCACGACGATCTCGATCCGATCGCCGGCGCGGCGCGCCAGCACCTCGATCCTGCCGCCCGGCTCGGAGTATTTCGCGGCATTGTCCAGGAGGTTGAACAGGGCCTGCTCGGCCAGCACGAAATCGAGCGACAGGGTGGGCAGTTCGGGCGCCACCGACGACACGACGGCATGACCCTCGAGCAGCGGCGCGGCGCGGCGCAGGGTGGTGGAGACGAGGTCGCCGACATCGACAGGCTCGAGCCTGGGCGCGATGGCCCCGGCATCCAGCCGCGTCATGTCGAGCAGGTTGCCGACGAAGCGGTCGAGCCGCCGGGACTCGCCCAGCGCGGTCTCGACCAGCTCCTTGCGCGTCGCCTCGTCGTAGCGCCCGCCGCCCTGCAAGGTCGACAGCGCGCCGATGATGGAGGCGAGCGGCGTGCGCAGGTCGTGCGACACCGACGTCAGCATGGCCGAGCGCAGGCGCTCGCGCTCGGCGCCGAGCCGCGCCTGGTCGATATCCTCGGCCAGGGTCACGCGCTCGATGGCGACGGCGGCCTGGCTGCCGACCGCGTCGAGCAGCCGACGGTCGGCGGCGCTGAGCTCGCGTCCCGGCTTGGACAGAATTCCGATCACGGCGAGCGGCGAGCCGCTGGTGCGGATCGGCACGAACAGCCAGCGCGCGCCGGGCAGGGTGTCGGTGCCGCGCCCTGTCGGATGGTCGGCCTCCCACGACCAGCGCGCCGCGGCGAGGTCGGCGTCGCTGAACTCGCTGTCGGGCGGGAAGGCGGCGTGCGGCACCAGCCGGCCGTCGGGCCCCTTCTCGGGCATCAGCATCACGATCTCGGCGTTGAGCGGCCGCGCCAAGTGGCTGACGACGATCCACAAGAGGTCGTAGAGGTCCACGACGCCAGCGATCTTGCGGCTGAAGGCGTAAAGCTCGGCGGTCGCGCGCGCCTCGCGGCGCGCCGATTCGGTGCGCGAACGAGTCCGCGCCGCGAGCGTGCTGGCGACGATCGCCACCACCATGAAGAAGAATAGCGCCACGATGTTGGCGGGATCATGGATGGTGAACTTGTAGAGCGGCGGGATGAAGAAGAAGTTGTACGACAGCACGCCCAGCGCCGAGACCCAGAGCGACGGCACCAGGCCGTGGCGCGCGGCGGCGACCAGCACCGGCACGACGAAGACCAGCGAGATGTTGGGCAAATCGATGTAGAAGTCGATCAGCTTGCCGAGGGCGGTGGCCGCCAAGGTCGTCAGCAGGCCTTCAAGATAGGGGCCGGGCGAGCGCGGGATTTCGGACAGCCAGTCGGCCGCGCCGACCGGGGTCTTCTCCGCGTCGGACGGCGCCACCTCGATGGCGAGCCCCGATCCGCTGCGCACCAGCTCGTCGACCACGGAGCCATGCCTGAACTCGAACCAGCGCGAGCGGCGCGACTTGCCGACCACGACCCGGGTGGCGTTGCGGGCGCGCGCGAACGCCAAGATCTCCTCGGTCACCGAGCGGCCGGGCAGCGTGACGACCTCGGCGCCGAGTTGCGTCGCCAGGCGCATGTTCTCGGTGAGATGGTTGCGCTCGGCCTCCGACAGGACGGCGTGGCGGTCGGTCTCGACATAGAGCGCGATCAGCTCGGCATCCAGACCGCTGGCAGTGCGCCGCGCAGCGCGCACGGCGCTGGCCGCGACCGGGCTGGGATCGAGGCAGACGATCACCCGCTCGCCCGCCGCCCACGGCCCCGGGATGGCGTGCTCGCGCATGTAGCTGCGCATCTGCTCGTCGACCCGTGCGGCGGTGCGGCGCAGCGCCAACTCGCGCAGCGCCGTGAGATTGCCGGGCGAGAAATAGTGGCGCAGGGCGCGTTGCGCCTGCTCGCGGACATAGACCTTGCCCTCGCGCAGGCGCGCCATCAGATCGGCCGGCGTCAGGTCGACCAACTCGACCTCGTCGGCGGCGTCAACGATTCGGTCCGGCACCGTCTCGCGCACGCGGATGCGGGTGATGCGCGCGACCACGTCGTTCAGGCTCTCGACGTGCTGGACGTTCATAGTCGAGTAGACGTCGATGCCGCAGCCAAGCAGCTCCTCGACGTCGAGATAGCGCTTGGGATGGCGGCTGCCGGGGGCGTTGGTGTGCGCCAGCTCGTCGACCAGCACGAGCGCCGGGCGGCGCTTCAGGATGGCGTCGAGATCCATCTCGCCCAGCGTGCGGCCCTTGTACTCGACCATGCGGCGCGGCACGACCTCGAGGCCGGCCAGCTGGGCCTCGGTCTCGGCCCGGCCGTGCGTCTCGACCACGCCGACCACGACGTCGACCCCGTCGGCCTTGCGCCGGCGCCCGGCCGACAGCATCTCCCAGGTCTTGCCGACACCCGGCGCGGCGCCGAGAAAGATCTTGAGCTTGCCGCGCGTCTCCCGTTCCGCCGCCTCGAGGAGCGCGTCGGGCGAAGGGCGCCTGTCTTCAGCGGTGCCGGCCATGCGCGATCGAAGATGTCACTACGATTTCAGGGCGTCGAGCGCCATGTTGAGCTGCAGGACGTTGACGCGCGGCTCGCCCAGCACGCCGAGAACGCGGCCTTCGACATGCTGATGGACGAGCTCGCGCACCTGGGCTTCCGGCAGGCCGCGCGCCCTGGCGACGCGCGGCACCTGGAACCAGGCGGCGGCCGGCGTGATGTGCGGGTCGAGGCCGCTCGCCGAGGTGGTGACCAGGTCCACGGGGACGGGAGTGCCCGGATTCTCGGCCTTGAGCCTGTCGACGTCGCGCTGGATGCGCTCGATCAGCGCCTTCGAGGTCGGTCCCACGTTGCTGCCCGACGAGTTGGCGGCGTTGTAGGGCGCCGATACCATCCTGGTGGAATCGTTGGGATCGGGCGCGCTGGTCGCCGACGGCCGACCATGGAAGTAGCGGGCATCGGTGAAATTCTGCCCGATCAGCTCGGAGCCGATCACCTTGCCGTCCCTCAGGACCAGGCTGCCGTAGGCCTGCCGCGGGAACACCAGCTGCGCGATCTCCGTCATCGCCAGCGGATAGACGAGCCCGGCGATGATCGTGAATGCGACCATCATGACGATGGCAGGGCGGAGTTCCTTCAACATGGTTTGTCCTCATCTCATTCTCCTCCCCAGCGAAGACGCTGGGGAGGACAAAAACTCACGCCAACCCCACTGTCGCGATCAGCAGGTCGATCAGCTTGATGCCGACGAACGGCACGGCGATGCCGCCCAGGCCGTAGATCAGCAGGTTGCGCACCAGTGCCTGGGAGGCGCCGACCGGGCGGTACTGGACGCCCCTCAGCGCCAACGGGATCAGGGCGACGATGATCAGCGCGTTGAAGATGATCGCCGACAGGATGGCGCTCTGCGGCGTCGCGAGCTGCATGACGTTCAGCGCCTCGAGCTGCGGGTAGAAGGCCAGGAACATCGCCGGGATGATGGCGAAGTACTTGGCGACGTCGTTGGCAATCGAGAAGGTGGTGAGCGCGCCGCGCGTCATCAGCAGCTGCTTGCCGATCTCGACGATCTCGATCAGCTTTGCCGGGTCGCTGTCGAGGTCGACCATGTTGCCGGCCTCGCGTGCCGCCATCGTGCCGGTGTTCATGGCGACGCCGACATCGGCCTGGGCCAGCGCCGGCGCGTCGTTGGTGCCGTCGCCGCACATCGCCACCAGCTTGCCCTCAGCCTGCTCGTCGCGGATCAGCTTGAGCTTGGTCTCCGGCGTCGCCTGGGCGAGGAAGTCGTCGACGCCCGATTCGGCGGCAATCGCAGCGGCGGTGAGCGGATTGTCGCCCGTGATCATGATGGTGCGGATGCCCATCTTGCGCAGCGTGGCGAAGCGATCGCGGATGCCGCCCTTGACGATGTCCTTGAGATGGATGACGCCCAGCAGCCTGCCGTCGCGCGACACCGCGAGCGGCGTGCCGCCGGCCTTGGCGACCTTCTCGGCAAGCGATTCCACCTCGCGGGCGACGTTGGCCGGGCTTGCCTTGGCATTGCTGTCGGCGATCACGGCGTCGACCGCACCCTTGCGGATCGACGAGCCGTCGACGTCGATGCCGCTGATGCGGGTGTAGGCCGAGAACGGGATGAACCTGGCATGCAGGGGCGCCATCTCGCGGCCGCGGATGTCGTGCTTCTCCTTGGCCAGCACGACGATCGAGCGACCCTCCGGCGTCTCATCCGACAGCGAGGCGAGCTGGGCGGCATCGGCCAGGTCACGCTGGTCGATCCCGGCCACCGGAAGGAACTCGGTCGCCTGGCGGTTGCCGAGCGTGATGGTCCCGGTCTTGTCGAGCAGCAGGGTGTCGACGTCGCCCGCCGCCTCGACGGCGCGGCCCGACATGGCGAGCACGTTGAAGCGCACCAGACGGTCCATGCCGGCGATGCCGATGGCCGACAGCAGCGCGCCGATGGTGGTGGGGATCAGGGTCACGAACAGGGCGACCAGCACCAGGACGCTCATGGTGCCGCCGGCGTACGCGGCGAAGCTCGGGATACTGGCGACCGAGAAGACGAAGATGATGGTCATGCCGGCGAGCAGGATGTTGAGGGCGATCTCGTTCGGCGTCTTCTGGCGTTCTGCGCCCTCCACCAGGGCGATCATGCGGTCGAGGAAGGTCGAGCCCGGCTGCGCGGTGATGCGCACCTTGACCCAATCGGAGATGACCTGGGTGCCACCGGTGACCGCCGAGCGGTCACCGCCGCTCTCGCGGATCACCGGGGCGGATTCGCCGGTGATCGCCGCCTCGTTGATCGAGGCGACGCCCTCGATCACCTCGCCGTCAGACGGAATGAAGTCGCCGGTCTCGACCAGCACAATGTCGCCCTTCCTGAGCCTGGCGGCTGGAAGCGTCGCGAAGCTGGTCGTTGAAACGTCTGCCAACCGTTTGGCGATGGTCTCCGTCTTGGCCTTGCGCAGTGTCGCGGCTTGCGCCTTGCCGCGGCCCTCGGCGACCGCCTCGGCGAAGTTGGCGAACAGCACGGTGAACCAGAGCCAGAGATTGATCTGCAGCGAGAAGCCTAGGCCGCCGGCGCCGGTCGCGAGGTCGCGGATGAACAGGATCGTGGTCAGCGTCGCCACGACCTCGACCGTGAACATCACCGGGTTGCGGATCATGACGCGCGGATCGAGCTTCCTGACGGCGCCGGCCAGCGCCGGCCCGAGGATGCCGGGATCGGCCAGGGTGGCCACTCCTGCCCGCTTGCGGGAATTGAGAGCGAGTTCCATGGGGAAAGCCCCTGCCTCGGTGATTCAGCTCAGTAGAGCGTGCCGGCGAGCATCGCGAAGTGCTCGACGATCGGGCCGAGCGCGAGAGCCGGGAAGAAGGTGAGGCCGCCGACGATCAGGATGACGCCGACAACCAAGCCGACGAACAGCGGTCCGTCGGTCGGGAAGGTGCCAGCCGAGGCCGGCACGATCTTCTTGGCGGCAAGCGAGCCCGCGATCGCCACCATGGGCACGATCATCAGGAAGCGGCCGATGAACATCGCGAGCCCGATCGTGGTGTTGTAGAATAGCGTGTTGGCGCTGATGCCGGCGAACGCCGAGCCGTTGTTGCCGGTGCCCGAGGTGTAGGCATAGAGGATCTCGCTGAAGCCGTGCGGCCCGGCGTTGGCCGGCCCGGCCAGGCCGGCCGCGGTCACCGTGGCGATGGCGGTGAAGCCCAGAATCGAGAGCGGCAGGACGAGGATGGCGAGCAGCGCCATCTTGACCTCCTTGGCCTCGATCTTCTTGCCGAGATATTCCGGCGTGCGCCCCACCATGAGGCCGGCGATGAACACCGCGATGATGGCAAACAGCAGCATGCCGTAGAGGCCGGCGCCGACGCCGCCGACGATGATCTCGCCGAGCTGGATGTTGAACAGCGGCACCAGACCGCCCAGCGGCGTGAAGCTGTCGTGCATGGAATTGACCGCGCCGCAGGAGGCGGCGGTGGTGATGACGGCGAACAGCGCCGAGTTGGCGATGCCGTAACGCACCTCCTTGCCTTCCATGTTGCCGCCGGCCTGCAGCGGGGAAGCGTTGGCGTCGACGCCGAGCGCGGCGATGTTGGGATTGCCGGCCGCCTCCGCCCAGTAGGCGACGGAAACGCCGCCCAGCCACAGGATGCCCATGACCGCCAGCACCGCCCAGCCCTGGCGCTGGTCGCCGACCATGCGGCCGAACACATTGGTGAGGGCGGCGCCAATCGAGAAGATCAGCACGATCTGCACGAAGTTCGTGATGGCGCTGGGATTCTCGAACGGATGGGCGGAATTGGCGTTGAAGAAGCCGCCGCCGTTGGTGCCCAGCATCTTGATGGCTTCCTGCGAGGCGACCGGTCCCTGGGCGATCACCTGGCGCGCGCCCTCGAGCGTCGTCGCCTCGGTATAGGCGCCGAGATTCTGCGGCACGCCCTGCCAGACGAAGAACAGGCCGACCACGATCGAGATCGGCAGCAGGATGTAAAGAGTACAGCGGGTCAGATCGGTCCAGAAATTACCGATGCCCCTGGCCGAGCGGCGGGCGAAGCCGCGGACCAGTGCGATCGCCAGCGCAATGCCGGTCGCCGCCGAGACGAAGTTCTGGACGGTGAGCCCGGCCATCTGGACGAGGTAGCTCATCGTGGCTTCGGGCACGTAGGACTGCCAGTTGGTGTTGGTGTCGAAGCTCATAGCCGTGTTGAAGGCGAGGCTCTCCTCGACCGCCGGCTGGCCGGCCGGGTTGAACGGCAGCACCGGCTGCAGGCGCATCAGGGTGTAGAGGCCGAGAAAGCCCACGAGGTTGAACAGCAGCATCGACACGGCATAGCTGAGCCAGCCCTGGTCGCTGCGCGCGTCGACGCCGCTCAGCCGATAGATGCCGCGTTCGAGCGGATCCAGCACGGGCGAGAGAAAGGTGCGCTCGCCCGCGAAGACACGCGTCATGTAGCCGCCGAACGGCTTGACGAGCAGCACGACCACCAGCGCGAACAGCGCGATCTGGATCCAACCGTCCAAGGTCATGGCCAGGTCCCCCTAGAAGCGCTCTGGCCGCAGCAGGGCGTAGACCAGGTAGATGAACAGTCCGAACGTCACGGCGGCGCCCAGGATGTAGTCGATCGGCATGTCGGCCTCCTCACAGCCCGTCGCAGGCCCAGGCATAGGCGATGGCCAGGACGAACGCGCCGCAGCCGACCGCGATCAGGATGATGTCGAGCATCGAGGGCTCCCTCGGGTTTCCCGGTTCACAGCCGATGAGTGAGCCGCTCGTAGGCGATGAAGAGGCAGAACAGGACGAAGCCGGCATACAGGGCGAGGTCGATCATGGGTACGCTCCTCGCCGCCATAGAAGGTCGCCGATGCATAGGAATTCGAGCCGGCCGACGACGCCGCGGCATAGAAGCGGCATAGGAATTTTGTCTTCCGGACCGTGGGCGTTTCGCCCACTCATGAAATCATGAGCGGGCGAGACGCACGCGGTCCGGAAGAGACGCGCCGGAAACGCTCGACCCATAGACCTCGCGTCTGCCGGAAGCGCGCCACTCCGATGGCGCTCGGGGATGTGTAATCACCAGGAAGCGCGCCATCGGAGTGGCGCGCTCCCAGCCATGAGCTTGCAACAGCACCGCCTGCGCCGTCTTCACCATCGTCG
>NZ_JBFWZI010000255.1:0-8573 GCF_050185545.1 Reyranella sp. | reverse complement strand
ACCCGCCTGGACCGGGGGCGTCCCGCCCGATCATTATCATGTGGGGGGGGGACGCCCGCGGTCCAGGAAGACTCTGATGCTCGCGGTCTGGAAGAGCATGATGGGGGGGGCGCTGCATGGCCAAGGCCAAGGTTTCGTTCAAGAGCATCCGCGAGCGCGCGGCCAGGCGCAAAGGCGGCGACAAGGTGCTGGCGAGCCTGATGCCCAAGAAGCCCGACAACAAGGCGCTGGCCAAGCTCGGCGACGATCGCGTGCTGTCGGAGATGGCCTGCCGGGTCTTCTCGGCCGGCTTCGTGTGGAGCGTGATCGACCAGAAATGGCCGGGCTTCGAGGAGGCATTCCTGGGCTTCAATCCCAAGCGGCTGCTGTTCCAGCCCGGCGAGTTCTGGGAAAAGCTGGCCTCCGACAAGCGCATCGTGCGCAATCCGCAGAAGATCAGGTCGGTGCGCGAGAATGCGAAGTTCGTGACCGAGATCGCCAGGGAGCACGGCAGCTTCGGCAAGTTCCTCGCCGACTGGCCGGCCGACGACCAGGCCGGCCTGCTCGAGGTGCTGGCCAGGCGCGGCTCGCGACTGGGCGGTTACAGCGGCCAGTACCTGCTGCGCTTCCTCGGCTGGGATGCCTTCGTGCTGTCGGGCGACGTGCTGCTCTGCCTGCGCGATTCCGGTGTGCCGCTCTCCGCCACCGGAACCAGCAGGAAGGACTTGCGGCTGGTGCAGGCCCAGATGGTTGCATGGGCGAAGGAGGCGAAGCTGCCGGTCACCCATGTGTCACGCATCTGCGCCCTGTCGATCGGCGAGAACCACGACGTCGCGCGGCTGAAGGAAGTCATGCAGCTATGACCGAGATCCTGCTGATCAATCCCAACACCACGCGCTCGATCACCAGCCTCGTTCTGCAGACCGCACGGACCTTCGCCGGCAAGGGCACGCGGCTGCGCGCCGTCACCGGCGCGTTCGGGCCACGCTACATCGCCTCGCGCGTCGGCTACGCGATCGCGGGCCACGCCGCCGTCGACGCCTATGCCGGCGACCGTGGCGCCAAGGACGCCGTCGTGCTGGCCTGCTTCGGAGATCCCGGCCTCGCCGCCCTGCGCGAGATCGCACCCGTGCCGGTGGTCGGCATGGCCGACGCCTCGGTGCTGCAGGCCTGCGCCATCGGCGAGCGCTTCTCGATCGTCACCGGCGGCGAGCGCTGGAAGGAGATGCTCGAGGAGTTCGTCGCCCAGCGCGGGCTCGCGAGCCGGCTCGCCTCGGTACGCACCGTGGCGCCGACCGGCGCCGACATCGCGCGCGATCCCAAGGCCGCGATGAAGCTGCTGGCCGACGGCTGCAATGCCTGCGCCCGCGAGGATGGCGCCGACGTCGTCATCCTGGGCGGTGCCGGCCTCGCCGGTCTCGCGGCGCGGCTGAAGCCGACGGTCGAGGCGCCCCTGCTCGACGGCGTCGCCTGCGCCGTCGCCCAGGCCGAGGCCCTGGCGCAGCAGCGGTTGGCCAACCTCGGCAACCCCCCCGCGCCGGTCGAGAGCGTCAGGTTGTCGAAGGCACTGACGAGGCTGCTGGCGCGGAAGTGAGTCTTTGACCTCGACCAGTAAGACCTCATCCGGAGGAGGTCGCGTAGTGACCGTCTCGAAGGATGGGATCAGCCTCGGTGCCTGTTGCCCATCCTTCGAGACGCGCCCTTCGGGCGCTTCTCAGATGAGGTGATTGGGTTGCTCTGATGAAAGCCCCGAGCGTAGCGGGGGACCCTTTCATCACCCCCCAATCACGACGATTTCGCTTTACTCGACAGGCCCTTCGCTTGAGGGTCGTGCCATGCGTTTGATCAGTTTTCGCCATGCGGGCGCGACCAGGATTGGCGCGGTCGTCGAGGGCGGCATTGTCGATCTGACGGGGCGGACGGCGGCGCGCTGGCCCAGCCTGCGCCGGGCGATCGCCGGCAAGGCGCTGGGCGAGCTGGCGACGGCGCTCAAGGGCGCCTCGGCCGACCTGGCACTCGGCGACGTCGAGCTGCAGCCGGTGATTCCCGATCCCGACAAGATCCTCTGCGTCGGCCTCAACTATGCGAGCCATGTCGGCGAGGTCGGCCGCCAGCTGCCGACCGTGCCCAGCGTCTTCTCGCGCCTGCACAACACGCTGGTGGCGCATGGCGGCGACATCGTGCGGCCGCGCGCCTCGATCGATTTCGACTTCGAGGGCGAGCTCGCCGTGATCATCGGCGAGCGCTGCCGCCACGTGCCGCGCGCCAGCGCGCTGTCGGTGGTCGCCGGCTACACCTGCTTCCTCGACGGCAGCGTGCGCGATTTCCAGAAGCACTCGGTGACCGCGGGCAAGAACTTCCCGGCGACCGGCCCGCTCGGGCCGTGGCTCGTCACGGCGGATGTCATCCCCGATCCGCAGCGCCTCGAGCTGACCACGCGCCTCAACGGCAATGTCGTGCAGCACGATACCACCGACCACATGATCTTCGACGTCGCCACCATCATCGAGTACCTGTCGACCGTGACCTGGCTCGAGCCCGGCGACGTCATCGCCACGGGCACGCCCGACGGCGTCGGGCTGGGCCGCAAGCCGCCGCTCTGGATGAAGACAGGCGACAAGGTCGAGGTCGAGATCTCCGGCATCGGCAAGCTGAACGTCAATGTCGTCGACGAGTGAGTAGCGATGTCGTCGACGAGTGAACCGCTCGGCCTCGCGGCCGACGCCGATCCTGCAACCGCGAAGAAGTGGCGCGACATCAAGGTAATCACCCTGGTGGCGATCGCGCACTTCACCAGCCACGTCCACATCATGCTGCTGCCGCCGATCTTCGGGCCGGTGAAGGAGGCCTTCGGCGTCAGCTACACCCAGATCGGCCTGGCGCTGACCGCCTTCAACGTCGCCTCGGCGCTGCTGCAGACGCCGGCCGGCTTCCTGGTCGATCGCATCGGCCCGCGCCTGATGCTGACCGCTGGCCTGTTGCTGGGCGCCGTCGCCATTGCCGCAGTGGCCGTCTTGCCCGGCTACTGGTTCTTTGTCATCGCCTACGCCCTGATCGGCCTCGCCAACACCGTCTATCATCCGTCCGACTACGCCATCCTGTCGGCCACCATCGATCCGAAGAAGATCGGCAAGGCGTTCTCGATCCACACCTTCGCCGGCTACCTCGGCTCGGGCGTCACGCCGGCGATGGTGCTGGCCTGCGCCGCCCTGTGGGGCTGGCACGGCGCCTTCCTGTTCGCCGCCGGGCTCTCCTTCGCGGTGGCGCTCTTGATCATGGTCGCCGGCGGCGTGCTCCCCAGGACCATTGCCAGGCCGAAGGCCTCGGACCGGAGCGCGCCGAAGGGCGACGCCAAGGTCGGGCTCGACCTGCTGCTCTCCGCGCCGATCCTGCGCAACCTGCTGTTCTTCTTCTGCCTCGCCATGGCCAATGGCGGCATCCAGACCTACAGCGTCGTCGGCCTGGGCGAGATTCACGGCACGCCGGCCTCGGCCGCCAATATCGCCCTGTCCGGCTTCCTGCTGTTCAGCGCCGCCGGCGTGCTGCTGGGCGGCATCATCGCCGACCGCACGCCGCACCACGAATGGGTGGCGGCGACCGGCTTCGCCTGCACCTCGACCATGGCGATCCTGATGGCGTGGGTCGACATGCCGGCGGTGGTGCTGATCACCGTGATGTCGCTGGGCGGCCTGCTGAACGGCGTCATCCAGCCGTCGCGCGACATGATGGTGCGCGCCGTCACGCCGGTCGGCTCGTTCGGCAAGGTGTTCGGCTTCGTCTCGACCGGCTTCAACCTGGGCGGCATGACCTCGCCGCTGCTCTATGGCTGGCTGATGGACCAGCACGAGCCGCGCGCCATCTTCATGATCGTCGTCGGCTTCATCCTCCTCGCGCTGGTGACCGCAATCACCCGCGCCAAACCGCAGGCCAAGGCAGCATGGACTCACTGACCTCCCCCACGCCCGAGATTTCCCGGACCGAGGCCCTGCGCCGCCGCTATGGCGCGACGCCGCCGGATGACGGCCCACCGTCCGATGGGCCGTGGAACGAGACCATCGCCAGCCTGCTCGATCATCGCTCGGTGCGTGGCTTCCTGGCCGACCCCTTGCCGGCCGGCACGCTCGAGACGCTGATCGCCGCCGCGCAGTCGGCCGCCACCTCCTCCAACATGCAGGTCTGGTCGGCGATAACCGTCGACGATCCGGCCACGCGCAAGGAGCTGGCGAGCATCGCCGGCAACCAGAAACACATCGAGCAGTGCCCGCTCTATCTCTGCTGGATCGCCGACCTGTCGCGCAACGAGCGGCTCGGCCAGGCCGAGCAGGTCGAGCTCGAGGCGCTGCCCTGGCTCGAGACCTTCATGGTGGCCTGCATCGATGCCGCGCTCGCCGCCCAGAATGCCGTCGTCGCCGCCAACGCGCTCGGCCTGCGCACCGTCTATATCGGCGCCATGCGCAACGATCCCGCGCGCGTCGCCGCGCTGCTCGGCCTGCCGCCCCGATCGTTCGTCGTGTTCGGCCTCTGCGTCGGCTACGCCGATCCCGAGGCCAGGAACGAGGTCAAGCCGCGCCTGTCGCAATCGACGGTGCTGCACCGAGAGCGATACGACGCCACACCGGAGCGCCGCGACCGCGCCCTCTACGATGCCGAGCTGGAGAAGTTCTCGGCGCGCAACGAGATGGCCGCGACGACCTGGACCAGGCGCGTGCTCAATCGCATGGGCCCGATCGCCTCGATGAACGGCCGCGAGCGCCTTCGCGCGACCCTGGCCCGGCTCGGATTCGAGATCCGCTGAGGCCTTCTCACCGCCTGTGACCGAGCGGTGGCCGTCGCGGGACCGATGGCCGCAGCACCGGCAACCGTTCGTAGATCGCTCCGTTCCACGGGAACGGTTTGGACCCGCCCGTCGCAGGGCGCGTCCATGCATCCCGTGAAAGGAGACACACGAATGGCTCATTCCCGCCTCATTGCGCCGATCGCGCGCACGGTTGCGATCGCCTCGCTGGCGGGCACGGCGCTGCTCGTCGGCTCGGCGGTGGCGCAGATGTCCGATCAGAAGACCCAGGGCAAGCCGCCCGCAGCCGCCGCGGCGACCAGCAGCAAGCCCGAGACCGTCGAGCAGCGCATCACGACGCTGAAGACGGCGCTCAAGATCACGCCCGACCAGGAAGGCAAGTGGAACGGCGTCGCCCAGGCGATGCGCGAGAACGCCAGCAGCATGGAGAAGCTGGTGGCGACCAAGCGCGCGATCCCGCCGGAGAAGACGACCGCGGTCGACGATCTGAAGACATACCAGGAGTTCACCGAGGCTCGCCTCGATGGGCTGAAGCACCTGACCTCGGCCTTCAAGTCGCTCTACGATTCGATGGCTCCCGAGCAGAAGAAGAACGCCGACCAGGTGTTCGAGCGCTACGTCCCGCCCAAGCCGGCGGGCCAGGGATAAGGGAGGCACACCATGACGATTCGCAAACGCTTTGGCCTCGCCGCCCTCGTGGCGATGGCGGTAGCCGGCGCGGCAGCGCCCGCCAGCGCGGCCTGGTGGGGTGACGGCCGCTGGCATCCCGATCCGCGGTGGTACAATCCGCCACCGCCGCACCGCTATTACAACGGTTATCACTACCGGGCGCCGCCGGTGGTCTACTCGACGCCGTACAATTACGGCTACTATCCGCCGCCGGTCGTGTACGACAATACACCGAGCTTCTCGATCACGATCAGGCCGTAGCAGCTTCGGCATCCTCCCCGGCGAAAGCCGGGGAGGAGTCATCGCTGGGAGCGCGCCACTCCTGTGGCGCTCTTCTTGTCGATCAAGCATCCCATGAGCGCCACTGGAGTGGCGCGTTCCCAGCGAAGAGCCATGACCCCTCCGTCCGCGGTTACGCAGACACCTTCCCGGCGGAGCTGGGGAGGTTCACTTCAGCGCCTTCTCGTAGAACACCGACCATTGCGAGTCGGGATAGTCGAGGACCGGGCCGCAGCGGGTGAAGCCGGCGCGCTCGTAGACCGTCCAGGCGGCGGGATGGCGATCGCCGGTCTCGAGCACCAGGCGGGCGAAGCCCTCGGCACGGGCGAGTGCCTCGATGCGCTCGACGATCAGCGCGCCGATCTTGTGCCCGCGATGCGAGGGGCGCGTGTACATGCGCTTGACCTCGCCGATGCCGCCGGCATGGCGCTTCAGCGCGCCGCATGCCACCGCCCTGCCGTCGGCGCGGGCGACGAACACGGTGGTGTCGTCGCCGGCCATCTCCTCGACCGACATGTGGAAGCAGAACTCGGGCGGCGTCAGCGCCAGCAGCGCAGCATTGAGTTCGGCCACCAGGTCCCGCACCTCGTCCTGCAAGGGTGACTCGGCCGCGATGGCCAGAGTTGGCATGGCGAGAGTCATGAGCGATGTTCCACTTGTTGGTCCAGCCAGTCGTGCTCCAGCGCGCGCATGCGGCCGGTGACCGAGATCAGGAAAGCCGTCGACCAGCCGAACAGCAACAGGCCGTTGGCGCCTTCGATGGCTCCGAGCAGGCGCCAGCGCTGGTCGAGCACGACGTCGCCATAGCCCAGCGTGGTGAAGCTGGTGGTCGAGAAATAGAGCGCCGCCTCGAAATCGTCGAGCGTCCCCACCGCGAGATAGGCCACGGCATAGAGCCAGATCTCGGCGGTGATCACGGCGACCAGGCCGAGCACGACGAACAGGATCGCCGCCCCCTGGCCCGCCCAGCTCACATGAGCCTGGAAGCGATGGCCGCGGCTGCGCAGCACCCACAAGAGGCCGAGCAGCCCGAAGAAGTGCAGCGTGACGGTGAGCCCGACCATCAGCGCCGCCAGCGCGAAGTTGGCGATCACCCGTGCGGCACCAGGACCTGGCGCACCGTCGCCACGTCCTGCAGGCGGTCGAAGCCCTCGTTCAGCTGATCGAAGCCGATGCGCTGGCTCATCATGCGGTCGACCGGCAGCTTGCCCTGCTGGTAGAGCGCGATGAAGCGCGGGATGTCGCGCACCGGCACGCAGCTGCCCATGTAGCTGCCCTTGATGGTCTTCTCCTCGCTGACCAGCGCGCTCTGCCTGAACGAGAAATCGGCGGCGATCGGCGACAGGCCGGCGGTCACCGTGGTGCCGCCCCAGCGCGTCACCAGGTAGGCCGTCTCCATCGCCTTGATGGTGCCGGCGAGATCGAAGGCGTAGTCGACGCCGCCATTGGTGAGATCGCGCACCTGCTGGACGTGGTCGGCATCCCTGGCGTTCACCGTGTCGGTGGCGCCGAGCTGGCGCGCCAGCCCGAGCTTCTCGTCGGAAAGATCGATGGCGACGATGCGCCCGGCGCCGCCCAGCACCGCGCCCATCAGGCCGGAGAGGCCGACGCCGCCCAGGCCGACCACCGCCACCGAGCTGCCGGGCTGGATGCGCGCGGTGTTGACCACCGCGCCGACGCCGGTCACCACGGCGCAGCCGAACAGCGCGGCGACGTCGAGCGGCAGGGAGCGGTCGATCACCACGACCGAGCCGCGATCGACCACGGCATACTCGGCGTAGCACGACACGCCGGACTGATGGTTCACCGGCTTGCCGTCGTAGTGAAGGCGATGATGGCCCGACAGCAGCTGGCCGGCGGCGCGCGGCGACACGGATCGCTCGCAGATATACGGACGGCCTTCAAGGCAGCGCCGGCAGCGCCCGCAGCTCACGTTGAAGGTGAAGCAGACGTGGTCGCCCGGCTTGACGTCGTGGACGCCGGCACCGACCTCGACGATCTCGCCCGCGCCCTCGTGGCCCAGCACGATCGGCGTCGGCCGCGGCCGATCGCCGTTCAGCAGCGACAGGTCGGAATGGCAGAGCCCGCCGCCACCCACCTTGACCAGCACCTCGCCCTCGCCGGGCGGATCGAGATCGACCTCGAGCACATGGATCGGCTTGCTCTTGGCGAACGGCCGCGGCGCGCCGCACACCGTCAGGACACCGGCTTTCATCTTCATGAGGTTTCTCCCAGGACAGGTTTCGATTGCGCAGGACGCACCAAAGAGTACCTCACCCTGCGGCCGCTCCTCAGGGTGAGGATGTTCTTTGGTGCTTCGACCAAACAAGATCACGCTCTAGGCAATTCCTCCGTCGACCCGGACCAGCGATCCGGTGGTGAAGCTCGATTTGCTCGAGGCGAGATAGAGCGCCGCGGTCACAATCTCCTCGGGCCGGCCGCTGCGCCTGAGCGCCGCCGTCGAGTTGAGCTTGTGCTCCTCGCTCCACGCCTTCGACACGTCGGTGAGGAAGCGGCCGGGCGAGATCGTGTTGACCCGCACCTTGGGTCCGTACTCGAAGGCGAAGGCCTCGGTGATGGCGTTGAGCGCCGCCTTGGCGCCGGCATAGGGCGCGATCTGCGGCCGCGGGCGCAGCGCGCCGGCGCTGGAGATGTTGATGATCGAGCCGCCCTCGCCCGCCGCCATGCGGCTGCCGATCAGCGACATCAGCCGGAACGGCCCCTTGAAGTTCAGCGCCACGATGCGGTCGAACAATTGCTCGGGCGTCTCGAGCGACGACGGCGCGAGCGGCGAGGAGCCGGCGTTGTTGACCAGGATGTCGACCTTGCCGAAGGCTGCGTAGGCGGCATC
>NZ_JBFWZI010000254.1:2700-8586 GCF_050185545.1 Reyranella sp. | reverse complement strand
TCGGTGCCGAACAGGTCTCCGCCGTAAACGTGGATGGCCCCGGTTGGCCGCGAGATCGGGTTTATCACCGAATGGATGATGTCGGCTCCGAACGTCACGGCATCTCCCGTCGAGATCGACCGGGCGCCGGCCGCTTCGATGCGCCCGTCGGGCCGATCGGGCAGGCGGCGCCACAGGATGTTGTCTTCCCGGCCGTCGTAGATGCCGATCACCGACCACATGCGATGATCGTGCGGCATGATGATCATGTTGGCCGGCCAGATCAGGTTGACGACCGTCATCTCCGGCGAGCGATGCAGGATGTCGATGCCGCCGGGCTTCGGCTCGCCCAGGCCCCGCTTGACGGCGGCCGGCTCGGAAACCGTGCGGGCGACGAGGTCGCGGACGGCCATCGCCGCCTGCTTGTTGCCGAGGGCGGCCTGGCAATCGGCGACGAACTGATCCCTGTCGAACATGCTGGACCTCGCGGAAGACTGTGCACGGAGACTGCGCAACGGGCCGCTTATTGTGTAACGTCTGCCGGGATGCTGTCGACGTCGCAGGAGCGGCTGCTGCGCTACTGGGGGCTCAACATGGCAATTGCCATGGAGCAGTCCGGCGGCGCGGCGTGGCCACTGTTCGGCTATGGCAAGGCCCTGTTCCTACGGTTCGCGCTGGTCGCCGGCGCGATCTTCATTCCAGGGTGTCTCCTGTTCATCATTCTCGACATCAACGCCGGCCCGCTTGTCGATGCGCTGAAAGTCGTCTGCGCTGCCAGCACGCTGGGCGGCATGGTCGGTTTCTGGTGGAGGCGGCCGAATCGGAATTGAGGCGCCGCCGGCGATTGCGCGCGGTTTGGCGACGCCGCTAGCATTCCAACATGGATGGACCTCTCGCCGGCCTTCGCGTCCTCGATCTCACTTCCGTTCAGATGGGTCCGTGGTGCACGCGCATCGTCGCCGATCTCGGCGCCGAGGTGATCAAGGTCGAGGCGCCGGAGGGCGATTCGAGCCGCTACACAGGCGTGCCGCGTCATCGCGGCATGAGCGGCACCTTCCAGCACAACGCCAAGGGCAAGCGCTCGATCGCGCTGGATCTGAAGCGGCCGGAGGCCAAGGAGGCGATCCTGCGCCTCGCCGCCGGGTGCGACGCCTTCGCCTCGAACATCCGCCCGGCGGCGCTCGAGCGGCTGGGCCTCGACTACGACCCGGTGCGCCGGGCCAATCCGGCGATCGTCTATCTCAGCATGGTGGGCTACGGCACCGGCGGTCGCTATGCCGGCCGCCCGGCCTACGACGACCTGATCCAGGCGGCGTCGGGCGTCACCATGCTGCTGCAGCGCTCGACTGGCGAGCCGCGCTTCATCCCCATGGCGGCGATCGACCGGATTGTCGGCGGCGCGGCGGCCAATGCGTTGCTGGCCGGCCTGCTGGCCAGGGAACGGACCGGCGTCGGCCAGCGCATCGAGGTGCCGATGTTCGAGACCATGGTCCAGTTCGTGCTGTCGGAGCACCTGCAGGGCACCACCTTCGACCCGCCGACCAGCCCGCCCGGCTATCCGCGCACCCTGTCGCGCTCGCGCAAGCCCTACGCCACGAAGGACGGCTTCCTCGCGGTGCTGCCTTACAATGACGGCCAATGGCGGCGCTTCTTCGAGGCGGTCGGCAAGGGCCACATCCTGAAGCAGGACCCGCGCTTCGCCGACATCACCGCGCGCACCGCCAACATCGACGAGCTCTACGACATGATCGGCGAGGAACTGAAAGGCCGCAGCACCGGCGAATGGCTCGAGCTGCTGCAGCAGGCCGACATCGCCTGCATGGTGCCCCATACGCTGGAGTCCCTGCTGCACGATCCGCACCTCGAGGACCGCGGCTTCTTCGTCTTCCAGGATCATCCGTCGGAAGGGCGCATTCGCACCATGGCCGAGCCCACCACCTGGTCGGAAACCCAGCCTCAGAGCGGAAAATTCGCCCCGCGCCTCGGCCAGCACACCCGCGAGGTCCTGGCCGAGGCGGGCTACGGCGAGGCCGAGATCGACGCCTTGGTTGCCGATCGGGTGGCTTTCACCGACCAGCGCAGCTGAGTTCGCTGGCCCGTGCCGGGCAGCGCGGCCGGGTTCGCTGGCTCGCCTGTGGTTTTCGCATACGACGGGAACGGTCCGGGCCTGTACGCTGGTCCCGAGTTCCCGGCATGGCCTGGGCCATGTCAGGCGTTCCGAAGTCATCGCGGAGGTCTCGATGGGCTACGATCTCGTCATCAGGAACGGCACGGTCGTCGACGGCACCGGCGCCAGGCGCTACCAGGCCGACGTGGCGATCACCGGCGGCAAGGTGGCCGAGATCGGCAAGGTGACCGAGGGTGCCAGGCGCACCATCGACGCCCATGGGCTGGTCGTGGCGCCTGGCTTCGTCGATCCGCACACCCACTACGATGCCCAGATCTGCTGGGACGGCGCGGTGACGCCGTCGTCGTGGCATGGCGTCACCAGCGTGGTGATGGGCAATTGCGGCGTCGGCATTGCGCCCTGCAAGCCCGAGACGCGCGAGGTCGCCATGCGCGACCTGGTCAACGTCGAGGGCATTCCGTTCGACGTGCTGAACAAGGGCATCACGTGGGACTGGGAAACCTTCCCGCAATTCATGGACGCCGCCGCGGCGCGCAACCCCTCGCTCAACCTCGCCTTCCTCGCGCCGCTGACGCCGTTCCGCCATTACGTCATGGGCGAGGCCTCGATGGAACGGTCGGCCACGCCTGAGGAGACCGCGAAGATCGCCGCGCTGATCGGCGAGGCGGTCGATGCCGGCGCGCTCGGCTTCTCGAGCACGACGCTCAACCAGCATATGGGCTTCGAGGGCAAGCCGCTGGCCTGCCGCAATGCCAGCCGCGAGGAGATGAAGGCCTACGCCAATGCGCTCAAGGTGCGCGGCAAGGGCGCCATCGAGATCGCGCTGACCCGCCAGGTCGGCGTGCTCGAGCAGGACCAGTGCGAGCTGCTCGACTTCCTGCTGACCGAGAGCGGCCGGCCGGTGACCTTCATCGCCCTGTTCGATCGCGACGACATCCCCGAAGCGGTGCGCGACACGCTGCGCCGCGCCGCGCCGATGATCGCCAAGGGTGCCAGGCCGCAGACCTCGCCGCTGCCGCTGACGCGCGAGATCGACATGAACAACCCGTTCTCCTTCGCCGCCTTCCCGGCATGGAAGCGGGTGTTCGCCGACACCTCGAAGGAGGCGCAGAAGAAGGTCTATGCCGACCCGGCCTTCCGCAACGCCTTCCGCGAGGATCTCAGGAATCCTCTCGCCTTCGGCAACTGGGGCCGCATCGGCGTCCACGCCGTGCGCAATCCGGCGCTCAAGGCGCTCGAGGGCAAGTCGATCGCCCAGGTCGGTCAGGAGCAGGGCAAGGACGGCGTCGACGCCTTCCTCGACCTGGTGCTGGCCGACAACCTCGAATGCGAGCTGACCATGGCCTCGTGGAACACCCGCGAGGACCGCATGAAGGAGCTGCTCAACAACAAGGCCATCCTGATGGCGCTGGGCGACGGCGGCGCGCATGTCGACATGCTGTGCGACGCCGGCTACCCGACCTACCTGCTGGGCACCTGGGTGCGCGAGAAGCAGGCGATCACGCTCGAGGAGGGCGTGCGCAAGCTGACCTCCGATCCGGCCGACCTGTTCGGCCTCGCCGACCGCGGCCGGCTGGCCAAGGGTGCGCCGGCCGACATCGCCATCTTCGATGCCGAACGCATCGGCTCGACCAATCACGGCGAGCGCCGCTTCGACCTGCCGGGCGGCGCCAAGCGCATCGTCATGCCGTCGAACGGCGTCGAGTACACCGTGGTCAACGGCGCCGTCACCTGGGAGCAGGGCAAGCTCACCGGGGCCAAGGCCGGCAAGGTCCTGCGCGGATAGGCGAGGGGAGCGAGCCGCCTTCGGATTGGACCGCGGGCGTCTCGCCCGCTCATGAGAAGAGCGGGCGAGACGCACCCGGTCCGGTCTGACGACCTCCTGATCGTCGCCGCATCGCGCGGCTGACCACGATTTTGTCACAGGCGGCGCGCTGGTGTCGGCGCCGCGGGCGTATGAGGAAAGCGGCATGAAGGAGGTTCCGCTCGTCGCGGCGCTCGTCCTGGCGCTGCTGGCCGGTTCGTCGGCGCCCGGCGGCCCGGAGCGGTTCTCCGAGTGGGTCAGCGCGGAAGAGCGGATGCTGGGCGCGCGCGAGGCGGATCTTCCCGTCACGCGCGAGGTCGCCGTCGACGGGACCGTGCTGGGTCTGGCCGACCTGGCGCTGCTGCGGGCAAAGGTGAGCCCGGCCTTGGCAGCGGAGCTGCGAGGGGCCTTTGCCGCCGCCCTCGACCTCGCGCGCGACGTCGGTCCGGGCGACACCTTCCATATTCGTTACGCCGAAACGCGGACTCCCCGAGGGGCGGCGATCGCGCGCCGGCTCCTGTGGGCCGAGTTCCGGACCACCGGCAAGGGCAGCGTGGCCGTGCATCGCTTCCGCGGCCGCGACCAGGTCGAGCGGCTGTGGTTCGCCAACGGGACCTCGACGCGCGCTCCGGCCCTGCGCATGCCGCTCGACGCCGTGGTGGTCTCGTCGCGGTTTGGTGTGCGGCCCGACCCGTTCGAACAGGCGGCCGCGGCGTCGGCCAGGACCGCCTCGACCGCCAGCCTAAAGCGCCGCGGGCCGACCAAGGCGGCTGCCAGTGCCGACGCCGTTCCCAGGATCACCGTCGACACGCCGCTCAGCGTGCTGCTGGGCGAGGAGCCGTCTCCGGCCGCGGCGAAGACGGCCCCGCGCGGCCTCTGTCCGTCGTGCCTGCACATGGGCATCGACCTCCTGGCGCCGGCCGGCACGCCGATCCATGCCGCCGCCGACGGCGTCGTCGCCGGCGCCGCGCCGAACGGGCCCTACGGCAACTGGGTCCGCCTCGAGCATGCCGGCGGGCTCGTCACCGTGTACGGCCATCTCAGGGACTTCGCGGACGGCATCCGGCCTGGCCGCAAGGTGGTGCGCGGCGACATCATCGGCTTGGTCGGCAGCACCGGCCACTCGACCGGCGCCCATCTCCATTTCGAGCTCCACAAGGACGGCCGGGCGGTGGATCCGCTGGCCAGCCCGGCCTTCAAGCCGGAACGCCTGCACGGGCCGGAACTCGACCGCTTCCGCCGCCAGATCGCCCAGTCGCTCGCGCAGCGCGATGTCCGCTCGTCTCCCCCGTAATCGGGGGAGGGCTTCATCGCTCCCAGCGATGACTCGGGACGTCAACCCGCCGTGTAGGGCTGGCCCCAGCGATCCTGGTAGACGAAGTCGGTGAGCGGGCCGCGGCCGACCGGGCCGAACTTGCCCATCGGGTAGCCGATCGGAAGGATGGCGTAGGAGTGCACGCCCTCGGGCAGGCCGAGCGCCTTGTCGGCCTCCTTCTCGAACAGCATGTGGCGCGTCGTCAGCGTGCAGCCGAGGCCCAGCGCGCGCGCCGCCAGCAGCATGTTCTGCACTGCCGGGTAGATCGAGGCGCCGGACATGCGGTTGGGATTCGGCCCGTCCTCCAGGCAGGCGACGATCCACACCGGCGCCTCGTGGAAGTGCTCGGTAAGGTATTCAACTGCCGAATGCTGGCGCTTGTAGCCTTCCCTGGTCGCGCCGGGCGGCGGCTCGCTGCTGGCGTAGCGCGGGCCGATGATCTCGTCGTAGGCGCGCTTGTACCAAACCTGCACCGCCTCCTTGATCTTGCGGTCCTTGATCACCAGGAAGCGCCAGCGCTGGCTGTTGCCGCCGTTCGGCGCGCAGACGCCGGCGCGCAGGATCTTCGCGATCAGGTCGTCGGGCACCGGGTCGGGCTTGAGGCGGCGCATCGAGCGCAGGGTTTCGATGGTCTCGAACAGGTCGGGCATGCGGTCCTCC
>NZ_JBFWZI010000254.1:0-2600 GCF_050185545.1 Reyranella sp. | reverse complement strand
GCGGCCACCATCTCGGCGCCGAGGTCGGCGCCGTCCGACGTGCAACGGGCGACCACCGAGCCGTCGCCCTCGCGCGATACCGCCTTGCAGGCGATGCGGCTGTCGCGCATGAAGCCGCGCAGGGCGGCCTTGGCCCTGACGCCACCCGGCCAGCCGTCGGCGCAGGCCTGGTGCGTCTCGAGCGTGTCGATGGCCCACAGCTGATAGGTCGTGCCGTCTAGCTCGAGGACGTCGCCGCTGAGGGCGGTCTGGGCCGCCGCCGGCGCGGCGGCGAAAGCCAGGACGAGGCTGGCGAGAAGGGCAGGGCGCATGACGGCGATGCTGTGCTCCGGCTTGGGCGGAATGAAGGCGCCCCAGGTCAGCCCGGGCACGACGGACGGCAGCGCGCCGCGTGCGCGGCCATGTGGTCGTACTTGTTGGCAATGTCGAGCATCAGCGTCCGGGCGATGGGATCGCGGAACCGATCGGCGAGACAGCGCGCCTCGTCGGCGCGGCTCGACCAGAACTCCGGCGGCGGGATGGTGGCAGCCTCGTCCTCTTGCTTCATTCCACCCCCTGCCGCTGCGCGGTGGCGCTTTCTCCTGTCCTCTGCCGGGTTCGGCCTTGTTCGAGGGCCTGTCCGGTCTTTTCATTTGATACGCCACTTTCGCAAGTCTCCCATTTAAGGACAGCATGCACAATCACTGAACCGTGATCACCTTACCGTCGACGACACCAGCGGCAGCGTGAAGGTCGCCTGCTCGCCCTTGATCTCGGGCGGCAGGGGCGCGTAGGGCGAACCGGCGCGGACTCCGGCCATGACGCCCTGGTCGAACGCCGGAACGCCGCTCGACCGGGCGATGCCGACATCGAGCAGACGGCCGTCGCGCGCGATCACGATCCGCACCACGGTGATGCCCTCGCGCACGTTGGCGCGCGCCTGGTACTGGTAGCCGGCCAGCTTGCGCACGACCTGCCAGAGATAGTTGTCGGAGATGCGCGCCCGATTGTAGGTGTCGGCGGGGTTGACGAAGGGCGACGGCGACGCCTGGTCGGTGCGCGGAGCGGCCGACGGCCGGCGCTGGCTGGGCGCGGCCAGGGGCGATGGCTGGAGCTCGGGCCGCTGTGGCGGCGGCGCCGGCCTGACCGGCGGTGACGGTGGGGCGAGCGCGGCATGGGCCTGCGGTTTGGGCGCCGCGGATGGCGTCGTCTGCCTGGGCGGCTCTGCCGTTGGGACAGGAGTCGTCCCCGCCTGCTTCGGCGCCTCGATGGCCGGCTTTGGGGACGGCACGGTCTGCTTCGGCGGCTCGATGGCTGGCTCTGGCGACGGCGCTGCCTGCTTCGGCGGCTCGACAGCCGGCGTTGGGTCTGGTGTCGCCTGCTTCGGGGGCTCGACGGCTGGTGTGGACGGCGGTGCCGGCGGCACGCTTGTCGGCGGCGCGAGCTCGCGCGCCGCCGCAGGATCCGGTGCCGGTGGCGTGTTGCGCTGCTCGGCTGCGCGCGGCACCTGCGTCGGCTTCTCGCCGGTGAGCTCGGCCGGCGGGCGAAGGCCGAGCGGGATCGGCGGCGTTGGAGGAGGAGGCTCGGCCACCGGCTTCGGTGGCTCGGGCGGCTTCGGTGGGTCGGGGGGCTTGGGCGGCTCGACCGTCACCTCGATCGCCGTCTCGGGCAGCGGCTCGCGCGGCCGGTGCGCCGCCAGCCAGGCGAGCGCGAGCACGACCAGCGCATGCAGGGCAAGCGTCAGCGCGAGCGCGGACGGCGACATCCGTCTCGATCGAAGAGCGAAGGCGCTGACGGCGTGCGACACGGCGGCTCCGTTCTACGGCGTGATTGGCTTGCCGGCCACCCGGCGACGACGCGCGTGTCCGGTGGGGGACTCGCATGTCTCATGCGGACCGCGGGCGTCCCGCCCGCTCATGAATCCCATGAGCGGGCGGGACGGCCGCGGTCCACATGACGGCCGCGGTCCACAAGACGGCCGCGGTCCACATGACGGCCGCGGTCCACATGACGCCCACGGTCCGGCAAGAAACGTCGCGCCGGCAAGTCGGCCGAGCGGCGACGGCCCGCGCCGTGGTGGGGCGATCGCGCTTCGCAATTCATCAGCCGTGTCGTATAGCCGGTTCATGATGCTCCAACTCACAGCGTCGTCGCCGCGTGCCGTTCCATATGGAATGGCCGTGCGTCGCGTGCAGCCGGCGAGTGGCCAGGTGCCTGGTTTTGGCGGCGCCCTGCCGCCAGTGCGGACTGCGGCAGAGTGACCAACGTCGAGACCAGCGACTACGGCGACGTCGTCCTGTTCCTGATCACTGCCGGCTTCGTCGTTCCGCTGTTCCGGCAATGGAAGCTCAGCCCCATTCTCGGCTTTTTGGCGGCCGGTGTCCTGCTCGGCCCGTCGGGCCTGGGCGCGCTGCAGGATGTCGTGCCGTGGCTCAGCTACTTCACCATCAAGAACCCCAGGAACGTGGCGCAGCTCGCAGACCTCGGCGTTGTCTTCCTGCTGTTCAGCATCGGCCTCGAGCTTTCCTGGGAGCGCCTGTTGTCGCTCTGCCGCCGGGTGTTCGGCCTGGGCGGGCTGCAGGGCGCGTTCTGCTCCGCCGTGATCGCCGCCGCCGCCATCG
>NZ_JBFWZI010000253.1:0-8588 GCF_050185545.1 Reyranella sp. | reverse complement strand
GGCGGTCGTTCCGGGGCCGCAGGGCATCAGGCCCTTCTTCTCCCCTCAACTCCAGGCGGGTCGCCAGTTTAGACCCGCATTTTTCTTTGTACAGGCTGCGTCATGCGCCGGGAGCGCGCCACTCCGATGGTGCCTTTCTCGGTGATTGCATTGCATATCCCATGAGCGCCATCGGAGTGGCGCGCTCCCAGCAAAGAGGCGAGTTCGATCAGAAGGCTCAGCCCCATGAGCTCCTCGCCGTCCGATTCTGACAATTGGGCCCGCTCTTTCGGCCAAGGTCAAAGCTTATGGGCGGCGCGCTCCAGGCCCGCCCGGTACGCCGATCGGGAGTCACCATAGCGGCCGGACAGAAGGCCCGATGCAAGTCCGGCCGGGGCTCGGTCAGGATGGCCCGAATCGAAGGGCGGGGCAGGATCGTACTCGATGCCAAGCTGGATTGTGCGGGCCACGGTCTCGCCTGCAAGCTCGGCCACGACGCTCAGCCCGAAATCGATGCCGGAGGTCACGCCGCCGGCGGTGATCACATTACCGTCCTTGACCACCCTGGCCTTCTCGTGGGTCGCCCCGACGAGCGGCAGCAGGTCGGCAAACGCCCAATGGGTCGTCGCCCGCCGTCCCTTGAGAACGCCGGCGACCCCCAGGATGAAGGCACCGGTGCACACCGACGTGACGTACCTGGCCGTTGCAGCCTGGCGGCGCACGAACTCGATTGTCTCGCGATCGTCGATCGCGTCGACGACGCCCTGGTTGCCGCCGGGAACGCAGACCAGGTCGAGCGCTGGACTGCTGGTGAAAGTGTGGGTGGGAACGAGACCGAGCCCGCAATCGCTGGGCACGGGCGCCGTCGATTTCGCGACGATATGGACGGCCGCGCCGGGAAGGCGTGACAGCACCTGCAACGGCCCGGTGAAATCGAGCTGTGTAAGGTCCGGGAAGATGACGAAGCCGATATTGAAAGGCGGCGACATGTTCGTTTGCTCCTGTCGTTCCGATCGGAGCGCCGCACGCGATGACAACGCGGTGCCTGCGCCGGCCAGGGCCTCGCCTCGTTCATCCGGCGACCTGATCGATCCTGACGGGCGGGCGCTGGCCGGGCAAGCTCCAGCATGGCGGAACCATTCCCGCAGGTCGCGGTGCCGGGAGTTGTGACCAAGCATCAGGTCGGCCGGCGCGGCGAGTGCAATCGTATCGACCATCTTCGAGCGCGCTTGCAACTGCATGGTGCGCGCGTGCGTTCGCTTTTCCATGGATTCGAGCAAGCTCCAAGAATGCCTCGACCGCGCAGACGCTCAAATTGCCCGTGGTCGGAATGCCACGGCCAGACTGGCGACATACATCGAGGCGCTGGCTCGCGACGGATACGATGCCACCACGACGCGCAAGCTGCTGAAGGCCTTCGAGGAGATGGAGGCTCTGTTGAAAATCGGCCGTGTGCGTCGTGCTGGGGGCATGGTCGGCTGAGGTTCAACGCAAGCATTCAAGCCACGCTGAACAAGTACGCGAATGCGCCGCCTGTCCTCGTTGTCGGCACGGGAGCCGCGTCGCACCGTGTGGCTGTTGGCACAAGAGCGAAATGCATACGCGCGAACGGCCGGTCACAGGTTGGTCACTGGCAAACGCCAGCCCGTCGTCGCACCGTCGGGCACCCACAGCACGGGGCACCCACCCCAAACTGCCCCGTACCAGAAGGGCCGCCGGCACCCACGGCGGCCCTTCCTCCTTTGCAGACGCTGCTGGACAATTACTTGATGCGGCGCCCCGATCATGAGGGGCCTGTCGAGAGCCGTCATCCGCCCTCGACGGTGGTGATGACACCGAGCGCCGGCACGCTTTCGGGGAAGAAGCGGGCTTCCTCGACCGCTGCGATGAAGGCGTCGATCTCAGCCTGCCCCGCCACCGTACTCTCGGCGGTGAAGCCCACGTCGTCCAAGGCGTCCCGTGCGGACTCGAGCGTCGTGGGCACCTGATGATTGAAGGTCTGGGCGAGGTAGTAGTTCCCTACGGCCACCTTGTTGGCGACGACGAGCGAGTCGTTCGGCTGGGCGCCGGACAGGATATCGAGAAGGACCGTCGCGACGTCCGTGGTCCCGGATCTCAACTGCTCGAGCCAGTACGCCTTGCCACCCGAGTCGGGAGCGCGACCGAAGAGATTGCCGTAGACCGCCTCCAGGAAGCCGGCGATCGCTGCGCTGTCGTCGACATCGGGGTCGGCAAGGAAGTCGTAAACGGCGCCCGACTCGGGTTGCACGGAGAAGGATCGCGCGATGTCGACAAGGGTCATCCCGTCTTCCAGCCGGTCGAGCCAGTAGGCTGCGCCCTCGGCCTCCGGCGCCCGATCGCAGTATGCGGCGTAGAGCGAAGTAATGGCGTCGTCGATCACCGTATGCTCGACCAGTCGAACGACGTAGGTGCCGGTGAGCAGATCGAGAAACGACGCAACCTCGGCAATGTAGGCGCCGCTTTCGGTGGCGATGAAGCTGACGCTCGCCTCGGCACCGACACTGACGTCATCGCCGCCTCCAGTCAGGACTCGCCCGAAACCGTCGAGCAGGATGACATAGGGTTCCGCCAACACGCCGGCGCTCGCCTCTGCGCCGGTAGCAGTGATCTCGTATTTCCTGCCGGCCATCGCCTGAAAGGAAAACCAGTCGCGATCACCCCAGCTCCCGATGGTGCCGCTTGCCGTGGTGCCGACGGCGAGCAGGCCGACGGGGTGAATGCCCTCATCGTCGGCGCCGGCAAAGTCATCGCCACCGGGGGGCGTCGACACGCCCACGGTGTAGGTGCCCGCAGAACTGTCCTGGTAGGAGCCGACCTCGAGATAGTAGCTACCCGTCATCCAGGGCGTGAAGACCATGAGCGAATCGGTGCTGGTGCCGTCTGCGCTGTCGTCGCTCTCGCCGATCGCGAGGCCGGTGCTGTCGAGCAGCCGCAAATAGGGATCTTCGAGCGTTCCGCCGCCGCCCTGGAAGCCTTTCGCACTGAGCGAGTAGCTCGTGCCGGCGGTGAGCTGGACGGCGTACAGGTCGCGATCGGCCGGTGTTTCCAGGGTGCCGGTTGCGGACCCGCCGGCAGAGAGAGCCCCGACAGGTCGCGTCGTATCGCCGAGCATGCCGGCAAAGTCGTCGATCCCGGCGTCGGGGCTGTCGATCGTGAGCTCGAAGGTGCCGGTGAGGCTGTCGCCGAATGCGCCGGCTTCGATGTAGTAGGTCCCGGTCTCCGTCGGAACGTAGGTGATCCGGGAGTCGGGGTCCGAACCGGCGGCGACATCGTCGTTCTCTGCAATGACCTCTCCGGTGCTGCTGCGCAGGCGGAGGTGAGGGTTGGCAAGCGTGCCGACGCCATCCTGAAGGCCGCTCAGGTCGATCGTGTAGATGATTCCGGCGATGAGCTGAACGACGAACCAGTCGCGATCGGCCACCGTGTCCAGCTCGCCGCCGACAGTTTCGCCGACCGGCGCCATGCCAAACGCGTTGACCCGGTCGTCCAGGGCGTTGGCGTGGTCGCCGCCTGCCAGAGGCCAGTCGACCGTCCCGTCGGCGAACGTCAGCCGTTCGACACTGACCAGCGTATCCGATCCGTCCGGACCGGCGACGCGCACGCTGTTGCTGCCCAGGTCCGTGAACGTGTAGGCCGATCGCGGACCAGAGAAGATCGCCGTGTCGGTTCCGGCACCGCCGTCGATCGTGTCGTCACCGCCGTTGCCCTTGAACCTGTTGTCCGCGGCCGACCCGGTCAGCGCATCGTCGCCGGCACCCGCGATCACCGTTTCGATGATGGTGTCGATTGCGATGGCGACGTTGTTCGTCTTGCCGTTGGTGCTGGAGAACCGGCCCGGATTGAGGTCGACGACCGACTTCTTGGTGAACCCCGACAGGTCCAGCGTGTTGTTCGTCCCGCCGTCCCACAGGGTTACCACGGGATTCTTGTTGTCGGTGAAATCGAAGAACCGCTTGGCAGGTCCTTCGATGTTGCTGTTGAAGCCGAATACCTGTCCGCCGGCGGCGAGAGGGCCCGTCGTTGCCGCGCCGTAGAGGCGGTGGATCGCCAGGATATCCAGCACCATCGGCGTCGTCGGCCCATAGAGATAGCCCGTTCGGCTGTCGATTGGGGCGATTCCCCAATCCGCTTTCGCGGTCGTCGGGCTGATGTAGGACATCAACGTCCAGGCGCGAGTGTCGTAGGTGCTGAACTGCTGCCTGGCGACATCGACGATGCCGTTGTATGGGCCGCCATGGCCGAGGCCCAGCATGTGGCCGATCTCATGAACGACCGTCTGCCAGCCGTAGCCGCCGGCATCGTCGAAGGAGGTGCCCACGTGCCAGTACGGCTTACCGGTTTCGATGAAGATCCGGGACTTGGTGATCTGGCCCGCGTGCTCGCTGCCGACCGTCGAGGTCGTGAAGGTAATGGGCTTTTGATAGGTCCCTTCGCCCTCCACCGCTCGATAGAAGACCTGGTCGGCCGCTTGCTCGCTCGAGGCCAAAGTGAAGGAAACGTTCGCCAGGGCCGACCACAATGCCAGGCTGGCCTCGATGGCGCCTTGCTCGGCCGTCGTCCATTGTGACGGACCATCGAACCAGTACGTTACGGTTCCGCCGGACGTTCCGAGCGACGGGCTGCCCCACTTCAGCTCGCGAGCGAAGGTTGCGTCGTAAACGGCAGGGGTCCTGCCCTTCCAGGTGGCAAAGGAGGTGGCGGCCAGACGGCCCGCATCGGTGACGCCGGAGATGAACGCGACCTGCGGCTCGGATCCACTGGGCACGGTTACCATGGCGTCCTTCGACTGGTGGAAGGGTGTCGCAAAAGCTTTATCTGCTCGGTCAGTGATTCTCAAGAACGCCAGAACCGGGCAGGATGCAGTCCGGTGACGCGTGCGCCGACGTTACGATCGCCGGCTGTCACGCGTGTCCGGGAACTCGCGGTCGATGCGTGCCGTCACCCTCTGGCGATGCCCAATATGCCGCCGATCAGGCGGCCGAGATGGAGCTTGGTCCAGATGTCCGCGGCAGGGAAGCTCGGGCGTGCCTGCATGGCGCGCCAATACCGTGCGAGCGCCGGCCGCTTTGGGATCTCCGCGCCGAGGCTGGCGAATTCCATGCGCCCGAGAAACACGGTCCAGACCACGTCGGCGAGGCCATAGGCGGGTGGCACGAGCACCGCGCGGCCATCACCCAGCGTCTGCTCCAACCGATCCATGAAGTCGATCGCCTCGGCGCGGCGCGTCTCCGAGAGCCGGATGACGGCGTCGGGATCGAAGATGCGCGCACGCTCGGCGAACACTGCGGCGCGCGCCTCGTAGACCTGCGCGAGATCGGGATTCCGGGCGGCACGCGCGAGAAGGTTGCGCCGGGCCGATCCGAGCCGCTTGGGAATCATGATCCGCGCCACGGGATTGCGCGCAAGGATTCCGCCGAAGGTCAGCTCCTCGATCGCATAGTTATAATGAAGGTCGAGCCAGGCCTTCGCCTCGCCCTCGAGTGCCCCGTCGCTGACGCCCAACGCATACTCCGCGATGTCGCGACTCTGATCGAGGATGCGGTCGGCCAGCACCAGGGTCGGCACCGTCATGTTCGGATTGAGCCGCACGTAGTCCGGCTGCTGCTGGCTCATCCTGACATGGATGTCGACGAAGACGCGTTCGTGGGCAATGCCGCCTTCGGCGAGCGCGAGGCGCGCGATCATCGAATAGTAGGAGGAGGGCGTGTGATAGAGGCGCGGCTTGGCGCCGAACTGTAGGGCAGGCGCCATCATAGCCCGATCTGCGCAGGGGAGGGGCGTCCACCTTGTAGGATGCAGGTGCACAGCGCAACCATCCCGTGCTGGCCCCAGGGCGGAGGACCAAGATCAAGGGAGATTGTCGCTCGCTCCTGAGAGAACGGACGCGCTGACCAAAGGGGCCGCCACCCTGCAATCGCGAGGCCTTGCGGCATTTTTTCGGGGCCCACTCGGCCAAGCAACTTCAGGAGGCTCGCTGCCATTACTCCTTTCGTGCCCGAAGTCGCAACTTCCAGGAGGTTCGAATGTCACAACTGCTTAGGAGCCTTGCCGTGCTTGCCGCACTGGGCCTGACAACGGCCTGCGGCAACAATCCGACGGATCGCGCGCTCACAGGGGGTGCGATCGGTGCGGCTGGCGGCGCTGTCGTGGGGTCGACCGTCGGCCATCCCGTCGGAGGTGCTGTGGTAGGCGGCCTCGGCGGCGCCGCCGTCGGCGCGGCTACCACGCCGCGCGCGGATCCTTACGGCGGCGGCGGCTACTGACGCGTCGAGCATGCGCTTCGCGATCGATCCGAATTGTCCAGGGTTGATCGCTTCGGCCATTTCGGCGCGCTCGCTCAGCGCGCCGAAAGCCGCGGATCGCGAGGCCCATTCTCGCATCCTCGGCTCGAAAAGCAGCATGATTGCAACGCTCCCAGCCGCCACCCACGAATGTGGTTCCACTACATTGGTTCCCAGACTACGGCGAAGGATGCGTTCGCAACTACCAGCCGAATAGTTGGGCCTCTGCTGGCCACGCACTTCTTCAATCATCAGACTCATCATCGCGGCCAGGTACACGCGGCACTGACATATTTCGGTCATGATCCCGGCGATACCGACCTGCCACTGGTCCTTTTGCAGGTTTGAGCTGTTCGCAATGACCAGGAAGAGGCGTTAGCCAGCCGAAGAATCAATGCCGAGGGATTTGTGAAGAGCATCCACCTCGCGGTTCGCGTGCTGGCCCGGGCAACGAGGTGGCAGATCGCGATAGCGCCTGCGCGCTCCCGTGGCACGACCGGGGCCGATGCAAGGCATGAAGGTGGCGCCGCCCCCGATTTATCACTGACGCCGCAGGCCGTTAGCAGGCAGGCTTGGTCCTTCCGTCCAGGAGCCCGTCTTGTTCTTCAAGTCCAGCCGTCCGCCGGAGCGACCGGTCGGCGAGCCGCCGGACTACGGCGACGACGCCCACTTCCAGCAGTCGCTGGCGCGGCTTTCCGCTGAGCTTGCCCGGCGGCGCCATCCGCCGGCTCCCGACGGTCCGCCGCTGCAGATCGCCGAGGACACCGCAGCGGTCAAGGCGGCGCTCGCCGCCCGCGAGGCGGACGAGGCCCAATTCCAGCGGTCGCTGGCGCGGCTTTCCGCCGAGCTTGCCCGACGGCGCCATCCACCGGCTCCTGGCGGTCCGCCGCTACGCAGCACAGAAGCCACCGCAGCAATCAAGGCGGCGCTCGCCGCCCGCGAGGCGCGGGAGGCCGCAGCCGCGGAAGCCCGAGCCGTCGCGGCGAAGAAGCTGGCCGCGGAGCGCAAGGCGGCTGAAGAGGCAAGGCTTGTCGCGGAGGCCAGGGTCGCAGCCGAGCGCAAGGCGGCCAGAGAGGCGAGGATTGCCGCGGAGGCTCGAGCGGCCGCCGAGCGCAGGGCGGCAGCGGAGATTGCCGAACGGGCAAGAGCCGAGGCGGCGGCCAGAGCCGAGGCCGAACGCAAGGCCGCTGAAGAGGCGAAGGCTGCCGCGGAGGCCCGAGCAGCAGTCGAGCGCAAGGCGGCTGCGGAGGCTGCCGAAAGGGCAAGGGTCGAAGCCGAGGCCAGAGCAAGAGTCGAGCGCAGAGCCGCCGCCGAAGCAGCGATCCAGGCGGAGCGCATCGCTGGCGAGGAGCGGGAGGCCGCGGCTGCCAAGGCCGCGGAAGACAAGGCCGTCGCGACCGCGAAGGCAGCTGCCGAGCACAAGGCGGCCAAGGAGGCGAAGCTTGCCGCGAAGGCCAAGGTCGCAGCTGAGCGCAAGGCGGCGGCGGAAGCTGCCAAGAGGGCAAGGGTCGAAGCCGAGGCCAGAGCGGAGATCGAGCGCAGAGCCGTGGCCGAAGCAGCGATAGAAGCGGAGCGTGTCGCCCGCGAGGCGCGGGACGCCGCAGCCGCCAAGGCCGCGGAAGCCAGGGCCGCCGCGACGGCGAAGGCGGCCGCCGAGCGCAAGGCGGCCAAGGAGGCGAAGCTTGCCGCGAAGGTCAAGGTCGCGGCCGAGCGCAAGGCAGCGGCGGAAGCTGCCAAGAGGGCGAGAGTCGAAGCCGAGGCCAGAGCGGAGATCGAGCGCAGAGCCGTGGCCGAAGCAGCGATAGAAACGGAGCGCGTCGCCCGCGAGGCGCGGGATGCCGCAGCCGCCAAGGCCGCGGAAGCCAGGGCCGCCGCGACGGCGAAGGCGGCCGCCGAGCGCAAGGCGGCCAAAGAAGCGAAGCTTGCCGCGAAGGTCAAGGTCGCGGCCGAGCGCAAGGAAGCGGCGGAGGCTGCCGAAAGGGTAAGGGCCGAAGCGAAGGCCAGAGCGAAGGTCGAACGCAGAGCCGAGGCCGAAGCAGCCGCAAATGCCAGGGCAGAAGCAAGGGCAGCATTCATCGCCTTCGCTGCACGAGCTTGCACCAATCTGGTGTCCGCTTCGGCCATGGCTTTCGCGGCTGTCTCGGCTGCCGCCCGGCGCTCGGCCACCGCCCTTCGCTCAGCCGCAGCTTTGGCCTCGGCGTCGGTCCTTGCCTCTTCAGCGGCCCCCGCTGCCGCCTTGCGCTCGACCTTCGCCATTGCCTCCGCGGCAGCATTCGACTCTTCGGCGGCCTTGCGGTCGGCCTCGGT
>NZ_JBFWZI010000252.1:0-8678 GCF_050185545.1 Reyranella sp. | reverse complement strand
AACACGCCCAGGCTCTGGCCGGTCGGTCCCCTCGTGGGTAAGACCACCAACCGGAGAGCCGGATGCGGGAGACCCGCACGTCCGGTTCGGAGGGAGGGGGAGGCGCCGCCTCTCCCTACCCCTATCCGGCTCATGACCCCTCCGTCGCCGTATGACGGCGACACCTCCCCAGCGAAGCTGGGGAGGAGAGTAATCCTCAGCCGTACCTTTGGCGCAGCAGTCGCGCCGCCTCGGCTTCGGCCTTGAGCTTGAGGTAGACCTCGTCGATGTCGACCCGGGCGGCGGAGCCGGGGGCGAAGCCGCAGTCGGGGTTGAGGGTAATGCGCCGCTTGTCGATGCGCTCGAGCGCGCGCTCGGCGCGCGCGGCGATCGCGGGCGCCGCTTCGGGCGCGCCCGGCGTCACGTCGACGACGCCGAGGCCCACCTCGAGATCCTCCCTGAGGCGGCCGAGGCTCTCGAGATCGTCGGCGCCGGCGGCGGTGAATTCCATCGTCAGATGCTGCACTTTCAAGCGGTTGAGCTGGCGCAGGATCGGGCCGTAGGTGCCGGCATGGTGCTTCTCGCCGCGAACGCGCGCGCCTGCCCGGCGGCAGAGATGCACGGCGAACTTCACGCCGGCAAAGCCCTCGACCGTGGCGTTGATCATGTCGACGGCGAAATCGGCCGCGCGGTCGGGGGCGTCGTAGCGCGCGCGCACGGCGGGATCGACGAACAGGCAGAGATGGGGATCGTCGATCTGGACGATCTCCACGCCGATTTCCCGCAGCATCGCGATCTCGGCCCTGAGCGGCGCCACGCAGGCGCGCACGAAATCCTCGCGGTCGGGGTAGGCCCTGCGGGAGCGCTCGGCGTCCCACAGGCGCTCGCCGAGCAGGGCGGGGGCGGGCAACGTGATCTTGGTGGCGACGGTGGCGATGCCCTTCACGAAGGCTGCCTCGCGGGCGATGAAGCCGGCCGGCTTGGGCGCCAGCCTCCCGGTCACCACCGTCCAAGGCCGGCCGTCGGCCGGGTTCGTCTCCAGCGTGAAGCCGTGCGCCAGCTCGGCGATGACCCCGATGTAGGAGCGGCGCCGCCATTCGCCGTCGTTCACGACGTCGAGGCCGGCGCGTTCCTGCATCGCCACGACGAAGCGGATGGCGGCGTCCATGGCGGCGCCGTCGGCGGCATCCCAGTGCGGCTTCTCGATCAGCTCGCGGACGACCAGGGGACGGGGAATGGAGCCGACGATCGACGCCGGGAAGAGCGGCAGGGAACGGCCAATCGGCGCATCAGAGGGCATGTCAGGGCCGCCACAGCGTCTGCGCGAGTTCCATGTCCTCCTGGGTGTCGATCTCGCGGTACCTGCCCGGCGTATCGGCGTGACCGAAGGCGATGCCGTGCTCGATCATGTCCTGGAAGAGGTGGATCAGGTACGCCTTCTGGAACAGCGGCGCCTCGCGGTACGGCCGGCCCCAGAACTCCGCCATGCGCCGGTGATAGAACTCGCGCAGGCAGCGCGCGCCATCGCTGCCGAACCTGGCGACGCCGATGAACTCGCCGGTCGCTTCCTCGTAGGCAATGCCGCGATGGACGCGCTCCACCCGGCCGCCGCTCGTGATGACCTTCTCGGCATCGTGCGGCGGGTGCTTTGTGCGCAGCCTGTAGTGCTCGCGCCAGTCGGTGTCGACGCCGAGCGCGATCTCGTCCTTCGCGCGCGCCAGGTCGGCCACCACCTGGGGGGTGAACAGGATATCGGAGTAGGTCGCGACGAAGGGCCGATCCATCAGATCCTCGGCGCACATCAGGGAGACCAGGATGTTGTTGTTCTGCCAGTCGGGGTTGGCGCGAAAGCGCAACTGGGGATAGTCGTGGCGCACGGCCTCCATGCGATAGCCGCCGACGAAGCAGATCTCGGTGCAGCCGCCGCCCTGCAGCGCCTCGATCGTCCAGTCGAGAATGCGCTTGCCCTGGATCTCGGCGAAGCACTTGGGGGCGTTCTCGGTCGTCGGCATCAGCCGGCTGCCGCGGCCGGCGCCTATGATGATGGCACGCATCAGAAGCGCTTGCCGGCGATGATGCGCGCGCTGAGCTCGAGCTTGGCGACCGAGCGCCCGGCGTCGGCGAGCGCGCAGCAGGACACCAGAGTGTCGATGAGCGCGAGCTGGGCGACGCGGCTGCTCATCGCCTCCGGCCGGTAGCGCGTTTCGTTGGCGATGGTGTGCAGGACGATGTCGCAGTAGCGCGCCAGCGGCGACTTGCCCATGCGGGTGATGCCGATGGTGCGCGCGCCGGCGTCACGGGCAAGCCGCGTCGCCAGCACGGTCTCGGTCGTGCTGCCGGAATGGGAGATGGTGATGACGGCGGTGCTGGAATCGGTCATCGCGGCGCTCACCGCCTGGATGTGCGAATCGCTCACCACCTTGGCGTCGCGGCCGAGCTGCAGCAGACGGTAGGCGAGATCCTGGGCGATCGGCCCGGAGCTGCCGATGCCGTAGACCTCGAGGCGCCGCGCGCTGCGGATGATCTCGACCGCCTTGGTGAGCGCCGGCATCGCCAGCAGCTGCCTCGTCTGCTGCAGGGAGGCGATGTGGGCGGCGAAGACGTGCTCGGCGACATCCGCCACCGAATCGGTCTCGCGCAAATCCTCCTGGATCAGGCGCACCGGATCGACCAGGTCGCGCGACAGCAGGATCTTCAGCTCCTGGAAGCCGTCAATGCCCAGCCGCCGGCACAGGCCGACGATGCTGCCCTCGCTCGCCTCGGCCTGCTCGGCGAGCTCGGTGATCGACATGCGAATCACGTCGTTGGCGTGCTTGTCGATGTAGTCGGCGATGCGCCTGGCCGTCGGCGGCAGCGTGCGCATCGACTGGCGGATCAGCGTCAGGATCGACGCCTTGTCTTCCGCCTCCGCCGTCCGGCTGCTCGCCAGCCGCTGCTTCCCCGACATTCCGACCCCTCAGTCCTGTCGTGACATCTGTTTGAAATAAACTCAGTGTCTAAATGATCCAATAATGAGTTCTTTTCAACCCGTCGCGCGCGCGTTATCGTCTGCCCCATCGGATCGCGATTGGCCGATCGTGAGCGGGGGAGGACGTGCGGTTGACAGCCTGCGGCATCCGGTGCCGGCCCGGTCGCGGCGGTTCGCGCTGCGCGCGATGGCGCTGCATGCCATATTCGGGCGCGCCACGTCTGCGCGCGCGATCCCCATGCATGTAAGCCCGATCATGGCAGGTACGGAACGGCCCGCACGCCGCGGCGCGATCGCGCTCGCGCGGATCGCCAAGAAGTTCGGCGAGGTTTCGGTGCTCCGCGACATCGATCTCGACGTGCGCGCCGGCGAGTTCATCACCGTCCTCGGGCCGTCGGGCTGCGGAAAGTCGACCTTGCTGCGCATCATCGCCGGGCTGGAACCGCAAAGCGAGGGCACAGTCGCCATCGACGGCGTGTCGATGGACGGGCTGGCGCCCGACAAACGCGACATCGCCATGGTGTTCCAGTCCTACGCCCTCTACCCGCATCTGACGGTGGCCGAGAATATCGCGGTGCCGCTGCGCATGCGCCGGCTGACGCGGCTGCAGCGCCTGCCCGGCGCCCGCCTGCTGCCCGGCGTGCGCAGCATCGGCGGCTCGATCGCCGAGGCGGTGCGCGGCGTGGCCGCGACCCTGCGGCTGGAAAGCCTGCTCGATCGCAAGCCTTCGCAGCTCTCCGGCGGCCAGAAGCAGCGCGTGGCGCTCGCCCGTGCCATGGTGCGCCAGCCGCGGGCGTTCCTGATGGACGAGCCGCTCAGCAACCTCGATGCCGAGCTGCGCGTGCACATGCGCGCCGAGCTCGCCCAGCTCCATCGCGAGCTCGGTGCCACGTTCGTCTACGTGACGCACGACCAGGCCGAGGCGATGACCATGTCCGATCGCGTTGCCGTGATTCTCGACGGCCAGTTGCGCCAGATCGCCTCGCCGGCCACTCTGTATCAGGATCCCGACGATTTGCCGGTGGCACAGTTCGTCGGCATGCCGCGCATAAACGTCTTTCCAGCCGTGGCGACACCCGTCGGAATCGGCGTGCTCGGGATGCCGGTCACCCGCGATAGCGGGCTCCCCGTCGGGACCAGGCTGCAGGCCGCCATCCGGCCGGAACGGCTGGCCGTGACGATGGGTGCGGGTATTCCCGGGCGAATCGTATTTCGCGAGAATCTCGGCTCCGACCTGTTCCTGCACATCGCGCTGCACGGCCTGCCGAGCCCCGCCATCATCCGCTGCGATCCATCGGCCGTCGAATCGACCGAGATCGGCGCGACCGTGCAGATCCGCTTCCCGGCCGAGCATCTGCTGCTGTTCGACAGCGACGGCCGGAGGATCGCCCGCAATGGCTGAGGCATCGCCGCGCCGGGCCAGGCGGCTCAACGTCCTGCTGCTCACCCTGCCGGCGGTGCTGCTGATGCTGGTGTTCCTGATCGGGCCGCTCGTCTGCCTGATCGTGCTTTCTTTCACCGACTACCAGCTCGGCGCGCCATCCCTCTCGATCATCGGCCTGGCCAACTACGAGGAGATGAACGAGGACGCCACGGTGCGCATCTCGGTCGTCAACACGCTGATCTACGTTGCCATCGTCGTGCCCGCGTCGGTGGCACTGGGGCTCGGCGCGGCGTTGCTGATCGAGGCCGACCGCGGGCTGCGCGGCTTCTATCGCTCGGCCTATTTCCTGCCGGTGATGGCGACCCTGATCGCGATGGCGATCGTTTGGGGATTCATGCTCGATCCGCGCATCGGGGCGGTGAACTTCGCCCTGAAATGGCTGGGCCTGCGGCCGCTCGATTTTCTGCACGACCGCAACCTCGTGCTGTTCACGCTGTGCGGCATCGGTATCTGGCAGAGCGTCGGCTTCAACATGGTGCTGTTCATGGCGGGGCTGACCGCCGTTCCGTCGGAGCTCTACGAGGCCGCCGCCGTGGACGGTGCCCGCCATGGCCCGTCGCGCTTCGCCCTCGTCACCTGGCCGATGCTGGCACCGGTCACGCTGTTCGCCGTGGTGATCACCGCCATCCGCGCCTTCCAGGTGTTCGACACCGTGCAGGTGCTGACCGGCGGCGGGCCGAACAAGGCCTCGGAGGTGCTGCTGCACACGATCTATGCCGAGGCCTTCGGCTTCTTCCGGGTCGGCTACGCGGCGGCGCTGGTCGTGGTCTTCCTGGTGTTCATCCTGGCGCTGTCGGTGATCCGCGTCTTCATTCTCGAGGCACGGAGGCCTGTGCAATGAGGAAATTGGCACCATGACGGGTCATCGCCTGTCGCGGCCGCTGCGCGGCGTACGCCATCTCGTGCTCGGGCTCGGCACCGTGGTGATGCTGGCGCCGTTCGTCGTCATGGTGGCGACGTCGCTGAAGCCCAAGGAGGAAATCTACTCGCCCGAGTTCCAGCTGCTGCCCCACCGCCTGGGCGCGGCCGAGAACTACCACGAGGCGCTGACCCAGGTGCCACTGCTGCACTTCCTGCTGAACGGCATCATCGTGACGGCGGCGATCTTCGCCCTGCAGGTGCTGGTCAACGTGCCGGCAGCCTATGCGTTGGCCAAGCTGCGCTTTCGCGGCCGCACGACCCTGTTCGCCGCGGTGCTGGTCTGCCTGCTGATCCCCTACCAGGCGACGGCGCTGCCGATCTACATCCTGTTCTACTGGCTCGGGCTCCTGAACAGCTACGCCGCCCTTGTGCTTCCCTTTACCATCTCCGTCTTCGGCATCTTCCTGATGCGCCAGTTCTTTCTCGGCGTGCCGGACGACCTGGTCGACGCCGCCCGCATCGACGGCATGAGCGAGTACAGCATCGTCTGGTCGGTGATGGCGCCGGCGGCGATCCCGGCGCTGGTGGCGTTCGGGATCTTCTCCGTGGTCGCCCACTGGAACGACTATTTCTGGCCGTTGATCGCGGTCGGCGAGCAGGGTCTCTACACGCCGCCGCTCGGCATCGCCCATCTCAAGCTGAACGGCGAAGGCACCGCATTCGGGCCGCTGATGGCGGCGGCCACCATCGTCATCGCGCCGCTGGTCATCGCCTTTCTGGTCGCGCAGCGTTGCTTCGTCGAGGGCGTGGTCTTCACCGGAATGAAAGGCTGAACAGGAGAGGGAGATCGTCATGAGACGACAGTTCATCAAGGGAAGCGCCGCCGTCCTGGCGACGGCCCTGGTCGGCGGCGGGCCGGCCCTGGCGCAGACCAGGACCACGATCAACGTGCAGTATCCGCTGGGCTTCATCTTCGACAAGGTCTTCGCCACCTTGAAGACGGAATTCGAGAAGGCCAACCCCGACCTCGCGGTCAACTACCTGCCGGCCTACAAGGAATACGAGGACGCCGCGCAAACGGCGCTGCGCCAGGCGATCACCAAGCAGCTTCCCGACGTGGCGCTGCAGGCGATCAACCTCCAGCGCCTGTTCGTCGATCGCAAGATCGCCGTCGATCTCACGCCCTTCATCGCGAAGGAGAAGGACTGGCAGGGCCAGGGCTTTTCGCCGTCGATGATGGCGCTCGGCACCTATGGCGGGAAGCCCTACGGGCTCGCCTTCGCGGTGTCGACACCGATCGTCTACATGAACGAGGATCTGGTGAAGAAGGCGGGCGGCGATCCGGCCAACTTCCCGACCACCTGGGACGGCATCTTCAGTCTCGCCAACAAGATCAACGCGCTCGGCAACGACAATGTCGGTCTGTTTTATTCCTGGGCGATCACCGGGAACTGGATGTGGCAGGCGCTGGTATTCTCGCACGGCGGCCGGATGATGAGCGAGGACGAGAAGACGATCGCCTTCGACAAAGAGCCGGGCAAGAAATCGATCGAGCTGCTGGGCCGCATGGTGCGCGACGTCGGCATGCCCAACCTGTCGCCCGATTCGAGCCGCGCCGCCTTCTTCGGCGGCAAGCTCGGCATCTGGACCGAATCGACGTCGCTCCTGCGCGTCGCCGACGAGGGCGTGGCCGGCAAGTTCAAGTGGCGCACGGCGCGCTTCCCGGTGCCCGGTCCCAACGCGAAGCTGCCGACCGGCGGCGCGTCGGCCCTGATGTTCGCGACGGAGCCCGCCAAGCAGGCGGCGGCGTGGCGCTTCATGAAGTTCATCACCGGGCCGGAGGGCGCCACCATCATGGTCAAGGGCACCGGCTACATGCCGCCCAACTCCGTGCCGGCGACCAATCCGGCGATGCTGAAGGACTTCTATGCCGAGAAGCCGAACCACCTGACGTCGCTCAGCCAGCAGCCGCTGATGACGGCATGGTACGCCTTCCCCGGGGACAACAACCTCAAGATCATCCAGGCGATCAAGGACCGCCTGCAGACGGTGGTCGACAAGTCGGCGGCGCCCGATGCGGCGCTCGCGGCGATGGCAGCGGACGTCGGCAAGCTCCTGCCCAAGTAACGTATCTCCTCCCTTTCGCTGGGGAGACCCCCCGCCGGCGTGCACCACGATGCTGAGAAGATCGGGGCGGTACACGCCCCGATCTTCATTGGAGGAGGAACGGAAGTCGGCGTCCATGAGTGGCGCGGCCCCGGCGCATGAGCCCGCGCATGGCGGAAAAAAGTGGCTGTCCCGGACAGGGGGAGAGAAAAATCCAGCGGTCTCGTTCGTCTTTTATCTAAGGGCTGGCATCGGCCGCCCTGGAAGCGGCGGACGAGGTGAAGAGCATTCTTCACAGGCACGGCTTTCTGGTGACGGTCCGCGTGGCGACCGGCATCGGCGGCGGCCTCCCGGCCTGACCGGAGGCGGAGCAGGGCCGGGCGCCGCTGCTGGCCGGCAGCCTGCGGGTGTCCGGGGTTACTTGGTCAGGATGAGCTTGTCCGACATCGTCACGCGCAGGCGATAAGTGCTCTGGCCGTGGCGGATCAGCAGCTCACGACCGCCGCGCATCAGCTCGGCGCTCTCGATCGTGGGAAGGGTGGCGGATTCGTCGGCCGGCAGGCGGGAAGGGGGTGCCGGATGATGGGAGGGCGCGCGGTTGGAGGTCCATGAGGGCTGCTATTGTTTGCAAGTAATTCGCAGTTGCATATAAGGCGCCACCCTGTCAAAGCCTTTGATCGCGGCGGCGCAGGTTCTTCGTCGTACTGGACCACTTCGATTGTCTGGTTGCTGCCCGGCGCCTCGCTGCCAGCCCGTTCGGACGTACTGGCCTTGCTTTGCGTCGATCGGCTCCGGCCGGCCGGCGTCAGACGTCCGCGGCCACCAGGGAATGCGCCTGCGCCATGCCGACGAGAACCGTCTGCGGAACGTCGGTCACCGCACTGAGCAGCGCCGTGGCTTCCGCGCCGTCGTCCTGCGACGTCCAGGTCGTGCCCAGCCGCTTCTGCTCCGCGACATACTCGAGGTTCACCGCCACCTTGCCCATCAAGGTGGTGATGTCCTGGCCGGCCGCCGAGTTTTGTGCTCCGCTCATGATGTTGACCAGCACCGAGCCGACGAACTGGCCGGCCTGCAGCGTCGCCTTGATCTGCCCCGTCCAGTAGGCGAGGCCGGCCGCGTCGGACGATCGGTTGAACATGTTGTCGTAGACCGAATCGAGAAAGCTGCTGATCTCGGCGTCGCTGGCGGCGAAGGGGTCTTCGAGGAAAGGATAGAGCGCCTTTGCTTCTGCGCTGATCCCGAAGGAGCTGGCGATGTTGGCGAACAGCGCGGCGGGTCCCTGGCTCGGCAGGTTCGCCTCGAACTGGCCGACCCAGAAGC
>NZ_JBFWZI010000251.1:0-8737 GCF_050185545.1 Reyranella sp. | reverse complement strand
GACCGGCTTCGACCTTGAGCGTCATGACGTCGGCCTGGTTGACCCAGTCGATCACCAGGCGCAGGCGGCCAAGTCCGGGATGCTTGGCGGCGATCTCGGCTACTTGCGCCGGGTCGACGAACATGCCGCGCACCTTGGTGCGTTGGTCGGCGCGGCCCATCCAGCCCTTGATGCGCATGTTGGTCCGCCCACACGGACTCGGGCCCGACAGCACGGCCGACATGTCGCCGGTGCCGAAGCGGATCAGCGGATAGGCGCGATTGAAGGTCGTGACCACGACCTCGCCGACATCGCCTTCGGGCACGGGATCGCCGGTGCCCGGTCGCACGATCTCGACGATCACGCCCTCGTCGACGGTCATGCCCTGGATCGCCTCGGACTCGTAGGCGATGGTGCCGACGTCGGCCGTGCCGTAGCTCTGCAGGCAGGACATGCCCTTGTCGATGAACATCTGGCGCAGCGAAGGCGGCAACGCCTCGGCGCCGACGAAGGCGTGCTTCAGCGAGGAGATGTCCTTGCCGAGCTCGGCCGCCTTTTCGACCAGGATCTTGAGGAAGGACGGCGTGCCGACGTAGCCGCTCGGCCGGATGGCGGCGATGGCGTCGAGCTGCAGCTCGGTGTTGCCGACGCCGCCCGGCACGACGGCGCAGCCCAGCGCCCGCATGGCCGATTCCATCATGATGCCGGCCGGCGTCAGATGATAGGAGAAGGTGTTGTAGACCACGTCGCCCGGCCGAAAGCCGGCGGCATGCATGGCGCGCGCGCCGCGGAAATAGTCGGGCTCGTCGGTGTCGATCTCGAAGATCGGGCCGGGCGACATGAAGACATGGCGCACCTTGCTCATCGGCACGGTGATCAGCCCGCCCATCGGCGGATCCTTCTTCTGCACCTCGCTCAGCACCGACTTGCGCAGCACCGGCAGTTTGGCCAGCGCCGCACGGGACGTGACCGCCTCCGGATCGACGCCCTTCAGCCACTCGGCGAAGAACGGCGCATGCGCCTTGGCGTGGGCGATCTGCTGCGGCAGCGCCTGCATCAGCGCCTTCTCGCGCTCTGCGGGCGATCGGGTTTCCAGAGTGTCGTAGTGCTTGGACATGGGCGTTTCCTCGGCCTTCGGCCGACCACGGTAGACGCCAAGCCGTCCTCTTGCCAAGGCGGCCTGAAGCCGAGGTCACATCGCAGAGCGATGACGGGGAAGCGCTTCTAGCAGGCTGCTGAAGAAGTCCGAATGGATGCCATGCCTCCGCAACAATCGAATCCGTCCAGCGAGAATATCGAATCGATATTTCGCGTTGCCACCATTTGACGAAGCAAGCTTGCTCGCCTGAGTAGCCGAAAAACCTTTTTCAGCAACCTGCCAGGCGTCGTGCAGCTCGAGGCGGCGCTCTATCCGCTCCAGCCTGGTCTCGATTCGGTCGATCCGTCCCGATTGGCCGGCAAAGTCACCGTGCAGACTGGCCATTTCGCCCCGGAGGTTGGAAACGGAGACTTCAAGCGACGTCAGTCGACGCTTCAGGTCGCGCATGTCGTCCCGCATCTCGTCCATTCCGGCGCGAATGTGCTGGAGATGCTCAAGCACCAAGTTATCAGGACCATCGACCAGGATCTTCAGCATCTATGCCTGCGCCGAGGTCCGGTCGATCCACCTATGATTGTATCACTCCGGGCTTGCCGAGCTGTCCGGAGGCATTATATCAGAGTTCGAATATCTTTGGAGCGCCGCCATGTCCCACGTCCGCATCTCTTACGACACGTTCCAGAAGACCGCGCCCGGCGCACAGGCCGCCCTGCTGGCAATGGGCAAGAGCACCGAGGAGTCGGGCCTCGACAAGACGATTGTCGAGCTCGCCAAGCTGCGCGTGTCGCAGATCAACAACTGCGCCTTCTGCCTGCAGATCCATCTCAACGTGTCGCGGCGGCTCGGTCTGCCGCAGGAGAAGCTCGACCTGGTGGCGACCTGGCACGAGGCCGGCATCTTTTCGGACAAGGAGTGCGCCGCCTTGGCCTGGGCCGAGACGCTGACGCGGCTCGACGGACGCAGCGTGGCGGATGAGGCCTACGAGAGCCTGCGCCAGCACTTCAGCGAGAACGAGGTGATCGCGCTCAGCGTAGCGGTCGCCAACATCAACGCCTGGAATCGATTGGGCGCAGCCTTCCGCTTCGCACCACCGATCCCGAAGAAGGCGACGGAGAGCAAGGCCGCCTGACGGAAGTCGGGAACGATCTCGAAAGTGGCTCGCCGGTTGAAGCAGCGCGTGCCGCTGTCTACATCGGCGACGCGAGACGCGCCCTCTCCGATCTATGTCGATCGATGGGCATGCTGTCCGCGACGGTTCGACTGCGAGCGCGGAGAGCGGATGTGGCCTGGGTATACCTGACTGTCGCCGGCCTGCTGGAGATCGTGTGGGCTTCCGCCATGAAGCACTCGGCAGGCTTCACCAGGCTCTGGCCGACCATCATCAGCCTCGCCGGCATGGTCGCGAGCATGGTCCTGCTGTCGATCTCCATGAAGACGCTGCCGCTCGGCACCGCGTACTCGGTGTGGACGGGCATCGGCGCGGCAGGCGCCTTTGTTTTCGGCATCGTGGTCCTGGGCGAGCAGGCCAGCGTCGGCCGCATCCTGGCGGCCGTGCTCATTCTCAGCGGCCTCGTCCTCATGAAGCTCTCGGACAATTCGGCCTAGCCTGAATTTCCGCGCGCCGCAGTCGTCATGCGTGGAAATCCGGTCTAAAGCCACCTCTTGCGCCGCCGGTAGTGCTTGACGTCGCGGAACGAGCGCCGGCCTTCGCCGCCGATGCCGAGGTAGAACTCCTTCACGTCCTCGTTCTCGCGCAAGTGGGCGGCATCGCCGTCGAGCACCACGCGCCCATTCTCCAGGATGTAGCCGTAATGGGCGTAGCGTAACGCCACGTTGGTGTTCTGCTCGGCCAGCAGGATCGAGACCTTCTCCCGCTCGTTGAGGCTCTTCACGATCTCGAAGATCTCCTCGACGAGCTGCGGCGCCAGGCCCATCGACGGTTCGTCGAGCAGGATGGTGTTGGGCCGGCTCATCAGGGCGCGGCCGATCGCCGTCATCTGCTGCTCGCCACCCGAGGTGTAGCCGGCCTGACTCGAGCGCCGCTCCTTGAGGCGCGGAAAGTAGTGATAGACCTTGTCGAGGTCGTCGGCGATCTGCCGGCGCTTGCCGCCGTGGATGTAGGCGCCGGTCAGCAGGTTCTCCTCCACCGTGAGATGGCCGAAGCAGTGGCGGCCCTCCATGACCTGGATGACGCCGCGCCGCACCAGATCGTTGGGCGTGAGCCCGTCGACCCGCTCGCCGCGGCAATGGATCTGGCCCTTGGTGACCTCGCCGCGCTCGCTGTGCAGCAGGTTCGAGATCGCCTTCAGCGTCGTCGACTTGCCCGCCCCATTGGCGCCGAGCAGCGCCACGATCGACCCGTCTGGCACCGCCAGCGACACGCCTTTCAGAACCAGGATGACGTGGTTGTAGATAACCTCGATGCTGGCCACGTCGATGACGTTGGCGTTGGCGACTTGCTGAAGTTGTTCGGCCATGCGTCGGGCTCATCTCTCATGTTCCTCCCCCGTCATCGGGGGAGGTGGCCCGTAGGGCCGGAGGGGGATGGCCACACTCGAGCTTTCTCTGATCCTGACGTCGGAACCTCGGAGACCTCGACTGAGGCTTTCCCCCTCCGCCCCCTGTCGGGGGCACCTCCCCCGATTACGGGGGAGGGGTCCGGACACCACGCCTCGTCGCTCAGCTCTCCTTGGAGCAGTCGCGCACCGGCAGCTTCTTCTCGTCGGCGTACTTCTTCGCAGCCTGCTCGACCATCGGCTTGATGACCTTGTCGTCGGACTGGTACCAGTCGGAAACCACGACCCACTTGTGGCCGTCCCACTGCTGGATGCGGCCGGCGCGGGTGCCCTCGTGGTCGTTGCAGGTCACCTTGAGCGGCTGCAGCATGCCCTCGAAGCCCAGCTCCTTGAGACGGGCCGCGCTGATATCGAGGTGCTCGATGCCCCAGCGCACCTGCTCGCCGGTCATCGGCTTGTTGCCGAACTTCTTCATCGCCGTCCGGATCGACTCGACGCCCACCATGGCGTTGACCAAGCCTCGGTTGTAGAGCACCTCGCCGACCTCGTCCCACTTGGTCGCGCCCTTGCCCTTGTCGTAGACGTACTTCTTGACGTCGGCATGGACGCCGAACTGGCCGGAGCCGTGCTGCAGCATGGCGGCATGGTAGCCCTTGGCGCCGCCCTCGGCGGGCCGCACGTCGGGTTCGGCGCCCGACCACCAGACGCCGAACAGCTTCTCACGCGGGAAGCCGACCGCGGCGGCTTCCTTGATCGAGGTCGAGTTCATGATTCCCCAGCCCCACAGCAGCACGTAGTCCGGCCGGTTCTGGCGGATCTGCAGCCACGTCGCCTTCTGCTCGACGCCGGGGTGGGTGACGGGCAGCGGCGTGAAGGTGAAGCCGTGCATTTTGGCGCGCTGCTCGAGCAGAGCGATCGGCTCCTTGCCGTAGGGCGAATCGTGATAGACCAGCGCGATCTTCTTGCCCTTGAGCTTGTCGAAGCCGCCCTCCTTCAGCGCGATGTGCTGCATGATGATGTCGGCCGCCGACCAGTAGGTCCCGAGCAGCGGGAAGTTCCACTGGAACACGCTGCCGTCGCGCGACTCGGAGCGCCCGTAGCCCATCGAAATGATCGGGATCTTGTCGACCGGCGCCTTCTCGGTGAGCGCGAAGGTGATGCCGGTGCTGAGCGGCAGCACGTAGGCGGCGCCGGTCGGGCCCTTGTTCTTCAGCCGCTCGTAGCACTCGACGCCGCGGTCGGTGGCGTAGGCGGTGTCACACTCCTCGTAGGCGATCTTGACGCCATTGATGCCGCCGTCGCGCTCGTTGACCAGGGCGTAGTAGTCGGCGACGCCGTTGGCGAACGGAATGCCGTTCGGCGCATAGGCGCCTGTGCGGTAGATCAACCCGGGTATGAATTGCTCGTTCTGCGCCTGGGCGCCCGCGCCGGCGACGATCCCGGCGGCGACGATGGCGGCCCCCAGGACAGCCGCCTTGTGCACCAATCTCCTGTGAATTCCCATCTGTGTCCTCCTCACGCTGTGGTCCGGTCCGTAGTGGCCGGTCCTTGCCCTGAATCTAGTGAATCAATGCGGAAACGGCCAGAGCCGCAGCTTCTCCTTGGCGACCGCCCACAGCCGTGCCAGGCCGTGCGGCTCGACGATCAGGAAGAACACGATCATGGCGCCGAACACCATGAACTCGACATGGCTCAAGAGCGCCGTCGACATCCTGACGCCGAGCCAGCCCGGCAGCTGGTTGAGCACGATCGGCACCAGCACGATGAAGGCCGCCCCCAGGAAGCTGCCGAGCAACGAGCCCAGCCCGCCGATGATGACCATGAACAGGATCTGGAAGCTGCGGTTGATGTCGAAGGCCAGCGGCTCCCAGGAACCGAGCCGCAGGAAGCCCCACATCGCGCCCGCGATGCCGACGAAGAACGAGCTGACGGCGAAGGCGGTGAGCTTTGTGCGCAATGGCCTGAAGCCGATGATCTCGGCGGCGATGTCCATGTCACGGATCGCCATCCACGAACGGCCGATATGGCCGCGTACCAGGTTCTTGGCGACCAGCGTGGCCACGACCACGATACCGAGGATCAGCAGGTAGCGATCGATCGGCCGGTCGATATGCCAGCCGAACACCTCGAGCGAGCCCACCGCCACCGACCCCGAGGGCGTGTAGTTGGTCAGCCACTTCACGCGCGCGAACACCCAGTCGAGGAAGAACTGCGAGGCGAGCGTGGCGACGGCGAGATAGAAGCCCTTGATCCTGAGCGAGGGGATGCCGAACAGGATGCCGACGGCCGCCGCCATCAGCCCGCCGAACAGGAACACGACGACGAGGTTGTTGAGCTCGGGCACGCGGAGCCAGAGGTTGTAGGCGGCGTAGGCGCCGACCGCCATGAAGCCGCCGGTGCCGAGCGAGACCTGGCCGCAGTAGCCGACCAGGATGTTGAGCCCGATCGCGGCCAGCGACAGGATCAGGAAGGGGATCAGGATCTCGGTGTAGAGATAGGGCGTGGCGATCATCGGCACGGCGAGGAACGCCAGCACGATCGTCGCCAGGACGAAGATGCGGTCCTGCAGGATCGGGAAGATCTGCTGGTCGGCAGCGTAGTCGGTCTTGAACTGGCCGGCCTCGCGGTAAAGCATCGCCTGCGCTCGCCCCCTCTAGACTCGTTCGATGATGCGTTCGCCAAACAAGCCCTGCGGCCTGAACAGCAGGAAGATCAGCGCCAGCATGTAGGCGAACCAGTTCTCGATTCCGCCGCCGGCCAGGTCGAACGCCTTGACCAGGATCGGCGCCAGGAACACCTCGGAGAGCTTCTCGCCGGCGCCGATGATCAGGCCGCCGACGATGGCGCCGGGCACCGAGGTGAAGCCGCCCAGGATCAGCACCGGCAGCGCCTTGAGCGCCACCAGCGAGATCGAGAACTGCACGCCGAGCTTGGCGCCCCACATCATCCCCGCGACCAGCGCGACAAGGCCCGAGACGGTCCACACGATCAGCCAGATGGTGTCGAGCGGAATGCCGACCGACTGCGCGGCGGCATGGTCGTCGGCAACGGCGCGCAGAGCGCGCCCGACCCGTGTCTTCTGGAAGAAGACGGCGAGCACGACCACCAGCGCAGCGGCGATGACGGCCGCGACCAGATCGCCGGGATCGACCAGCAAGCCGCCTTCGAACACACCTTCGAACAGGAAGATCGGATCCTTGGGCATGCCGAGATCGATCTTGTAGATGTCGCTGCCCCACAGCGTCTGGCCGAAGCCATCCAGGAAATTGGCTATGCCGAGCGTCGCCATGAACAGGATGATGCCTTCCTGGTTCACCAGGTGACGCAGCACCAGCCGCTCGATGGCGTAGGCCAGGAGGCCCATGATCGCCGCCGTCGCGGCGATGGCGAGCCACATCGGCCACGACCCCTTGCCGTACATCCAGGCGACGACGCCGCCGACGATCGCGCCAGCCGCCGCCAGGGTCTGGATGCGACGCCGTTCCCCTGCCCCGCCGCCGCGTGCCAGATATTCTCGCCACGCGTACCAGCCGATCAGGGCCACGGCGATGCCCAGGATGGCGGCGGCGACCACGAAGTGCGCAAGGTCGACCTCTCGATCGGTCTCGCCGGTCAGCCGCGCCAGGGTGAGGGCGGCGAACAGCACCATGGCGCCCTGGGCGAAGTTGAACACGCCGGACGCCTTGAAGATCAGCACGAAGCCCAGCGCCACCAGCGAGTAGAGCACCCCGGTGAGCAGCCCGCCGATCAGGGTTTCGAGGAAGGGGCCTAGCATTTAGTGGCTCACTCCCAGATAGGCGTCGATGACCGCCTGGTTGCTCTTGATCTCGTCGGGTACGCCGTCGCCGATCTTCTTGCCGTAGTCGAGCACGACGACGCGATCGGAGATGTCCATGACCACGCCCATGTCGTGCTCGATCAGGCAGATCGTGGTGCCGAACTCGTCGTTCACGTCGAGCACGAACCGGCACATGTCCTGCTTCTCCTCGATGTTCATGCCGGCCATCGGCTCGTCGAGCAGCAGCAGCTCGGGCTGGGCGGCCAGCGCCCGGCCCAGCTCGACCCGCTTCTGCAGGCCATAGGGCAGCTGGCCGACCGGCACCTTGCGGATGTGCTGGATCTCGAGGAAGTCGATGATCTGTTCGGCCGCCCGGCGATGGTCGATCTCCTCGCGGCGGGCCGGGCCGAAATGCAGGGCCTGCCAGAACAGGCCCGTCCTCATGCGCAGGTTGCGCCCGGTCATGATGTTGTCGAGGGTCGACATGCCGCGGAACAGGGCGATGTTCTGGAAGGTGCGCGCGATGCCCTGCTCGGCCGCCTCGTGCGGCCGCATCTGGCTGCGCCGGACGCCCTTGTAGGTGATCACCCCCTGCTGCGGATGATAGAAGCCGTTGATGCAGTTCAGCATCGACGACTTGCCGGCGCCGTTGGGACCGATGATGGCGCGGATCTCGCCCTTGCGGATGTCGAAGCTGATGTCGGTGAGCGCCTTCACGCCGCCGAACGACAGGCTGATGTTCTCCACCGACAGCAGCACCTCGCCGAAGGAACGCTGGCGGGTCATGGTCTTCCGGACCGCGGGCGTCCCGCCCGGTCATGAATCTGAGCGGGCGGGACGCCCCCGGTCCGGTAGACCATGACCCCTCCGCCAGCCAGCGCGAAGCCCAAGCGGCTTCGCTTCGGCGAAGGCGGGTCGTCGTAAGACGGCGACACCTCCCCAGCGGCGCTGGGGAGGAGAATGACGGCGCCGAGCTCCACCGCCAGCATCAGCTCGCCTTCCTGAGCGGCAGCGCCGAGCCCGGTCCGGGATGGGGCGCCAGGTCGCGGATTTCCATGTCGCCTTCGATCATGCCCTTGCGGCCGTCCTCGAAGGTGACGTCGACCTTGATGCGGGCCCGTCGCGACCCGTCGTAGAGCGCGTCGACCAGGGGCTTGTAGCGCTCGCCGATGAATCCGCGGCGCACCTTGTTGGTACGCGTCAACTCGCCGTCGTCGGCGTCGAGTGCCTTGTGCAGAATCAGGAAGCGGCGGATCTGGGCGCCGGCCATGCGCGGATCGGCGGCGAGGTCACGATTGACCTGGGCGATCTCGCCTTCGATTAGGTCGTGTACCTCCTTGAGGCCGGCCAGTTCCTGGTAGCTCG
>NZ_JBFWZI010000250.1:0-8783 GCF_050185545.1 Reyranella sp. | reverse complement strand
GCGCCGCTCGACATTCACCGCGCCACCGTCCTGCCCGAGTGGATCGACTGGAACGGCCACATGAACGTCGGCTTCTACGTCGTCGCCTTCGACAAGGCGACCGACACGCTGTTCGCCCAGTTCGGCTGCAGCTGGGAGTACACGCGCGAGAAGATCGGCATGACCTTCGTGCTCGAAGCGCATGTCACCTACGACCGCGAGGTCAAGGAAGGCGATCCGCTGCGCATCACAACGCAAGTCCTCGACTACGACGCCAAGCGCCTGCACGTCATCCACGCCATGTACCACGCCACCGAAGGCTACCTCGCCGCCACCAACGAGCTGATGCTGATGAATATCGATTATGCCACTCGCCGGTCGGCGCCGTGGCCCGACTTCGCCATGGAGCGGCTGCACAAGCTTGCCGCCGCACACAAGGGCCTGCCCGTGCCGCCTCAGACCGGCCGCGTCATCGGCATCAAGCGCAAGAGCTGATCGATGCGAGAGTCGTTGCCGTATGAGCTTCCCGAGCTGGTGACGCGCGCACCGCTCGATGTTCACCGCTCGGTCGTGCTGCCCGAATGGGTCGACTGGAACGGCCACATGAACGTCGCCTTCTACGTCGCCGCCTTCGACCAGGCGTCGGGCGCCTTCATGCGCAACATGGGACTGGGCCGACCCTATGTCGATGGCAAGCACGGCATGACCTTCGTGCTCGAGACGCACGTTACCTACGACCGCGAGATGCGCGGTGGCGCACCGATGCGCTTCGCCACCCAATTGCTTGCGCGCGACGCCAAGCGCGTCCACCTCTATCATGACATGTACCACGCCGAGCAAGGCTACCTCGCCGCGACCAACGAGGTGATCGTAATGAACATCGACTACGCCACCCGCCGCTCGGCGCCGTGGCCTGCGCCGGTAGCCGAGCGGCTGGAGACGCTTTGGCAGGCGCACCAAAATCTGCCGCGACCCGCCAATGCAGGCCGGGTGATGGGGTTGGCGAGGAAGTAGGTACACTCGGGACTTCAAGCCCCTTCATCGATCAACAACGCCCTCATCCTGAGGAGCGAGCGCAGCGAGCGTCTCGAAGGATGGGCAACTGGGACCCTCGTTGGTGCCCATCCTTCGAGACACGCCCTTCGGGCGCTCCTCAGGATGAGGTGGGGGTGGCGAGATGGGCTGTTTGCCCGCTACTCTCGCGCCAGCGCGTCCAGCGCCTCGCCGCTCAGCCGATAAGGCAGCCAGTTGCGGATCCATCTGAATCCGATGCGCTCGTAGAAGCCGCGCGCCGGGTTCCAGTCGAGCACGTTGAGGTCGATGCGCTTGTAGCCCTTGGCGACGCACTTCTTCGCCAGGGCGCCCATCAGCGCGCGGGCGACGCCGCCGCGCCGCTCCTCGGGCACGACCCAGATGTCCTCGATGAAGATGCCGCGCGCCGCGGTCCAGACCGAGTAGTTGAAGGTATAGAGCACGAAGCCCACCGGCGTGCCGGCGCGCTCGGCGATCAGGGCGGCGAACTGCGGATGATCGCCGAACCCGTCGCGCGCCAGGCTCTGCGGCGTCGAGCGCACGGCATCGGGCTCGTCCTCGTAGGTCGCGAGATCGACGGAGAAACGGTGCAGCAGGTCGACGTCGTCGACCGTCGCCGGACGCACGATCAGGTCGGCCGTCATGTTCTTTTGGACCGCGGGCGTCCCGCCCGCTCATACTCTTCCGGACCTTGGGCGTCCTGGGCGCGGCCTACCGCGTCGGACTCGCCTCTGATCATGAGCGGCGCATGTGAATGCGCCGGGCGGGCGAGACGCCCGCGGTCCGGAAGTGCATAAAGGTGAACGGGCGGAGCGCCCGCAGTCCGGGAGAGAATCGCCATCAAGCGTCAGGCTCCAGCGTCGACCATACCTCGCGGTCGCGTTCTACCGTCCAGATGCGCGGATGGTCGAGCCCCTTTGCTTCGTCGTAGGCGCGCGCGACGTCGAACGGCATGACGTGCTCGAAGATCGCCCACTTGCCGTAGCGCGGCTGCAGCAGCCCCATCGCCTTGTCGTAGGCCTGCTTCAGCGTCTCGCCGGCTTCGGCGCTCGCCGAGACCGCGCCGAAGAGATCGGCCAGGAACATCTCCGTGTCGCCAATCCCCTGCCCGACCGCGTCCTCGCCGATCAGCGGATCGCCGCGCCCCGGCACCAGCGCCTGCGGCGCCAGCCCACGCAGCCTCGCCAGCGTGCGCGGCCAGTCCTTGAGATGGCCGTCGCCGGCATAGGGCGTGGCGCCGGCTTCGACCAGATCGCCGCTGAACAGGGTGCGTTCCTCGGGCAGCCAGACGACGGTATCTCCCTTGGTATGGCCGCGGCCGGCATGGAGAATGTCGACCTGCAGACTCCCCAGCCAGATCGTCATGCGATCGCGAAAGGTGATGGTGGGCCAGGTCAACCCGGGAATAGCGTCCATCGCCTTGAACAGGCGGGGAAAGCGCTGGGCTTCCGACTTGTAGTCTTGCGCGCCACGCTCGACGATCAGCTCGCGCGTCGCCTCGCTGCTGATCACGTGCTGCGGCGCGAAGGCAGTGGCGCCCAGCGCCCGCAAGGCGTGGTAGTTCGACAGCACCACGTACTTGATCGGCTTGTCGGTCACGCTGCGCACATGCTCGATCACCGCCTCGGCGGTCCGTGGCGTCGCCTGTGCATCGACCACCATCACCGCGTCGTCGCCAACCACGATCCCAGTGTTGGGATCGCCATCGGCCGTGAAGGCGTAGGCATTCTCCGAGACGCGTCTGAACGCGACCCTTCGCTCCGCCGTGTCCGCCCGCGAGGCGAATGGCCTTGCCATCGAGCTCTCCCCGCCGTTCGCCGGCCGCAGCGTCAGTCGGAGCCGAACTTGTGATAGTAGCGCGCGCGATCGCCCGTCCGCACGGTGACGTCGAAGGAATCGCTGTCGCGTTCCATGCGCAGCGTCACCGCCGTGCCGGCCGGTCCGCTGGCCCACAGCTTGCGATAGAAGTCGGCGATGTCGTCGAGCACCTCGCCGTTCAGCGCCTGCAGGATGTCGTGGCGCTGCAGGCCGGCGCGGTCGGCCGGCCCGCCATCGGAGATGCCGCCGATCACGAGCTGGCCCATGTGCTCGACAGTATGGAGGCCGAGCCAGGGACGTGGCGGCGTCGCCAGGCGCCCGTTGGCCACCAGTTCCTGGAAGATCGGCTTCAGGCGGTTGATCGGGACGTACATGTTGCCGGGGAAGGCCGGCGCGCCCGGTCCCAGAGCCTCCTGGACCAGCAGCGAGCCGACGCCGAGCAGGGTGCCGTCCTGGCCGATCAGCGCCGAGCCACCCCACAGCGGATAGGCCGGCACAGTGAAGATGGCGTTGTCGAGCAGGTACTCCCAGTAGCCGGCAAACTCGCGCCGGCCGGCGACCTTGACCTTGAGGGTCGCCTTCTCGCCGCCGAGCCCGGCGACGAAGGCCTCGCTGCGCAGCTCCAGGACATCGGAATCGCCGAAGCGCATCGGCCGGAAGCCCATCGGCTGTTCGGTCCGCACCAGGCCGAAGCCGCTCTCGTAATCATACCCGACGACATAGGCCGGCCATTCTCCGCCTTCGATGTCGGTGATCGTCACCGTGCTGGCTTCCATGATCAGGTAGCCGATGGTGACGATCAGGCCCTGATCGTCGATCAGGATACCATGACCCTCGCGCTCGGTGCCGAGCGACTGGGCCGAGCGGCGGTCCTTGGGAATGGTGGTGCGCAGGCCGACCACGGCCGGCAGCGCCCCGGCGATCGCCGCGGGCAGGTTGGACACCCCGGGCATCCGCGCTTCGACAGCCTCGCGGCCTGTCGGATGATGATGACCCGCACCATTAGAAGAACCGTTCAACCCTCGGGCCATGGCCAGACTCCCATATTTCTACTCGCCTATCCCGGCGGCGACGGGATCGCGCCCGGTCGCCACGGGAAGACATGCCGAGTCCCCGTCTATCCAAGATAGGCGTATGCCGTCCCGATTGCTATATGACGCTGCATGGCGCCCCCCGCCGATCCGTTTGAAATCACCGACGATCCCGCGCCGTCCGATCCGCCGCCGGCGCGGCGCACCGTTGCGCCCTCTGCACACCTGGAGGGTCTGAACGAGCAGCAACGCCTCGCGGTGACGCACGAAGGCGGCCCTCTGCTGGTCCTGGCCGGCGCCGGCACCGGCAAGACGCGCGTGCTGACCACCCGGATCGCCCACCTGCTGATCACCGGGCGCGCCTGGCCGTCGCAGATCCTCGCCGTCACCTTCACCAACAAGGCGGCGCGCGAAATGCTCGATCGCGTCGCCAGCCTGATCGGCGGCGCCGCCGACGGCATGTGGCTCGGCACCTTCCATTCCGTCGGCGTGCGCATGCTGCGCCGCCATGCCGAGCTGGTCGGGCTCAAGAGCAACTTCACCATCCTCGACACCGACGACCAGACACGGCTGATCAAGCAGCTGCTGCAAGCCGAGGACATCGACGACAAGAAATGGCCGGCGCGGATCCTGTCGGGCATCATCCAGCGCTGGAAAGATCGCGCGCTGCCTCCAGACAAGGTCTCGCGCGACGACGCCGGCGATTTCGCCAATGGCAAGTCGGTCGAGATCTATCGCCAGTACCAGCAGCGCCTCGCCGAGGTGAACGCGGTCGATTTCGGTGACCTGGTGATGCACTGCGTAACCCTGTGGCAGCAGCATCCCGACATCCTGGCGCTATACCATCGCCGCTTTCGCCATATCCTGGTCGACGAGTACCAGGACACCAACGTGGCGCAGTACCTGTGGCTCCGGCTGTTGGCGCAGGGCACGCCTGACGTCTGCTGCGTCGGCGACGACGATCAGTCGATCTACGGCTGGCGTGGCGCCGAGGTGGGCAACATCCTGCGCTTCGAGAAGGATTTCCCGGGCGCCACGATCGTCCGGCTGGAGCGCAACTACCGCTCGACGCCGCACATCCTGGCTGCCGCCTCGCATCTGATCTCGCACAACGAGGGCCGGCTCGGAAAGACCCTGTGGACAGATCTCAAGGAAGGCGAGCGCATCTCCTTGCGCGGCGTGTGGGACGGCGACGAGGAGGCGCGCACCATCGGCGAGGAAATCGAGGCCCTGCAGCGCGACAAGCACCCGCTCGGCCAGATCGCCATCCTGGTGCGCGCCGGCTTCCAGACGCGCGAGTTCGAGGAACGCTTCATCACCCTCGGCCTGCCCTACCGGGTGATCGGCGGACCGCGCTTCTACGAGCGGGCGGAGATCCGCGATGCCCTGGCCTACTGCCGGGTCACCGTGCAGCACGACGACGATCTGGCGTTCGAGCGCATCTTCAACACGCCGCGCCGCGGCCTCGGCGACTCCGCGCTGCGCATCCTGCGCATCATCCAGCGGGCTCAGAAGGTGTCGCTGTTCGAGGCGGCGCGGCGGGCGCTGGAGACGGACGAGCTGAAGGCCCGGCCGCGCAAGATCCTGGGCGATCTGGTGCGCAGCTTCGAGCGCTGGCGCTCCATGCTCGACGGCATCAGCCACGTCGAGGTGGTCGAGAGCATTCTCGACGAATCGGGCTACACCGACATGCTGCGTCTCGACCGCTCGCCGGAAGCGGAAGGCCGGCTCGAGAATCTGAAGGAGTTCGTCAACGCCCTGCAGGAGTTCGACACCCTTCCCGCCTTCCTGGAGCACGTCGCCCTGCTCACCGACAATGCCGAGCGGGCGGGCAGCGACATGGTCAGCATCATGACCCTGCATGCGGCCAAGGGCCTCGAGTTCGACACCGTGTTCCTGCCCGGATGGGAGGAAGGCCTGTTCCCCAACCAGCGCGCACTCGACGACAAGCGCATGGCGGGGCTCGAGGAGGAGCGGCGACTGGCCTATGTCGGCCTGACGCGCGCGCGCAAGCGGGCCTATGTGTCGTTCGCCGCCAACCGGCGCGTCTTCAACCAGTGGCAGGCTGCCCTGCCCTCGCGCTTCCTGCGCGAGTTGCCGAACGGCCATCTCGCCGAGAGCAGCGACGCCGGCCTCTACGCCACCTACTCGGCCGGCCATCATGGCGGCCTGCGCGACCAGGCGAGCGGCTTCGACTACGAGAGCCTGGGTGTAACCTCGGCCGGCCGGCGCACCCGCTGGCGCGACGAGACCTTCGACGACCGTCGCGCCGTCGAAGGCGACCGGCCGGAGTTCAGCATCGGCCTGCGCGTGTTCCACCAGAAATTCGGGTACGGCCGCATCATCGCCGTCGACGGCAACAAGCTCGACATCGAGTTCGAGAAGGCCGGCCCCAAGAAGGTCCTGGACAGCTTCATCGAGGCGGCATGAGTCGTATCGAGATCATGGTCTTCCGGACCGCGGGCGTCCCGCCTGCTCATCGTCTTGATCATGAGCGGGCGGGACGCCCGCGGTCCGAATGAGCATGAACATCGGCAAGGCCGCCTTCGTCGTCGCCGCGAACGAACGCGCCGCGTGGGAAGACGCCCTGGAGGAACGACTGCTCGAGGCGGGCTTCGTCGTGAGTAGCCGCGAGATGTCGCGCGACGGGCCGTGGCGAATCGAGATCGTCGGCGAGGAGCCATACGCCGCGGTCGCTGCCGCAATCCAGGACGCCGCGCGGGCCCGCGGACTCGAAGAACCGACATGGCAGTGGCAGGCCTTGCCCGACAGGGACTGGGTCGGCGAGAACCAGCGGTCTTTCCAGCCGTTTGTCGTCGGGCCATTCTGGGTCCATCCGTCGCATGCCACCGAACCGCCGCCTGCCGGCGCACTGCCGCTACGCATCGATGCCGGGCTGGCCTTCGGCACCGGCACGCACGCAACGACGCGCGGCTGCCTCGAGCTCCTGGCGATGCTCGACCCCGCATCAACGGCGAACGCGGTCGATGTCGGCTGCGGCAGCGGCATTCTCGCAATCGCCATGGCCAAGTTGTGGCGACGCCCGGTGCTGGGCGGCGACAACGATGCGCAGGCGGTCGAGGTCGCGAAGGAAAATGCGACGCTGAACGGCGTCGGCGAGCTTTGCCATTTCGTCCATTCTGTTGGCCTTGCCGCCGTCGGGCTGGCGGACCGCGCGCCATTCGATCTGATCGTAGCCAACATCCTGGCCGGCCCCCTCACCGAGCTCTCGGAGTCGTTCGCCGCTGCCGTCCGGCCGGGCGGCAGGGTGCTGCTGAGCGGCCTGCTGGTCGAGCAGGCCGGCCATCTGCTCGCCGTTTACGCCCGCCGTGGGTTCGCTTTCGAACGACGCATCGACCTCGAATCCAGTGGCGCCTGGTGGCGCACATTGCTGCTGAAACGGGACCAAGCCCGATAGCGGGGCTGTCGTTGACGGCCAACTCGTTCGCGCTGGCGGGCGCGCCCCCAGCGCATGAGCTTTGCTGATTTCCGGTGGTTCGGTCTTCTGCCCGGCGAGACGGCGCGCGACGACTCTCGCGGCGCATCTTGCCGCCCCGCCGTCGCCTCCCCTACCCTCGCGTTCGACGGCCTCGTGCCGTCCATCGCCCGGGAGAGGAATGCACCCATGAAAGCCGCCGTCCTGTACGAAGCGAACAAGCCGCTGGTCATCGAGGAAGTGGGCCTGCGCAAGCCGGGATCGCGCGAGGTGCTGATCCGCACTGCCTGCGCCGGCCTCTGTCACTCCGACCTGCACTTCATGGAAGGGTTGTTCCCGCACCCGCTGCCCGCCGTGATCGGTCACGAATCGGCCGGCATCGTCGAGGAGGTCGGCTCCGACGTCACCTACGTCAGGAAGGGCGATCATGTCGTCACCTGCCTGTCGGTGTTCTGCGGCACCTGCGAGCAGTGTACGTCGGGCCGCCCGGCGATCTGCACCAACACCGACGTCAAGCTGCCGCCCGGCGTGTCGACCCGCATAACCTGGAACAAGACCGGCCCGATCCACCAGTTTCTCAACATGTCGTCGTTCGCCGAGCAGATGCTGGTGCACGAGAACGCGATCGTGAAGATCCGCGAGGACATGCCGCTCGACCGGGCGGCGCTGATCGGCTGCGGTGTCATGACCGGCGCCGGTGCAATCTTCAACACCGCCAAGGTGGCACCGGGCGAGACCGTCGTCGTGCTGGGCTGCGGCGGCATCGGGATGGCGGCCATCAACGGCGCCGCCATCGCCGGCGCCGGCCGCATCATCGCCGTCGACACCAACCCGACCAAGCTGCAGCTCGCCACCAAGCTCGGCGCCACCGACATCGTCGACGTGCGCAACGGCGATCCGGTCGCCCAGGTCAAGGAGCTGACCAAGGGCCAGGTGCATCACGCGATCGAGGCGGTCGGCGCCAAGATCACCGCCGAGCAGGCGTTCCAGATGCTCGGGCCGGGTGGCGTGGCGACCATCATCGGCATGATCCCGTTCGGCACCAAGATCGAGTTGCACGGCATCGAGTTCCTGCGCGGCGAGAAGAAGATCCAGGGCTCCTCGATGGGCTCCAACCGCTTCCGGGTCGACATGCCCCGGCTGATCGAGCACTACATGAGGGGCCGCCTGCAGCTCGACGACTGGATCTCCGCCCGCATCAAGCTGTCGGAGATCAACGACGGCTTCGCCAACATGAAGTCCGGCAAGGTCCTGCGCTCGGTCATCATGTTCGATGCGTAGATCGATCTTCCTCTGGGGAGGTGTCGCGCCATACGGCGACGGCGGGGTCATGCTCATGTGGACCGCGGGCGTCTCGCCCGCTCACGGAGGCGCAAGAGCGGGCGAGACGCCCGCCGTCCGGGATACCCTGTCCCCCCCCCCCGCGGATGCCGGGGCACCACCCCAGCGAAGCGGGGGATAAAAGTAAAAGGGCCGGCGTTCGCCGG
>NZ_JBFWZI010000249.1:0-8787 GCF_050185545.1 Reyranella sp. | reverse complement strand
TGTAGTCGGTCTGCAGGCGACGCAGGCTGTCCTCCACCGCCTGCTTGATGTGCAGGCGCGACATGCCCGAATCGTTGGCCCGGCCGCCCGTCGGATTGAACACCTTGGTGGCGATCACCGCGTCCTGCCGCCGGCCCTTCAGCGCCTTGCCCAGCATGGTTTCCGAGGCGCCGGCGACGTAGGTGTTCGCCGTATCGAAGAAATTGACGCCAGCGTCGAACGCGGCATGCACCATGCGCGCCGCCTCAGCTTCATCGGCGCCATTGCCGAAGGTCATGGTCCCCAGGCAGATCTCCGAGACTTTCAGGCCCGCGCGGCCGAGACGACGGTAATCCATAGTGGTGTTTCCTTAGGATTCTCCTCCCCAGCTCTGCTGGAGAGGTGTCCGCGTCTTCGCGGACGGAGGGGTCGTCGTCTCATGGACCGCGGGCGTCCCGCCCGCTCAAGATCAAGGAAGAATGAGCGGGCGGGACGCCCGCGGTCCGGAAGACCATGACCTCTCCGCCCCGTATAACGGGGCACCTCCCCGGCGAAGCCGGGGAGGACTCATAAGCCCAGCATCGCCTTGGCCAGCACGTTGCGCTGCACTTCCGACGAGCCGCCGTAGATCGTGGTCTTGCGGGTGTTGAAGTAGCGCGGCGAGACGTCGTCGACGTATTCGCCGCCGACCGGAACGACGTTGCTGTCGTAGTTGCGCAGCTCGGTGAAGGGCGCGCCGTACCAGCCGACTGCCTCGACGGCGAGCTCGGTCACCTTCTGGCCGACCTCGGTGCCGCGCATCTTGACCACTGACGCCATGTTGCCGGGCGCATCGCCGGTCTTGAGGCTGGAGTAGAACATCAGCTCGTTCATCTCGACGGCATCGATCTCCATCTCGAGCGCCGCCATCTTCTCGCGCCACACGGGGCTGGCCGACAACGGCTCACCGGCCTCCATCTGGGTCGTCGACAGGGTCTGCAGATGGCGGAATGCTTTGCGCAGGCGCGGCCCGTGGGCCTGGCCGCCACGCTCGAACTCGAGCAGGTACTTGGCGTAGGTCCAGCCCTTGTTCTCCTCGCCGACCAGATTCTCGACCGGCACCTTGACGTCGGTGAAGAACACCTGGTTGACCTCGTGCCGCATCGGCGTGCGCGTGCCGTCGACCAGGTAGATCGGATCGATCCTGATGCCCGGCGACTTCATGTCGATCAGCAGGAAGGAGATGCCCTCCTGGCGCTTGCCCTCGTTGGAGGTGCGCACCAGGCAGAAGATCCAGTCGGCGAAGTGGGCGTTGGTCGTCCAGATCTTCTGGCCGTTGACGATGTAGTGGTCGCCTTCGCGCACGGCGCGCGTGCGCAGGCTAGCGAGATCGGAGCCCGAGCCCGGCTCGGAGTAGCCCTGGCACCACAGCTCCTCGGCCGCCGCGATCTTGGGCAGGAAGCGCTTCTTCTGCGCCTCGCTGCCGTACTTCATCAGGACGGGCGCCACCATCTTGATGCTGAACGACGACAGGTAGGGCGAATCGGCGCGCGCCATCTCCATCTCGAAGATGAACTTCTCGGTCGAGCTCCATCCCGTCCCGCCATACTCCTTCGGCCAGTTGGGGCAGAGCCAGCCGCGCTCCGCGAGCTTCTTCTGCCATTGCAAAAGACGTTCCTTGGAAACGTGGCTGGTGCGGCTGCGCCGGCTTTCCTCCGCGACCTCGACCGGCATGTTGGTGGTAATCCAGTCCCGCACTTCCTTCTGGAAGGCGAGCTCCTGCTCATTGAATGAAAGTCGCATGGCTCAGAGTCCCAGCATGACCTTGGACATGATGCCGCGCTGCACCTCCGACGAGCCGCCGTAGATCGTCATCTTGCGGCCGTTGAAGTAGCGCGGCGCCAGCACATCAACGCCTTCCGGTCCGATAGGCTCGACATTGGCGTTCCAGGCGCGCTGCTCGGGGAACGGCTGGCTGTAGTAGCCGGCGGCCTCGACGGCCGATTCCTGGACTTGCTGCATCACCTCGGTGCCGCGCAGCTTGATCATCGAAGACAGCGGCCCCGGGTTCTGTCCCGACGCGAGCCGCGAATAAAATTCCTGCTCGAACATCTCGAGGCCGGAGATCTCGATGTCCATGCGCGCGAGCTTCTCGCGCCACGACACGTCGGCCATGATCGAATCCTCGCCGTCCGGCATGGACTGGGACAGCCGCTTCAGCCGCTCGAAGGCCGAGCGCAGGCGCGGGCTGTACGGGTTGCCGCCGCGCTCGAACTCGAGCAGGTACTTGGCGTAGGTCCAGCCCTTGTTCTCCTCGCCGACGCGGTTCTCGACCGGCACCTTGACGTCGGTGAAGAACACCGAGTTGACCTCCTGCGTGCCGGCACGATTGCCGTCGGCGGTGATTATGGGCTCGACCGAGATGCCCGGCGTCTTCATGTCGATCAGCAGGAAGGAGATGCCCTCCTGCGGCTTGCCTTCGTTGGAGGTGCGCACCAGGCAGAAGATCCAGTCGGCGGTCTGCGCCAGCGTGGTCCAGGTCTTCTGGCCGTTGACCACGTAGTGGTTGCCCTCGCGCACCGCCTTGGTGCGCAGCGACGCGAGGTCGGACCCCGAGCCAGGCTCGGAATAGCCCTGGCACCAGATCAAGTCGGAGTTCAGCATCGGCGGCAGGTGGCGCGCCTTCTGCTCGGGTGAGCCGTACTTCATGATCACCGGCGCGCACATCTTGGGGCCGAACGGCGAAGTGCCGGGCGCGCCGGCCCGCGCCATTTCCATCTCGAAGATGTACTTCTGGGTCGTCGTGAAGCCCGGTCCGCCGAATTCCGTCGGCCAGCCGGTACACAGCCAGCCCTTCCTGGCCAGCCGCTTCTGCCAGTCGATCAGCCGCTCCTTCGGCATGTAGGCGTTGCGGGCCACCTTCAACTCGCCCACGATCTCGGGCGTCAGGTTCTCCTTCAGCCAGTCGCGCACTTCCTGCTGGAAGGCCAGCTCTTCCTCGCCGAATGTCAGGTCCATTGGGGCTCCTTTCAAGGCCGCGAAAGTACCGCGCGGGGCTTGCGGGCGTAAGCCCCCGTGTTTTCCTCAGCCATCTTACGGGGAAGGTGGCCCGCAGGGCCGGAGGGGGAAGGCCTAATCGAGATCCATGACTTTCCCACGTCGGAGTCAGAGAGATCTCGACTGTGACCCTCCCCCTCGCCCCGTATGACCGGGCACCTCCCCATAAATCACGAAGGGACCTCACCCTGAGGAGCGGCCCGGAGGGCCGCGTCTCGATTCGGGCGAAGTAACCTTCGCGCTTTGGTGGGCAGCAGGGAGGGTGCTGCGACACGGCTTTTCAACGATCTCCTGTGTGGCCCATCCTTCGAGACGCGCCCTCCGGGAGCTCCTCAGGAATGAGGTTCCCTTCTACTTCAACGCCTATGGGGCACCTCCCCCGTATGACGGGGAGGCAAAGCCCCTTCACGCGGCCTTCTTCGCCAGATGCGGGAACATGGCGACCCGCGCTGTGTCGTCCATCTCGGTCTTGAAGGTGTAGCGGTCCTTGAGTGCCAGCGCGCGGGCGGCGGCGGGCCGGGCGCTTATCTCGGCAAGGTGCCGCTGGACGTTGGTCAGCTTCGCCGCCGTCTCCTCGCCCAGCACGAACGGCGTGAGCCGCGACCAGCCCCACAGCGCCATATCGACGACGGTGTAGGTGTCGCCGCACATGTAGCGATGCTTGCCGAGGCGCGCGTCGACGATGCCCCAATGGCGCTCGGCCTCGAAGGCGTAGCGATTGACGGCGTAGTCATTGGGCTTGGGCGCATAGGTCTTGAAGTGCACCGCCTGCCCCGAATAGGGACCGATGCCGGAGGCGACGAACATCAGCCACGACAGCATCTCGCCGCGCGCCTTGAGGCCGGGGGCCGGCAGGAAAGTCCCGGTCTTCTCGGCGAGATAGAGCAGGATCGCGTTGCTGTCGAAGACCGTCGTGTCGCCGTCCACGATCGCCGGCACCTTGGCGTTGGGATTGATCGCCAGGAAGGCCGGCGTGTGCTGCTCGCCCTTGCGCGTGTCGACCGGCACGATCTCGTAGGGCAGGCCCATTTCCTCGAGGCACAGCGCGACCTTGGTCGGGTTGGGTGCGAGATTGAAATAGAACTTGATCATGGTGTCCCCTCTTCGAGTCCGCAGGCCGCACAGGCCTGCTCCAGCTCGGCGCCCGACGGCGCGCTGATCGGCTCCGGGAGCGCCATGGATACATCGTAGACCTTCCGCGCTCGGGTGGCAGTCGAATCCTGGGAGTCGTGCGTCGGAGAGGAGTCTGCGGCGCGCCGCCGGAGTCCCTCGGCAGTCGTGGTTCCACAACGGCACAATCGCACATGCCGAAGTAAGTGACATGTACAAATGCCCTCCCTTTGCCTGAGCCTCTGCGGTTATGCTGGCTGCTGGCAACCCTCGCGGGGACATTGGAGGAAACATCATGGCGAAGCGCATCAACCGCGCCATCGAGCTCCTGGAGGCCGACCAGGCGATCTACTACGACGGTCCGCACACCGGTCACGTGCTGACCTACGAGCAGGGCCGCAAGGACGCCAAGACGTGGGCCGACTACATCAATGTCGGAATGGAGCACGGCGCTTTCGACATGACGGCGCTCGGCGAATACATGCGCGGCCTGGTCGATGGCGGCCCGACCAATTCGGGCCATCGGACACCCGCCATCATCGTCGAGGCGCCGGTGAACGGCATCGACGGGCCGAACGTCGCCTACAACGCCTGGCAGTTCCGCCAGATCCTGGGGCGCGGCGTGCACGGCATCCTGCTCTGCCAGGCCGAATCAGCCGACGCGGTGCGCGAATTCGTGCGCGCCTGCCGCTTTCCGCACCACAAGGCCGGCGTCGACAGGCTCGGGATCGGCAGCCGCGGGCGCGGCTCGGAGCCGACGGCGGCGCCGATCTGGGGCATCGACCAGATGGAATACTTCGCCCGCTGCGAGCCGTGGCCGCTCAATCCAGACGGCGAGCTGCTGCTCGGCGTCAAGATCGAGAGCCCGCCCGGCGTCGCCAACTGCGAGGAAATTCTGGCGGTGCCTGGATTGGGATTTGCCGAGCTCGGCCCGGGCGATCTCGGCCTGTCGCTTGGCTACACCAGCCTGCAGCGCCGGCCCTACCCGCCCGTCATGGAAGAGGCCCGGGCGCGAGTCTTCTCGGCTTGCAAGTGGAACCGCATCGCCTTCCTCGAGGGCGCCACCCCCGACAAGATTGCCGCCAGCCTCGACGAAGGCGTCCGGGTCATCGCGGGCCACAATCCCGAGTCCGCACGGGTCGGCCGGGCCCATCAGAAGCGCGCGATGCCGGTGTGACCCTGGCGGGCGCTGCGGCCGTCAGCCCATCACCAGCTTGGGTAGGCCGAGGGCCATGTCTGGCCATGCCATCAGTAGGGCGATCAGCAGCATCATCGCCCCGACGAAGGGCAAAGCCCCCCACACGACGTCGGCGATCGGGCCGCGCTCGCGCATGCCCTGCACGACATAGAGGTTGAGCCCCACCGGCGGCGTGATCAGGGCGGCCTCGATCAGCACCGTCAGCACGACGCCCCACCAGATCGGGTCCCATCCGAGATTGGTGACGATGGGAAAGATGAAGGGCGTGGTCAGGATCATCATGGAGATCGTCTCCATGAAGCATCCCAGGACGAGGTAGAAGCCGATGATCAGGAGCAGCGTGCCGTACTTGCCGAGGCCCAGCCCCTCGATCGCCGTGCCCAGCCCGTCGGTGAAGCCGATCGATGCCAGGACGAAGTTGAGGAACTGAGCGGCCAGGATGATCAGCATGATCATGGCCGTGGTGCGCATCGTGCCTTCCAGCACGCTGCGCATCATCGCGAAAGACAGAGTGCGCTGCAGGGCCGCCAGGACCAATGCGGCCAGCACGCCGAGCGAGGCCGCCTCGGTGGGGGTTGCCCAGCCCGCGTAGATCGACCCGACCACCACCAGGAAGATGAACAGCGGCGCGATCAGATCCTTGAGCGTGTAGAGCCTCGACCGCCACGACGTCTCGATCGGCGTTCCTCCCTTGGCCGGGTTGGCCAGACAGGAAAACAACACATAGACCATGAACAGGCCGGCCAGCAGGGCGCCCGGAAGCATGCCGGCAAGGTAGAGGCGCGGCACCGAGCTGTTGGTGAGCAGGCCATAAAGGATGAAGTTGATCGACGGCGGGATCAGGATGCCGAGGGTGCCGCCGGCCGCCACCGTGCCGAGGAACAATCGCTCGTCATATTTTCGGCGCCTGATCTGCGGCAGCGCGACCACGCCGACGGTCGCCGCCGTCGCCACGCTCGAGCCGGACGTGGCGGCGAACATGGCGCAGGTTCCGATATTGGCGTGCATCAGCCCGCCCGGCAGCCAAGACAGCCATTGCGCAATGGATGCATAAACCCGCTCGGCGATGCCCGAGCGCAACAGAATCTCGCCGAGCATGACGAACAGCGGGATGGCGATCAGAATGTATTCCGCGCTCGAGTTCCATAGGATCTCGCCCATGGCGAGGTAGAGCGGCATCGACGAGTAGAACTGGTTGAGGGCGAGCCCCAACACGCCCATCGCCGCGGCGATGGGGACGCTGATGGCAAGCATGACGATCAGCATCGCCAGAGCGGTGAACAGCATCGGGTCTATTTCTCCGCGCGGCTCGGCGACGGGGCCGGATGGTGGCCGAATGCGATGCCGAGCCCGGAGAGCTCGCTTTCGATCTCCTCGTCCTGCGAGGCAACGCCGGCGGTCTGGCTCGCGGTGGCCAGATCGCCCCGCCACAGCGCCATCGCCGTCCGTGCGACCGCCACGAGGATGGAAACTACGAACAGGGCGAGCCCGAAGACCCAGGGCGCCTGCGGCAGCGACAGCGGGGTACGCAGTGGCGTGTTCGCGCGATTCCATTCGAGGTAGTTCGACAGCGTGAGATCGAAGGCACGATCGAGCATGGCCAGCGCGACCAGGCCCAGCACGAGCAGGGACAGCAGATCGAGCCCGGCTCGCACGCGAGCCGGCAGGTTAAGATAGAGCGCGTCGATGCGGACGTGACCCCGCGTCACGAGGACGTGGGCCAGCGACCAGCTCGTGCCGACCGCGAACAGGTATGCGGCGATCTCGTCCGAGCCGGAGAACAGCACGCTCAGCACCTTGCGGGACACGACCTCCGCCGAGACCACGATCGTCGCGGCGAGCAGCAGGACGCCGCCCAGCCAAGCGAAGATGCGCGACACCTTCGCCGTGAGGTTCCAGGCGGTTTCCATCAGGGGCCTCGCCCCCCGTCCAACGCCATCGTCAGTGGCCGTTGCGGCCCGGGCATCACTTCGCCTTGGCCACCAGCCCGTACTGCTTGCCGATCGTCTCGGTCCATTTCTGGGCGCACTCGGCGCCGCAGCGCGCGGCCCAGGCGGGCAGCACCACGTCGTTCAGCACCTTGTCGCGCGCCGCGAGGTCGGCCTTGGACGGCAGGACGAGCTTGAGCTTGCCCGGCGGCCCGGCGGTGCACTTGCTCTTGCCCTGGCCAGTTGTGCACGCAACCCCATCCTCGGTCTCCTCCTCGACCGTCTTCCACGACTTGTCGGAAAGCTTCACCATTTCCTTCTTCATCAGGTCCTGAGTCGCGGGCGACAGCTTGTCCCAGGTCTTGGTACCGACCACCCAGACGGAAGCGGTGAAGCCGACGGGCAGGCGGAACAACGTGCTCGTCACCTCGTGCCACTTGGCCTTGTAGGCGGGCATGGTGCCCGTGATGCCGCAATCGACCACGCCCTTCTCGAGCGCCGGCACGACCTCGCCGAACGGGATGGTGACTGCGGAGCCCCCGAAGCCTTTCACCAGATCGGCCTGTGAGGCACCTTGCACACGGATCTTCTTGCCCTTGAGGTCCTCGACGCTGGCAATGTCGCCGCGACAGTAGAAATTCTGCTCGGGCCACGTAAAGGTGCCCAATACGTAGGCACCATGACGCTCGCGCATCACCTTCTGCATCTCGGGCATCCAGGCATCAATGATGTCGCGGCTCATCTTGAAGGTCCGCGCGACACCCGCGATATCAACCGCCTCTACGATGGCTGCGCCGTCGTCGACGTAGATCGGCAATGCCGCGGCAAAGTCGTACACACCGGTCTTGAGCAAGCGCAGGACCTCAGTGCCCTTGAGGTTGAGCTCGGTCACCGACTTGATGTTGCCGGACAACTTGCCGCCCGACGCGGCGGGCAGCTCCTTTTCCCAGAACGGAACTTCCAGGACCTTCCAGTTGGTGAGGAAGTTCCAGGTACCGACCACGTTGAACTTCTTCTGGTCGATGGCTTGCGCATGCGCTGCCATGCCGCCGAACAGAACCGCGGCAGCTGCCGCGGCGCCCATGAGCCGCTTCATCAAAAGCCTCCCTGATGAACTAGTCTTTGTTGTTACCCCAACACTAGCGCAGGGTTTGGGCGCTTGGCCAGCCGTTAGCTGCGCCCCTGCCGCCGCCACACGGCGATCACCACCCCGTCGTGGCCGGGGTCGGCGCCACCGTCCAGGCCGTCCTCGTGAATGCGGATTGCATGCACCGCCCCAAACCCGAATGTATAGGGACTGCGCACCACCGGATAGCCCTCGGCCTGCAAGTCGCGCTCGACCCGCCCCTGGATGCGATTGGAGGTGTCGATCGTGTCGGAGGTCGCCGAGAAGCGCGGCGCGCTCACTGCCTCGACCATAGTCAAAAAAAATTGCGCGTTGAGCCAGCCACAATCCCGAAGGGGCGAATGTCGGCCCTGCCCACCAGAAGCGGACGATGCCAGTGTAACGTCACCTCTCGCGGGCGGCTTCAGTTG
>NZ_JBFWZI010000248.1:0-8920 GCF_050185545.1 Reyranella sp. | reverse complement strand
CTTTGCTGGACCGGCCAAAGTTGGCGCCTATGACCCTCGTGCCCGGGCACCCTTGAACGGATTGAGCACCATCGCGCCCAGGCCGGCGACATCGCGATCATTGCGGGTCACCAGCGTCAGGCCATTGGCCAGCGCGGTCGCTGCGAGCAGGCCGTCGACGACCGGAACAGGCCTTATGGCGCTCATTCGGCCCCACTGGTCGGATACGGCGTTGTCGATGCCGAGCACACGCCCATTGAACGCCGTCTCCACTTCCCGCAACCAGCGTTCGAGCGCGACTGCCTTGCCCGCATCCCGTCGGCGCGCAAGCTCGACGCCCTTTCGGATCTCACCGAGGACGAGCGTACTCAAGAAGAGATCCTCGTCGACGATCGAGGCATACCAGGCGGAAACATGCGCGTCGCAACGAGCGCCCTTGCAGACCTCGGAAATTATGTTGGTATCGATCAGGTAGCTCACAGATCGACGTCACGCCCAGGATCGCGACTGCGCTCGAGCTCGATGCCGTCGAGCGGCGCGGATGCAAGCAGCGCCTTCAAGCTCGGCCCGGGCGGCCCGACGAAGCGCTGTCGAAGAAGCCTGCGCGCCTCGGCCTGGCGCGAAGGGTCGGACAAGGCCAAGGCGACACCACGAACCAGGCTCACATCTTCCTTGCGGACATTGACCTCGACGCGCACGAGCCCCCGGCGCTCCAGGCGCGCCCGGTGTCTCGCAAGTGAGGATTTCGCCTTGCCTGCCATGTCAGCGGCTCCATTTCCGGAAACCTTACCGGAAATGGAGACCGATGCAAGCGGGTCATGCGCCGCGGCCCGGATGATCGGCCTGGCGCATCTGAACCGCTCGCGAAAGACCAGCCTCGCCTACGGCTGCAGGGGCCGCGCCTCGGCCTCGATGACGTCGAGCGGCTGGTCGCTGAGCGTCGCCTCGAAGGCGCGCAGGCGCTTGTAGACCGAGATCAGCGACACGATCGTCGTCCACGACCGGACCAGGTACTGGAACGACTGCTCGACCCGGCCGAAGGCGCGGATGACCTGCTGCATGACGCCGAGCGTCAGGCCGCCGGCGACGATCGACGGCGCCAGGGCGACGTAGGGCACCAGCACGCTGGCCTGCAGGTAGCCGTAGCGGACGATGTTGAAATAGAGGTAGTTCCAGTACAGGCGGAAGTAGTTGGCCCGCACGTCGAGGAACAGGCTCCCGAGCGTCGGCGCCTCGGCGCGCCGGGCGTCGTCCTCGCCCAGCACCAGCTCCTTGCGGTAGGCCGCCTCGACGCGCTGGTTGCGGAACTCGAGCCCGGGCAGGCGGATGCCGGCGACGGCGAGGCCGGCGGTGCCGAGCACGGCCCAGATGACGGCGACGAAGACCAGCGCCTGCGGCACCTCGCCGACCAGCGGCAGCTCCTTCACGTAGGCGCTGAGCCCCCACAGGATCGGCAGGAAGGCGATCAGGGTCATCAGGGCCTCGACCAGGTTGGCGCCGAGCCCCTCCACGGTCTGGGCGAACTTCTGGGTGTCCTCCTGGATGCGCTGCGAGGCGCCCTCGATGTGGCGCAGGCGATGCCAGTGCTCGACATAGTAGTCGTTCATCGCCGTGCGCCAGCGGAACACGTAGTGGCTGGTGATGAAGGCGGTGAGCACGGCGGTGAAGATGTACACCCCGGCGATGCCGCCGAAGGTCGCGAGCTGGCCGAAGAACTGCTCCAGCGTGACGGCGTTGGGTTTGGCCAGCGCCTGCTGCACCATGTTGTAGAAGGTGCCGAACCAGTTGTTGATCATCACGTCGAGCTGCACGGAGAACCACAGCAGGAAGATGATGAGCGCCGAGACGGCGACCGACCAACGGAACCAGCGGTGCGGCATCAGCCAGCCGACCAGCCCGACGAAGACCGCGCCGATGCCGATCATGTACTGGAACAGCCAGATGTTGCGCGCGGTCTCGACCGCGACCGCCGCCCCGTCGGCATTGGCCGGCGGATAGGCGAATCCGACCAGCCCGCCCAGGCTGAGCTGGGGCCCGAGGTCGCGGGCGGCGCCGTACCACAGGGCCATGCTGAAGGCGGTCCACAGCAGCGCCGCCGGGAAGAAGAGCTTCGGGTTCGGGAAGAACGAGGAGAACATCGCCTATCCATAGTGCCCAAACGGGCCCGAGGACAGGTCTCCTGGACCGCGGGCGTCCCGCCCGCTCATGATCTTCCGGACCGCGGGCGTCCCGCCCGCTCATGATCTTCCGGACCGCGGGCGTCCCGCCCGCTCATGCGGACCGCGGGCGTCCCGCCCGCTCATGATCCTCCGGACCGCGGGCGTCCCGCCCGCTCATGATCTTTCGGACCGCGGGCGTCCCGCCCGCTCATGCGGACCGCGGGCGTCCCGCCCGCTCATGGCGCGCTCATGGTCATGATTTCACGAGCAAAGCGCTCACCGTCTAAAGGATGACGAGCGGGCGGGACGCCCGCGGTCCACGAAGGTTATGAGCGGGCGGGACGCCCGCGGTCCGCATGAAGAGCGCTCCCAGACACAACAAAGCCGCCCGTAGGCGGCTTTGTGCCGACTGCCGTCGACCCTTTACGGGCAGTTGTGAGCCAAGGCAGGAACGATCCCGTTGGCGGAGACTGCAAAGGTCGCCGGTGTCGCATTGGTGAGATTCACGGGATCACCTCCTTTCGATGTTGATGGGGAGATCAGCGTGGCACAGCGCGGGCACACGGTAAACACCGGCGAGGTGCCAAAGTGTCGCTCCGGCGCCCGGACCGCCGCGGGGCATCGCATTCGGACACGCCTTTCATTCCCCTCCGCGGCTCCGGCCTCGCCGGGAAGGTGCCCCGTCATGGGGAGCGGAAGGGTCATCCTCATGCGGACCGCGGGCGTCCCGCCCGCTCATGATCAAGAGCACGATCATGATCATGAGCGGGCGGGACGCCCGCGGTCCAAGAAAGCATGACCCCGTCGCCGCAAGACGGCGACACCTCCTGCGAAGCGGCGCCTACGCGACCGAGAAATCGTCCTCCTGCAGCCCGCTCAGCAGCACGCCCACCAGCGTGACGCTGTTCGACCCCGCCGTGATGACGGTGTCCTCGCCGACCTGCGCGCTCGCCATCAGGACCGCTTCGGCATCTGCGAACAGGGCGTCGCCGAACTGGATGTGGTCGTTGCCCCTCCAGTCGGTGATGACGTCGTCGCCGAAGTCCGCATTCAGGACGAAGCGGTCGGGGCCGTTGCCGCCGGTCAGCACGTCGTCGCCCGCGCCCCCGGTCAGGGTGTCCCGGCCGTTGCCGCCCACGAGCACGTCGTCGCCGGAACCGCCGTCGAGCACGTCCTCGCCGTTGCCGCCGGCCAGGACGTCGTCGCCCGCGCCGCCCTTCAGGGTGTCGTCACCGTTGCCGCCGGCAAGGGCGTCGTCGCCGGAACCGCCGTCCAGGAGATCGTCGCCATTGCCGCCCACCAGCGAGTCCATGCCGACGCTGCCGTAGAGCTGGTCGTCGCCGTTGCCGCCGGCCAGCGCGTCGTCGCCGCCGCCGCCGTCGAGCACGTCGTCGCCGTTGCCGCCACCCAGCGTGTCGTCGCCGGCGAGGCCCAGGATGGCGTCGTTGCCGTTGGTCCCGACGAGCACGTCGGCTCCCGTGGTGCCGGTCACGACGTTGTCGATGTCGTCGGCGACGGCGACCAGCTGGCCGCGGATCTCGCCGCCCGGGAACGCCTTGGTATGGACGTTGAAGTAGAGCGGCACATCCGAGCCGACCGCCGCCGAGTCGAGGATGTTGGCGAAGGTGTCGCCGCCGACGGCCGCGAGGTTGGTGATCGGAGCCGGGTCGGTGGTTTCCCAGCGACCGCTCTCCGACCACGAGCCGTCGGCGTTCTGCACGAAGGCAACGTCGTCGCTGTCATGCGCCGGCGTGATCTGTCCGAAGACCACGGCTCCCGCCATGCCCAGCACCTGGTTGTGGAAATGCGTATTGGTGAGATCGTCGGGGTCGGTCGGAGTCTCGCCGCTGGTGATCGGGCCGAAATCGATGCCCTCGACGTCGAACGAGTAGCTCGCGGCGATCGCCTCGCTGTCGAAGACGACCGTTCCCTCGCCGCTCGCCGTCGAGTCGTTCGCCGGGACTTCCTGGCTGCCTTCGAGGATCACGCGGAACACAGTGGACATGCTCTCCTCCTCCGGTGGTCTCAGTCAGAAGATCGCCGCGGTCGCTCGGATAGCCGATGTCCGCCTCGGGAGTCCGCGCTCCGAGATCCCTGCTCTGCCGCGACGCGCGCGGATGCTGGCACGGCCGCCCGGGACGCACGACCGCACGCCGGTGACCGTTCGGTGACTGGGGGTCCGGCTTCGATCAAAGCTGCGTGAGCGGGGTGGCCATGCTCTCCCGAACCGTGGGCGTCTCGCCCGCGCGGGCAGGATGCCCACGGTCCATATGAGTCATGACTCATGCGGACCGCGGGCGTCCCGCCCGCTCATAGGCGCGGCCCGGCTCGGGCGCGGTCTGCCGCGCCCCTGCCGAACGCGCCCTCATCAAGCTCATGAGCGGGCGGGACGCCCGCGGTCCATACGAGTCATGACTCGTGCGGACCGCGGGCGTCCCGCCCGCTCATAGGCGCGGCTCGGCTCGGGCGCGGTCTGCCGCGCCCGCCGAACGCGCCCTCATCAAGCTCATGAGCGGGCGGGACGCCCGCGGTCCGGAAGACCCTGGAGCTCCCGTCGATCCATGGCGCGAAAGAGCCGCGAGCCGCGCGGTCGACGACATCGGCAAGGGCCGGCATGATCGAGCATCACGAATTCGGGAGGAGCGCAATGCCCCAGACAGCCAGGACTTCGGACACGACCGGCGGCAGCCACGGCGTGCAGCATGTCGACATCGCCGTGGTCGGCGCGGGCTTCGCCGGCCTCTACCTGCTGCACCGCCTGCGCCAGGCGGGCTTCACCGCGCAGGGGCTGGAGGCGGGCGACGATGTCGGCGGCACCTGGTACTGGAACCGCTATCCCGGCGCGCGCTGCGACATCCAGACGACCGACTACAGCTTCACCTTCGATCCGGCGCTCGAGGCGGCGTGGCAATGGTCGGAGAAATACGCCACCCAGCCCGAGATCCTGCGCTATCTCGGCTTCGTCGCCGACCGCTACGACCTCAGGCGCGACATCCGCTTCGGCACGCGGGTGACGTCGGCGCGCTGGAACGAGGCCACCGAGCGCTGGCTGCTCACGACCAGCGCCGGCCCGTCGGTGTCGTGCCGCTGCTACGTCATGGCGAGCGGCTGCCTCTCCGAGCCCAAGCCGCCGGAGATCGACGGCGTCGCGTCGTTCGAGGGCGAGGTCTACGTCACCGGGCGCTGGCCGCACGAGGGAGTCGATTTCACCGGCAAGCGCGTGGCGGTGATCGGCACCGGCTCGTCGGGCATCCAGGCGATCCCCAGGATCGCCGAGCAGGCCGCGCACCTCACCGTGTTCCAGCGCACGCCCAACTTCGCCTTCCCGGCGCACAACGGGCCCAGGCCCGCGCATCGCGTCGCGCCGCTGGTGCAGGATCTCGCCGCCTATCGCGCGCAGGCGCGGCAGTCGCTCTCGGGCGTGCCGCTGCCGCGCGCCACCGAGTTCAGCTGGCAACTGAGCGATGACGAGCGGCGCCGGCGCTTCGAGGAGGCGCTGGCGGCGGGCGATCTCGTGGTCATGCTCTCCCAGCTGTGGGCCGACCAGGGCGGCGACCTCGAGGGCAACGCGCTCGCCGCCGAGCATCTGCGCGGCTACATCCGTTCGGTGGTCAAGGATCCGGCGACGGCGGAGGCGCTGACGCCGCGCGACCATCCGTTCGGCTCCAAGCGGCCGTGCCTGGAGACCAACTACTACGCCACCTTCAACAAGCCCACGGTCGGCCTGGTCAATCTGCGGCAGGAGCCGATCGAGGCGATCACCGCGCGCGGCATCAAGACGGCGCGGCGCACCGTCGACGTCGATGCGATCGTGTTCGCCACCGGCTTCGACGCCATGACCGGCGCCATCCTGGCGGTCCATCCGATCACCGGCCGCGGCGGCCAGTCCATCGACTCGCTGTGGGCGCAGGGGCCGCAGACCTATCTCGGGCTCACCGTGGCGGGCTTCCCCAACCTGTTCCTGATCACCGGCCCGGGCAGCCCGTCGGTGCTGTCGAACATGGCGGTGTCGATCGAGCAGCATGTCGACTGGGTGGTCGACCGCCTGATCGACCTGCGCGCGGCGGGCTTCACCACGATCGAGGCGACCGCGACGGCGCAGGCCGGCTGGCAGCGCCACCTCGCCGACTGCACGGCGCTGTCGCTGCATCGCCTGGCCAACACCTGGTACACGGGCGCCAACGTGCCGGGCAAGGCGCAGGGCGTGATGCCCTATACCGGCGGCGTCGGCCCCTACCGCACGATCTGCGACGACGTGGTGGCGCAGGGCATGCTGGGCTTCCGGCTCGGCGGACCGGGCGGCAAGACCCAGTGCAACGACGGCGAGATCGTGCGCCTGCAGCCCGACGCGCGGCTGGTGCTGGGCATGATGGCCGGGATGAACCTGCCGCCGATCGAATCGATGGGCGCGGCCGGCGCGCGCGCCTTCGTCGCCCAGTTCAACACGACGCGGCCGGCCGGCCGGCCGGTCGGCGAGGTGCTGGACGGCACGCTGCCGGGCGCGGACGGCGCGCCGCTGGCGTGGCGGCTCTACCGGCCGGCGACGCCGGGGCCGCATCCGATCGTCGTCTACTATCACGGCGGCGGCTGGGTGCTGGGCGACGCGGCGTCGGACGATCCGTTCTGCCGCGATCTCTGCCGGCGGAGCGGCATGATCGTGGTGAGCGTCGACTACCGCCACGCGCCCGAGCACCGCTTCCCGGCGGCGCCCGAGGACGGCTATGCGGCGCTCTGCTGGGTGGCGGAGCATGCTGGTCAACTGGGCGGCCGCGCCGGCCCGCTGCTGGTCGCGGGCTGGAGCGCCGGCGGCAACATCGCGGCCGTCACCTGCCAGCTGGCGCGCGACCGCGGCGGGCCGGTGATCGCGGGCCAGCTGCTGGTCTGCCCGGTCACCGACGGCACGACCTTCGACCGGCCCTCCTACACCGAGAACGCGACCGGATATTTCCTGACGCGCGGGCTGATGCACTGGTTCTGGGATCTCTATTGCTCGCCGGCCGAGCGCGGCGATCCGCGCGTGTCGCCCCTGCAGGGCAGGCTCGCCGGCCTGCCGCCGGCGTTCGTGGTGACCGCCGAGTTCGACCCGCTGCGCGACGAGGGCATCGCCTACGCCGAGGCCATGGCGGCGGCCGGCGTGCCGGTCGAGCAGTTGCAGGCGCGCGGCCATTTCCACTCGTCCTTCACCATGGTCGACGTGATCGCGACCGCCGTCAGCGGCCGCGAGCACATGGCCGAGGCGCTGCGGAGGTTCGCCGGCACGGACGAAGCCGGAGTGCTGCCGAAAGCGGCGGAGTAGCGCGCGGCGAAGAGCGATGCCCGGAAGGCCGAGTTGGCCGCGGGCGGCGGCGTGCTGCCCCCGAAGGTCAGCGCTGCAATTCTCCGAGGCGACAGTCGGCTCAAAGCCATTCGAAACTGGCGCGGCGAGACGCAAGTGAACCTGGCTTCCAAGACCGGCAATGGCCAAGGGTATCTTTCCGATCTCGAAAGCGGGCGCCGCGCAGGCGCCCCCGAGACCATTGCCAAGGTCGCGCAGGCCTTGAATGTGCCCGAGGGGTGGCTTTCGCAATTGCACGTCGCACGACAGACCATTGCTGGCACGAGAGGCGAGATCAGCGAGCAGCAAGACCACGCCGCGTCGTCTGCGACGCCGTACGTCGCCACGTGGCACATCGAATTGCGACCCGGGAAGCGACGGGCCACTCGACCCGAGATGCATCGGAAAGGTCGATCAGGCAGAATACGAGTGGACACGGTGTGTGCGTTTCACCCTGTTGGCTTTCCGGGCCGCCGCGATTGCCCGTGACTTCCCGGCCAATTCAGGGTGGAACCTCGCTTGGCGGAGGACACCATGCGAAAGCTTGGCCCTGTCACTTTGGAGCATAGCCCGATCATCCTGAACCAAACGGCCAGCGTCGCGGAGGCCTGCAATCGAATGCGCGATGGACGGGCCGGATCGGTCCTGGTGACCGACAATTCCGGCATGCTGGTCGGGATCTTTACCGGCCGCGATGCCGTGTGCCGGGTCTTGGCGCATGGCCGCGAAGCGGCAACGACCCCACTGGCGGACGTCATGACGGCAAATCCCACATCGATGTCACCCGATCAGACCACGGTCGATGCACTGCGCCTGATGAGGGACGGCGGCTTTCGGCACCTGCCGCTGGTGAGGAATCACAGGATCGTGGGACTCCTTTCCCGCAGCGACTACCACGACGTAGGGCAACGCAGTCATGAAGAAGAACGCGACCCCTGGGAGCATTGGCGCTGATCGGCAGATCTGCCCGCCAGCACGCGCATCTCGCGAGCCTTCCGGGTCGTTCGTGCCCGCACGAAACAGGGTCCGCGCTGAACCACCGGGCTTCCTGCCCCCTCGTTTCCGCACGCCGACGCCGCACGGGTAAGATCATTGCTATGCAGCAATGCACACCAATGCGCATTGAACCGCCTGCCGAACGCGAGCCTTGTGGACCCGCGCATCCAGGAGGTGCCGATGGCAGTCACAGCGACCTTTCTACCCGGCGCGGGCGTTCTCACGGTTTTCGGCGATAGCCTTCCCAATGCGATCACGATCAGCCGCAACGCCGCGGGCACAATCCTGGTCAACAGCGGCGCAGTGACCGTTCGCGGCGGCACGCCGACCGTCGCCAACACCGCACGCATCCTGGGTTTCGGCCTGGGCGGGAACGACATCATCACCCTGAACGAGAGCCTGGGTGCGCTGCCCGCCGCGATGCTGTTCGGCGGCGCGGGCAACGACACGCTGGGCGGCGGCTCGGGCGGCG
>NZ_JBFWZI010000247.1:2912-8967 GCF_050185545.1 Reyranella sp. | reverse complement strand
GGGCGTGCCGGCGGGCAGCAGCATGCCGAGCCAGGCGTTGGCCTCGAAGCCGGGAAGGCCCTGCTCGGCGATGGTCGGCGTGTCGGGGAAAAAGGCCAGCCGCTCCAGGCTGCCGACCGCGATCAGGCGCAGGCGACCGGCCTCGATGTGCGGCCGCGTCACCGCCACGGTATCGAGCGCCACCTGCACCGTGCCGGCGATCAGGTCGTTCATCGCCGGCGCGCTGCCCTGGTAGGGTACGTGCACGGTCTTCATGCCGGTCGCGCGCTTCAGCTCCTCCATGGCGATGTGGCTCACCGTGCTGTTGCCGGAGGAGGAGTGAGTGAGCTTGTCGGAGTTGGCCTTGGCGTAGGCAATCAGCTCGGGCAGCGTCTTCGCCGGCAGCGACGGGTTGACCACCAGCACCAGCGGCAGGTCGCCGACCCGGCCGACCGGCGCGAAGCTCTTGAGCGAGTCGTAGGTAACGTTCCTGTAGAGATGCGGCGCCATCACCAGGGCGGCCATGGCGGAGATCAGGATGGTCGCACCGTCGGGGGCCGCCCGCGCCACCTGGCCGAGCGCGATGCTGCCGCCCTGGCCGGGCTTGTTCTCGACGATTACCGTCTCGCCCAGCTCGTCCTTCAGGGCCTCGGCGACGATGCGTGAGACCAGGTCGATGCCCTGGCCGGCGGGAAAGCCGACCACGATCCTGGCGACCTTGCCGCCCTGCGCCTGCACCGTCGCCGGCGCGCACAGGGCTGACAGCGACAGCGCTCCGAATGTCCGTCTCAGCATGAATCCTCCCGTCAGATCACCTTGCGCGCCCTGAGCCCGGCGATCTCCGCCGCCGAGAGGCCAAGGGCGCCGTAAACTTCGTCATTGTGCTGGCCGATCGTCGGACCGGCATGGCGCACGCGGCCCGGCGTCTCGGAAAAGCGCGGCACGACGCCCTGCATGCGCACTGAGCCGAGCTCGGCATCGGGCACGCGCACGATGGCCTCGCGCACCGCGACCTGCGGATCGTCGAACACGTCGGCAATGTCGTAGATCGGCGAGAAGCCGACGTCGTGCTCGGCGAAGGTCCGGCGCAGTTCCTCGAGGGAGAGCCGGGCGATGGCGGCGCCGATGATGTCGTCGAGCGCACGGAAGTTCCTCACCCGCGCCGGGTTGGTGGCGAAACGCTCGTCCTCGAGCAGCGCTTCGAGGGCAAGCGCGCGGCACAGGCGCGCGAAGATGCTCTGCGTCGAGGCGGCGATCGAGGCCCATTTGTCGTCGCGCGTGCGGTAGACGTTGCCGGGCGCGGCGTACTGGCTGCGATTGCCCGAGCGCGTGCGCACGACGCCCAGCTGGTCGTACTCGATGGCGAGGAATTCCAGGGTGCGCAGCATCGCCTCGGTCGCCGAGCAGTCAATCTCCTGGCCGCGCCGCTCGGGATGGCGGGCGAGATCGTGCAGGGCGGCGAGGACACCCAGCGCGCCGAACAGTCCGGCGATGGCGTCGGAGATCGGATAGCCGAGATGCAGCGGCCGGCCATCCTCCTCGCCGCAGATCTGGGTGAAGCCGCTCATCGCCTCGAAGATGCGGGCGAAGCCCGGCCGGTCGCGGTACGGGCCGTCCTGGCCGAAACCCGACACGCGCAGGATGGTGAGGCGCGGGCTGATCCCTTGCAGCCAGGCGCGGGTGATGCCCCAGCGGTCGAGCGTGCCGGGACGGAAATTCTCGACCAGCACGTCGGCGCCGGCGATCAGCCGGCCGAACAGTGCGCGGCCTTCCGCCTGGCGCAGATCGAGCGTGACGCCCTTCTTGTTGCGGTTGGTGACCTTCCACCACAGCGGCGTGCCGTCCTTGTGCGGCGCCAGGGCGCGCAGGCTGTCGCCGGCGCCCGGCATCTCGACCTTGACCACCTCGGCTCCATAGTCCCCCAGCAGCCCGGCCGCGAACGGTCCCGCGACGACGGTGGAGATGTCGACGATCCTGAGCCCGTGCAGCGGGCCGGCTGGCGCTTCGGTCATGGTGCTTCCTCGCAGGTTCACTCTAGGGACTTTGCCATGCATGCAGAATGATCAAGACAGCGAAACTAGAAATGCCAGAAATGGATGGCTGGGATTATCCAAATGAATTGTCATGCTCTTCCGGACCGCGAGCATCTCGCTCGCTCAAGCTCATGAGCGAGCGAGACGCTCGCGGTCCGGAAGACGATGAGTCGCGATATAAGGGGGCAGTCATTTTGGAGGAGTCCTGGCATGAGCGGCGAGTTGTGGCAGCTGACGGCGGTCGAGGCGGTGTCTCTCCTCAAGAAGAAGGAGGTCTCGCCACTCGAGCTGGTCGAGGCCTCGGCGGCGCGCATCACCGCCGTCGAGCCGGCGGTGAATGCACTGCCGACGCTCTGCCTCGACCGCGCCCGCGATCACGCCAAGCGCCTCATGGCGGGCGAGGGGCGCGAGGCGGCGGGGGAGGCCGGATGGCTCGGCGGCCTGCCGGTGTCGATCAAGGACCTTACCGACGTTGCCGGCGTGCGGACCACCTACGGCTCGCCGCTGTTTGCCGACCACGTGCCGGCGAGATCGCATCCGGTGGTCGAGCGCATCGAGCGCATGGGCGGCATCGTCATGGGCAAGTCGAACACGCCCGAGTTCGGCGCCGGCGGCAGCACCTTCAACGAGGTGTTCGGGCGCACGCGCAACCCGTGGAACACGTCGCTGACCTGCGGCGGCTCCACCGGCGGAGGCGCGGTATCGCTGGCGACCGGCGAGGTCTTCCTGGCGCAGGGCACCGATCACGGCGGCTCGCTGCGCCGCCCCGGCACCTACTGCTCGGTGGTCGGCCTGCGGCCGTCGCCCGGCCGGGTGACGCGCGGCACCGTGAACAATCTCTGGTCGTCGCTGTCCGTACAGGGCCCGATGGCACGCACGGTGGCCGACCTCGCCCTCGCGCTCGATGCCATGGCCGGCCACTGCCTGCACGATCCGATGACGTTCGATGCGCCCGCGGTGTCGTTCAGCGCCGCGGTCGCCCGACCGACGGCGCCGCGCCACGTCGCCTTCACCGCCGACTACAACGGCCGCATGGCGATCGACCACGACATCCGCGAGATCTGCACCAGGATGGCGCGGCGCTTCGAGGAGCTGGGCTGCATCGTCGAGGATGCCTCGCCCGACATCGGCGCCATCGACGAGGCCTTCCTAAACCTGCGCAGCCAGGCCTTCGTCGTCGACCGCGAGCTGCAGCTCGCGGCGCATCGCGACAAGATCAAGCCCGACATCATCTGGAACACCGAGCGCGGCCTGCAGCAATCGCCCTCCGCCGTTGCCTGGGCCGAGCGCGAGCGCGCCGCCTTCTACCGCCGCGTCGTGGCGTTCTTCCAGACCTACGACCTCCTGGTGACGCCGGGCTCGCCCACGGCGGCGTTCGACGTGATGCTGCGCCATCCCGAGACCATCGCAGGCAAGAAGCCGGAGAACTACATGGCCGGCTCGACGGTCAATTCGGTGATCACGCTGACCAGCTGCCCGGCAATCGCCGTGCCCTGCGGCTTTGACCGGCACGGCCGTCCGGTCGGCCTGCAGCTGGTCGGCAGGCCGCGCGGCGAGGCGGCGCTGCTGCAGGCGGCTGCGCTGTACGAGCAGCTGCTCGGGCTCGAACGCCTGCTGCCGATCGATCCCAGGCCCGGCACCGTGCCGCCGAGCTCATGAGCGGATGCGCGTAAGACGCCTGGGCGCCATCAGGCGATAGCTCGCCTCGACAAGTCTCGCGACATCCTTCCAGTCGGTGTCGTCGCGCAGGAACATGCCGGCAATGTCGGGAAACCACACCGGCTTGAAGAACGGATCCCGACGGAAGGCGTCGGCATCGACCTCGTTCAGGCGCGAGCGGAACGTCAGCACGCAGGCCGGGCCGTCGGTGCCGGCCGCCTTGACGTAGGCCGGCGGCCAGCCGGCGTCAATCATCAGGACATGGGCGAACGTGTTCTTGCCGACCCGCCAGCGCACGCCGACCCAGGCGGTCTCCTCGCGCGTCTCGGGGAACCTGCGTGCAATCGACCGCAGGCGGATGACGACGGCACTGGGCACATGGGGGCGCTTCGCAGCCATTTGTTGAAGAGTGCCACGCTGTCGGTGACTTGACGACAGTCGGTGAGATATACACCTTCCCCGTATATCTTTGCGAGGGACCGATCATGCAGGTCTGCAAATGGGGCAACAGTCTCGCCATTCGGCTTCCTTCGGTCATCGTCGAAGCGCTGAAGCTCAAGGAAGGAGACGAGATCGACATCCGTGTCGCCGGCGAACGTGAATTCGACGTCGCTCGGGACCGCAGCCTTGAGCGCGCCATCGAGACGATCAAGTCTTTGCGCAAGCCGCTTCCTCCCGGCTGGAAGTTTGATCGCGACGAGGCCAACGAGCGCTAGGTGCGATGTCAGTCGAGTTCGTGGACGCCAACGTCATGGTCTATGCGTTCACGACCGACCCGCGCACGGACAGAGCGTTGGCTATCCTGGAGGGGCGCCCTGTCATCAGCGTGCAATGCCTAAACGAGTTTGCCAATGTCGCGCGACGCAAGCTGACAATGGATTGGCCGGATGTGCGCCGGTCCCTCCAGGCGATCAGGCGACTCTGCTCGAACGTCATGCCGATTGATCTCGACGTCCATGAAGATGCGTTGCGCATCGCCGAGCGGTACGGGTACCGGATGTTCGATTGTTTGATCATTGCGTCGGCTCTTCAGGCCGATAGCGAGAGGTTATGGTCGGAGGACATGCAGGATGGGATGGTGATCGACGGTCGTCTGAGCATCGCCAATCCGTTCCGCACGGAAGGTTGATCGCCGACGGCGATGTCGACCCCGGCCCGCAAGCCGTGCCACCATTACCGCAACCCGCCGCCTTCGATGATGCGAGCGGCAGCAGTCCGATGGGGAGGACATGATGCGGGTCGTGATAACCGGCGCGAGTCGCGGCATCGGCCGGGCGACGGCGGTGAAGCTGGTGGCGGAAGGCGCGAGCGCGCTCACTCTGTGCGACGTCGCCTATCTGGACGAGCTCGAGGCGCTGGCCGGGGAGCTGCGCGGCGCCGGCGCCAAGGTGCGCACGCTCAAGGCCGACATGGCGCGGCCCGCCGCGCCGGCGCAGGTGATCGCGGCGGCGGTGAAGGCGATGGGCGGCATCGATGCGATCGTCGGCAATGCCGGAATCACCGCACCGTCCCGGCTGGTCGATCTCGACCTCGCGACCTGGAACCGCGTGTTCGACGTCGACCTGCGCGCCAACTGGCTGCTGGCCAAGGCGGCCCATCCGCATCTCAAGGCCTCGAGGGGCGCGATCGTCATGCTGGCCTCGATGGCCGGCGTGATGCCGCAGCTGCCGACCGGCGCCTACAGTCCGGCCAAGGCGGCGCTGATCATGCTGACCGAGATGATGGCCATGGAATGGGCGGGAGATGGCATCCGCGCCAACAGCGTATGCCCGGGCTTCGTGCACACCTCGATGACCGACGCCATCTACAGCCAGAGGTCGCTGGCGCGTGGTCGCGCCAGCCTGGTGCCGCTCGGCCGCATCGCCACGCCCCAGGACATCGCCGAGACCATCGCCTTCCTGCTGGGACCGCAGGCGAGCTATATCACCGGCCAGGCGATCGTGGTCGACGGCGGGCTGACGCGCTCGATCCTGAGGAACGTGCCGGGCGTCGCCGCGACGCCGTCCGGCAAGGCGAAGGGCAAGACCGCGGCCAGGGCGAAGGGCAGGCGATGAACGCGTTCGTGTTCTACGTCTGGGTCGTTTCGGCGTGACCAGCTTCGGCATCATCGGGCTGGGCTGGATCGGACGGCGCGTCGCCGTCCGCCTGCCCGGCGCGGTGGCGGTGCTGGTCCGGCCATCGCAGGCAGACATGGCGGCCTCGCTCGTCGATCGTGCCGCGGTGTGCACGTCCGCCGCCGAGTTCATCGCCCGCCGTCCGGCCGTCGCCCTCGAATGCGCCCTGGCTCCCGTGCTGGCCGAGATCGGCCCCGACCTGCTGACGGCCGGTATCGATCTGGTGCCGCTGTCGCTCACGGCGCTGTGCGATCCCGTGGTGGAGAAGCG
>NZ_JBFWZI010000247.1:0-2812 GCF_050185545.1 Reyranella sp. | reverse complement strand
GCGACGGCGCGCGAGGAGGACCTGCGCCGCGTTGTCTATCGCCAGCTGAAGCCGCCGGCGATGTGGCGGCTCACGCCGGCGGCGGCGCTGGCCAGGCTCGACGGGATAGACCGACGAATGGTGATCCTGTCGGGCAGCGTGCGCGAGGTGGCGCGGCGCTTTCCCAACAACCTCAACAGCTCGGTCGGCGTGGCCCTGGCTGGCCTCGGCCTCGATGCGACGGAACTGGAGCTGGTGGCCGACCCTGCGCTGTCCGAGACTGCGCACGAACTCGAGATCGAGGCGGGCGCCGGCAAGGTGATGCTGTCGGTCGGCGGCCGCGAGGTGGCGCCGGACGGCGATCCGGCCGACTACACGACCTCCAGCCTGATCCGCATCGTTCATCGCCGGCGGGCGCCCGTGAAAATCTGATGGGCGAAAATCTGATCGGCGAGAATCTGATGGACGAAGATCCGATGGGTGACCCGGTCGCGTTCCTGCAGGCGCTGATCCGCGCCCAGCGCCAGGGCGAGGCGGCGGTGCAGCAGCGCGTCGCCGACGCCGCGCGGCGACTGGGCTGCACGGTCGAGCGCGTGCGCTATCGGCCGAGCGAGGTGCCGATGGTGGCGGAGTTCGCTAGTGTCCAGGCGATCGACGCGGGCGAGCGCGAAAGCGTGGTCGCCACCTTCAAGGGACTGGGCGGCGGCCGCAGCGTCATCTTCTTCGCCCATCCGGACGGCGAGCCGGTGGCGGCGACCGAGCGCTGGCGTCACGATCCGTTTGCCGGCGTGATCGAAGGTGGCCGCCTGCACGGCTGGGGCGTCGCCGACGACCTGGCCGGAGTCGCCACCCTGGTGCAGGGGCTGCAGGCCGTGCTCGAGACCGGCATGGCGCCGCTCGGCGACGTGATCCTGGCCAGCACGCCCAGCAAGCGGCACGCGCGCGGCGTCTCGGCGCTGCTGCATGGCGGGCTCCGCGCCGATGCGGCGGTCTATCTTCATCCGGCCGAGTCGGGCGCCGGCATGCGCGAGATCAAGGCCTTCGCCTCGGGTCTGGTCGAATTCCGCGTCACCGTCGACGGGCGCGCGCCCGACACCAGCGAGATCAGCCATGCCGCCTTCGCCCATCGCGCGGTCAATCCGATCGACAAGATCTGGCTGATCCATCGCGCCCTGCAGGCGCTCGATGCCCGGCGCGGCGAGACAGTGCGCCATCCGGCGTTGCAGCAGGCGATCGGCCGATCGACCAACCTGGTGGTGTCCCATGTCGCCGCCGGCAGCAGCGACGCATTCGCGCGCATCGCGCCCGGCGCGGTGCTGGCGGGCTCACTGTCGTTCCCGCCGCCGGAGACGCTGGCCGATGTCCAGAGCGCGATCGAGGCGGCCGTGCGGGGCGCCGCGGCGGAGGACGCCTGGCTGCGCGACCATCCGCCCCGCCTCGCGTTCGTGTCGGGCGTCAGCGGCGCCGAGGTCAGCCCCGAGCATCCGCTCTATCGCGTCGTTGCCGATGCCGTCCGGCGCGTCACCGGCCAGGCGCCGCACGTCAATCCGCTGCATACGTCGAGCGACATCCGCAATCCGATCGTGCAGGCCGGCATTCCCACGGTCGGGCTGGGGCCGTTCGGCGGCGATCTCACGCAGAACGGGCTGCACGACGAATGGGTCGATGTCGAGGACTACCGACGGGCGGTGAAAGTCGCGGCGGAGGTAATCGTCGGTTGGTGCGGTGTCGGCTGGCGCCGCTTTAGGGCCTGATTACAGGCCCTGATTCGGCCCGGGACAAGCCGTCGCTTCGGCGTCAAAATTGCATCCGGTCTGTGGGGGTAATCTTCAGGGGGCCTGAAATGTCGAATATCAGTCAATCCGGGCTTCGCCGACGCGGCCTGCTCGCCGCCGGCGCCGCGGCATCGGCGCTTGCCGTCGCACCGGTGGCGCTGCGCGCCCAGCCAAAAATCGCACCGCCCAACATCATCAAGGCGGGCACGCTCATCATGTCGATCAATCCGACGCTGCCGCCGCTGCAGTTCGTCGACGACAAGGGCGAGCTCAAGGGCATGCGGGTCGAGCTGGCCAACGAGTGTGCCAAGAAGCTCGGGCTCGCACCGGAATACATCCGCACCGAGTTCGCCACCATGATTCCCGGCCTCGCCGCCAAGCGCTGGGACATGATCAACACCGGCATCTTCTGGACCGAGGAGCGCTCCAAGCTGATGTACATGGTGCCCTACGAGCAGGCGGCGATCAGCTTCCTGTCGGCCAAGGGCAATCCGCTCGGCCTCAAGACGATCGACGATCTCGCCGGCCGCCGGGTCTCGGTCGAACTCGGCGGCATCGAGGAGCGGCGCACCCGCGAGGTCAACGACATCGTGACCAAGAAGGGCCTGAAGCCGCTCACCATCATGACCTTCAACAACTTCGCCGAGTCGTTCCAGGCCTTGCGCGCCGGCCAGGCCGACGCCGCCACCAGCATCGACGCGACGGCGATGTTCATGCAGGGCCGTGGCGACTTCACCCGCGCCATCAGCGGCGTGTTCCCCCAGACCGCCTGCTTCGCCTTCGCCAACAAGCCCCTGGCCGAGGCCGTGGTCGGCGCGCTGAACGATCTCAGGAAGGACGGCTACTACGCCAAGCTGCTCGATCAGTACGGCGTCCTCAAGATCGACGAGCCGCAATTCTCCATCAAGGGCCCGGGACCGGCGTAGGGATTTCCTCCCCGGCTCCGCCGGGGAGGACTTCCTACCCGTGGTCAAGTGGACATTGCCTCGTTTTGGGGGACGATGTGAAGGTGAGTGAGGGTGCATTGTCGCCCGGCGCGCGGAAGTGTGCCGGCGTGC
>NZ_JBFWZI010000246.1:0-8989 GCF_050185545.1 Reyranella sp. | reverse complement strand
GCATGCCTTATCTCGGCCCGGTGGTCGGCAAGTACAGCGACTGGACGCCGCTGAAGGACCGCGGCGGACTGTTCCCCGAGGATATCGACAAGAAGGACCCGTGGCAGTTCAAGAACTTCAGGGTGACGTGACCTGATCATCGGCAAGGCACGATTGGTCGAGACGGGCGCGACGGTTCGCCTACCGCGTGCGTTGGTGCCCGTCTGCCAGCTTGACGCGAGCCGATCGATGATCGTGGCCTGAGTGCCGGGCATGCCGGCTTGTCAAACCCCGGCCCCTCGGCTACCCAGTGCGCCGTCAGCAGAAAGCGGTCGAGACCCCTTGCCTAAGTAATCGCCGGTCTCAGCAGTTCCCCGATCGTGCGGCGACGCTCATGCGGCGCCGTTTGTCTTTGCGCACGAGCTCGTCGGGGCGGCGGTTCGAGACCGGTTTGGCATTGCCTGACCGCGCGCGTCCATCCGACCGCCGACCGGGCTGCGCTCTGTCCGCTTCTCGACTCCTGCCTCTGCCACGCCGCGCCCTTCGTGGGCCTCGCTCTTGCCGCTGCTTCGCCGGGCTTCCCAACGGGAAGAGCAAGCCGGCGTGTTCAATACCTTACGCGTGCAATGGTCGATCGCTCCTCAGACAGCCCCTCGACCTTGGCTCAACTGCAGCCGATGTCGCGGTCCCCGCGGATTTCGCAGCAGCGGGAAGATCCGGGTCAATGCGAATGGCCGGCGCATCGATGCCTGGCTGATCTATCGATGCACGGCCTGCGACGGCACCTGGAACCGGCCCGTCGTGGAGCGCCTGGAGGTCGCCGCGCTCGATCGCCAGTTCCTGCTGTCGCTACAGGCCAACGAGCCCGATCTGGTCCGCAGCCTCGCCTTCGACGTCGCGGCGCTGAAGCGCTGGACCGGGCATGTGCAGGAATTCGACGACGTTTCGGTTGCCAGGCGCGCGCTCTCCGAGAGTTCGGGGCCGGTCCAGGTGCTGGAGATCGAATGCCGGGTGCCCCGGCCGATCGGGCTGCGTGCCGATCGGCTTCTGGCGAGCGAGCTGCAGGTGTCACGAAGCTGCATCAGGAGTCTGGAGAAGGCCGCGCGGCTCCGCACGGTTTCGCCAGGCTCGGGCCTCCGCCGATCGCTGCGTGACGGCATGCGCCTGATCATCGATGCCTCGTTCCTCCCCGAGGGCAGCGTCGAGCGGGCGGCGGGAACAGGCTGCGCGCTCTAGAAGATGCAGTCTCCCCGGGCGCTGGCCGGGATGGGGTCGGCCGGCATGTCGAGGCGGCAGTGATAGTCGAAGGCGGCGCGCCAGGGAGCGGCGATGCGCGCCTTCGCCTGGATGGGCAGGACGACGCGGCCGCCGCGGCGGTTAATCTGCTGGCGGCCGTAGCTGATCGTGGTGCCGTCGGGAAAGTACGCCTCGAAGACGCCGTGCCCCGCCGTCGAGGCGAACTCCAGGGTCAGGATGGCGCCGTCCAGGCATTCGAAGCGCGGGCCGCTCTTCAGGACGCCGGTTTCCGTGGTCTTGCCCGAGGGCCCCGAGATCGTCCATTGCGAGGTCGACTCGTTGCGTGAGGACTCGCCCTTCAAGGCGCCGCAGGTCACCGGATTTGTCGCCTGGGCTCCCACCCGGGTCTGGCCCAGCGCCGGGCCTGCAAGCACTGCCATCGCCAGCAGCATGCCAACTCTTCTCATCCGCTCATGCTAGAGCGATTCCCGATCTGCCGGAACCACGCGCCGGGGGCCGGGACGGCAGCTTGCCGGCCGAGCCGCGAATTCCACACTTTTCACCCTTCAGCCCGACGAAATCACGATTCCGTAACGCGCCGCGGACGCTCCGCTCCATGGTCATGGGCTTGAATGGCCTCATCGACATCGACCGGAGGCCATGATGGAAGCTCTGCTTGAAAACCTTGCGTTTGCGCTCTTCGTGGCGGCTCAGCTGCTCGCCGTCGTCGCCGTGCCCGCCATGCGCTTCGACAACGGGGTCTCGGAGTCCCGGCCGCGGCGTGCCCGGAGGGTCGGACGCTCGCCGTCCCTCGCCGACCTGTGAGATTGCGCCAGGTTGTCGCCGTGAACGACGTCCATCGGCGCCTGGGACGCTCGGCTGGCGAGGTTGTCTCGACAGGGCAAGGCTCGTGGGTGCGGCGGGCTGTAAACGAGCTGCGCGGCCTCGTCTGGTCGCCCATGCTCTGGATCCTCCTGGGTCTGTTCGCCATGGCGGAGGTCGGCAACTGGGAAGTCGGCGAGGAGATGGCCCGCGTCTGCGAGCTGCTCGAGCAGGGCGAGATCGCCTCGGCCCCGCCCAACCTGTCGCGGGCGGAGATCGACGATATCTGCCGCAACCGCAGCCCCCGGGAACTCTACCGGTCGCGATAGCCGGCCCGCTGGCGTCGGCGCGGCGGACCAAGAGTTTGCCTGCAGTACAAACTCGACCTGGCGACGCTGCGCGCGCTCAGCCTGGAGATGGGGATGCCGGCGTCGAGCCGCGAAACGGCGGGCCTGGCGCTGCATCGCCTGATACCGAGTCTCCTGGATGCCTTCACCCGCCTGCTGGCCCTGCTCGAGGCGCCGGCCGACATCCCTGTCCTGGCGCCGCTGGTCGAGCGGGAAATCCTATCGCCTGCTGACGGGATCGACGGCGGCGCTGATGCAGTACATCGCGTCGCAGGACAGCAGCCTCGCACGGGTGTCGCGCGCCATCGGCTGGATCAAATCGCACTACCGCGAGCCGCTCACGATGGAGGCGCTGGCCGAGCATGCGGGGATGAGTCCGTCCTCGCTGCATGCGTACTTCAAGTCGGTGACGCGGCTCAGCCCGTTGCACTATCGCGCCCAGCTGCGCCTGCAGAAGCCCGCCGGCTGATGATCGCCGAGAGGCTGGAGGCGGCGCGGGCCGGCTTTCGCGTCGGCTACGAAAGCCCGTCGCAGTTCAGCTGCGAGTGTGTCCGGCTTTACGGCGCCGCGCCGGCGAACGACGCCGACCGGGCGCGAACGGCCGGAGGCCTCATCGTGCAATAGCGCAGTTGGCAGGAGCAGGAGGCGGCCGAGTGGCCCGCGTGCGGCGTTCGTCCTCATCACTTTGCATGGCATGATGGCCGGCAAGCACTTGGGGGGACCAATGGAGAAGCTAGGCCTGCACGACCCGCTGCTCGCGACCTACGCCATCGCCGCCAGCCTGATGATCCTCAAGGTCGTCGCCATGTCGTGGCTGACCGTGGTCCGCATGATGGAGGCCAAGGGCGGCTACCGGTCGCCCGAGGATCTCAAGAAGACGCCCCTGAACCCGGTGCCCGATCCGGCGCAGCTGCTGCCCAACGAGCGGGTCGAGCGGATCCGCCGGATCCAGATGAACGACCTCGAGAACCTGCCGTTCTTCCTGGCCGCAGGCTTCCTCTTCATTCTCACGCAGCCGTCCCTGGCGCTCGCCCGGTGGGTGCTCTACGGCTACGTGGTCTCCCGCCTGCTGCACTTCGCTGCCTACTTCACGGCGCAGATACACGAGGTCCGGGCTACCTTCTGGACCGTGGGCTCGCTGCTCCTGATCTACATGAGCGGGCGCACGCTGCTGGCGGCTCTCGGCGCCTGACGATCGATCGCCGGTCACGGCCAGATGCCGGGTCGACAGGCGACGTCCCGACCCAGCGCCCGGCTTGATTTGGAAGGATGCGAGGCGCAAAGCTCGTGCACGCGCGCTGCAGCGGAGCGATTGGACCGAGCAATCGACTTGCACGCCGGGTCGCGCGGAGCGACGCTGTATCGCCATGGCCGGCGAAACTTGGGGGTGGATGGCCACATGATCCGGATCTTGATCGTGGCGGTGCTCGTCGCCCTGCTTGGCGCGCCGGCGCATGCGCAGAGCACGCCTCCGGCGTTGCCGGCGGGCATGACGCAGCAGCAGTTCGACGCCCTGGTCGACGCGATCAGCAACTCGGTTGCCGAGAAGCTCAAGGCCGAGGGCGCGACAGCGCCCGCCGCCGCGCCGCCCGCCACCGCGCCGCCCGTCGCCAAGCCGGCGGCGTCCGACAGCAAGGGCAAGGGGAGCAAGCCGCCGCCCGGGCCGAAGATCGTCAAGGTGCCGCCCAAGGAAGGGCCCAACGCCTTCACGGTCTTCTTCGAGCGGGCCGACGCCGTGCTGAGTGCCACGCCCGTCATGCTGGGCCAGCTCGGGTCGATTCCCGGCCGACTCGATCGAAGCGCGCAAGGCGGCCGCGGCGCGGGCGGCTTCCTTCTGCTGCTGGGCATCATCGCCGCCGTGGCGGTGGCAGCCGAAGCGATGCTGCGACAGGTGCTGGCGTCGGTGCGCGGCCGACTCGCGGCCAAGGTCGCGCCCGAGCACGGCTTGCACTCGCTGGCCAGCCTCGGCGCCGTGGCGGCGCTCGATGGCCTCGGCGTGCTGGTCGTCTGGCTGGTCTGCCATGCCGCCGCCGGCGCGTGGTTCGCCGGCGGCGCGCCGCAGGACCGCTTCGCGGTCGCTGTGCTGACGGCAATCTGGGAATGGCGCCTGTTCGTGCTGCTGTTCCGCGTCGTGCTGCAGCCCGACATGCCGGCCGCCCGCCTGTGTACCGCCGGCGACCGCGAGGCGCGCCTGATGTATGGGCGCATCTCGGCGGTGCTGCTGCTGATGGCGACCGGCCGGCTGCTGATGGCGGTCCTTCGCGCCCTCGGCACGTCGCCCGACGCCCTGGCGAGCTATCAGATCATGGCGGCTGCGATCTATCTCCTGGCCTTCCTGTGGATGGCGTACGGATCGCGCGAGTCGGCGCGGCAATGGTTCGGCGGCCTGGCAGTCGTGGCCCCGGTAATGGGGCTGGTCGGCCGACACTGGATCCCGGGAGCGCCGCTGTTCTTCGCCGGTCTCGCGGTGACCTTGTCGTACGGGGCCATCTCCGGTCGCCCCAATACCGGGCAGGCGATGGCGCTGACCCTCGAGCTGGTGGTCGGCCTGCTGCTGTTCGAGACCTTCATGCAGGCCTTCGTGCGCCGCCTGGATTCGCAACTGAAGGGCCGCACGCCGGCCGGCGACACGCCCAAGCTGCCCGACGTCGTGGCCCGCTGCGTGCGGGTCGCCGTGCTGATCGGCGTGGTGGTGGCGATTGCCCAGAGCTGGGTGGTCGGCGTCCTCGGCCTGGTCGACGAGAGCGGCTGGGCCGCGCTCACGCACTCGTCGAGCACCGCGGCGGTGACGCTGTTCATCGCCTTCGTGGTCTGGGAGCTGTTCAAGTACGCCACCGACCCCTACATGGCGCGCAAGAGCAAGGATCCGGCCGCAGCGATCGCCGACGGCGACGCCGCGGCCGGGCCGGCCTCGCGCATCAGCACCATGATGCCGCTGCTCCGCCGTGCGGCGGCGGTGCTGATCGTCCTCATCGCCGTGATGATCGCGCTGGGCGATTTCGGCATCGACATCACGCCGCTGATCGCCGGCGCCTCGGTGTTCGGAATCGCCATCTCGTTCGGCAGCCAGACCCTGGTGCGCGATATCGTCTCCGGCCTGTTCTACCTGTCGGACGACGCCTTCCGGGTCGGCGAGTACATCGATGCCGGCCGCGCCAAGGGCACGGTCGAGGGCTTCACCCTGCGCTCGATCAAGCTGCGCCACCAGAACGGGCAGGTCCACACCATCCCGTTCGGCCAGCTCGGCCAGATCACCAACTTCAGCCGCGACTGGATCACGACCAAGTTCAACCTGCGCTTCGCGCGCGACACCGACCTCGAGAAGCTGCGCAAGGCGGCCAAGAAGATCGGCATGGAAGTCGCCGAGCTGCCGCAGTTCAAGGACGAGATCCTGGCGCCCTTCAAGATGCAGGGCGTCGCCGACATCGTCGAGAACGCGGTCCTCGTCCGCTTCAAGTTCACGGCCAAGCCCGGCAATCCCGCGGCCATCCAGCGCGAGGCGGTGAAGCGCCTGATGAGCACCTTGCCGGGACTCGGCATCGAGTTCGCCAAGGAAGGCGCGCGCGTCGTGCTGCAGACCTCGGGCCCGGTCGACGCCATCCAGCCGCAACCCGACGGCACGCCGGGTCCGGAGAAGCCCGCTCCAGGCAAGCCGGCGCCGGCGCTGGCCGCCGGGTGAACGCCTGGCGCGATCTGGCGACGGCCCGATCGCTCGTCAACCCCTGGGTCGGCGTATCCGCTCAGGCGCTGCACGCGACGCGGCGGCAGAATACGACTACGTGCCAGGTCTTCACCGGGGTGACGCGGCGCCCAGGCAGGCGACCGGCCTGGAGTGTCCGGCGAGAAGCAAGGGGAGAACTTGAATGGACATCGTGGTCATGCCCGGCGACGGTATCGGTCCGGAGATCACCGCTGCCACACTGAACGTCCTGCGGGCGGCCAACGAGGCCTTCGGCCTCGACATTCGCTACGAGATTCACGAGATCGGGCTCGGCACGCTGAAAACGCAGGGCACCACCTTGCCGCCCGCCGTGATGGAGCGCGCCCGCGCCGTCGACGGCGCCATCCTGGGGCCGGTGTCGACCTTCGACTACCCGATGCGCGCCGAGGGCGGCATCAACCAGTCGGCCGAGTTCCGCATCGGGCTCGATCTCTACGCCAACATCCGCCCGTGCCGCTCGCGGCCCGGCCTGTCGCTGTCGCACACGCCGATGGACCTGATCATCGTGCGCGAGAACACCGAGGGCTTCTACGCCGATCGCAACATGTTCGCCGGCACCGGCGAGTTCATGCCGACGCCGGACATGGCGCTTTCGGTGCGCAAGATCACCGCGCAGGCCTGCGAACGCGTGACGCGGACCGCCTTCGAGCTGGCACGCGGGCGGCGCAAGAAGGTCACCGCCGTGCACAAGGCCAACGTGCTGAAAGTGACGGACGGGCTGTTCCTGCGCGAGGTGCGCAAGGTGGCGGCCGAGTTCCCCGACATCGAGCTCGACGAGCTGATCGTCGACGCCGCCGCCGCGATCCTGGTGCGCGACGCCCAGCGCTTCGACGTCATCGTCACCACCAACATGTTCGGCGACATCCTGTCCGACGAGGCGTCCGAGCTGTCGGGCAGCCTGGGCCTCGGCGGCAGCCTCAACGCCGGTGCCGGTTACGCCGTCGCCCAGGCCCAGCACGGCTCGGCGCCCGACATCGCCGGCCGCGATCGCGCCAACCCGGTGTCGCTGATCCTGTCCTCCGCCATGCTGCTCGACTGGCTCGGCGCCCGACATCGCAACAACGCCCTCGGCAATGCGGCCGTTGCGATCAACCGGGCCGTCGACCAGGCACTGGCCGACCCCGCCACGCGCACGCCCGATATCGGCGGGCCGCTCGGCACGGCGCGCTTCGGCGAGGTCGTCGCCCGGGGCGTGATGAGCCAGGCGGCCAGGGCCGCCTGAACCACCGCCTGCCGACGGTCAGGCGCGATCCGCAAGATTTGACGTGCGAACGGTCTTGCCCGCTTCCCTCGGCCGGCTTCTACTATCGGCCGGGGGGAGGCTCGATTTTTGCTTCGGTGACGGGGTAAGGGGGCAAGCCATGCTTCAATTCAGGAAATCGATGACCGCGCTCGCCGTGCTGGCCAGCGCCTGTGCGACGTTCGGCGGAGCGACGGCTCCGGCAAGCGCGCAGACCACGCTCAAGGCGGTGATGAACTCGGACCTCAAGATCGTCGATCCGATCTGGACCACCGCCTACGTCCAGCGCGCCTTCGGCTACATGGTGTGGGACGTGCTGTTCGCGCTCGACGAGAATTACGAGGTCAAGCCGCAGATGGTCGACAAGTGGAGCGTGTCGGACGACAAGCTCACCTGGACCTTCACCCTGCGCGAGGGGCTGGTGTGGTCGGACGGCAAGCCGGTGACTGGCGAGGATTGCATCGCCTCGATCAAGCGCTGGGGTGCGCGCGATTCGATGGGCCAGAAGATGATGGCCTCGGTCGCCGGCTTCGAGACGGTCGATGGGCGGACCTTCAGGATGAAGATGAAGGAGCCCTACGGCCTGGTGCTGCAGTCGCTCGCCAAGCCGTCGTCGAACGTCGCCTTCATGATGCCCAAGAAGACGGCCGACACCGATCCCTTCACCCAGATCAAGGTCGAGGACGTGATCGGCTCGGGCCCGTTCCTGTTCATCGCCAAGGAGTGGAAGCCGGGCGAGAAGGTGGTGTTCCTGAAGAACCCGACCTACAAGCCGCGCGCCGAGCCGCCGTCGGGCCTGGCCGGCGCCAAGCTCGCCAAGGTCGACCGCATCGAATGGGTGTGGATCCCGGACGTGCAGACCCAGGTCGGCGCCCTGCAGAACGGCGAGATCGACATGCTGGAAGCGCCCAGCCTCGACATGCTGCCGCTGTTCGCCAAGGACAAGAACATCAAGCTGTTCAACTACAACAAGCTCGGCAACCAGTACGCGTTCCGCTTCAACACGCTGCACAAGCCGTTCGACAACCCGAAGATCCGCTACGCCGCCTCGGTGGCGTTCGGCCAGAAGCCGTTCCTCGAGGCCACCATCGGCGATCCCAACTACTACCAGGTGTGCAAGCCGATGTTCGTCTGCGGCACGCCGCTGGCCACCGAGGAGGGCATGCAGGGCATCCTCAACCAGGATGCGGCCAAGGCCCGCGCGATCCTGAAGGAGGCCGGCTACGACGGCACGCCGGTCGTGCTGATGCAGTCGACCGACCTCGGCGTGCTGACCAACATGGCGCCGGTCGCCAAGCAGCAGATGGAGGCGGCGGGCTTCAAAGTCGAGATGCAGTCGATGGACTGGCAGACCCTGGTCGGCCGGCGCACCAAGAAGGAGCCGCCGGACAAGGGCGGCTGGAACGCCTTCATCACCGGCTGGGCCGCCGCCGACATCTTCAACCCGGTGATGGCCGGCTTCTTCAACGCCTCGTGCGACAAGGCGATGTTTGGCTGGCCGTGCGACCAGACGATCGAGAAGCTGCGCGACCAGTTCGCCAAGGAGACCGATCCGGCGAAGCAGAAGCAGATCGTCGTCGACCTGCAGAAGTACTGGGTCGAGCATCCGACCCACGTCAATCTCGGCCAGTACCGCCAGCCCTT
>NZ_JBFWZI010000245.1:0-8996 GCF_050185545.1 Reyranella sp. | reverse complement strand
TCGAGCGGAGGGCGGCCGAACCAGGCGTAGAAGCGGAAGAAGCGCAGGACGCGCAGACGATCCTCCTCGATGCGGCGGTCGGCATCACCGATGAAGCGCACGCGGCCGGCGGCGAGGTCGGCACGCCCGTCGAACGGATCGAACAGCGTTCCGTCGGGCGCGGCGTAGAGCGCGTTGAACGTGAAGTCGCGCCGGCTGGCATCGACGAACCAGTCGTCGGTGAAGGCGACGATGGCGCGCCGGCCGTCGGTCTCGACGTCGCGGCGCAGCGTCGTGAGCTCGAACGGCCGGCGCTCGATTACCGCGGTCACCGTGCCGTGCTTGATGCCGGTCGGCACGACCTTGATCGCCGCCGCCTCGAGCGCCTGCACGACCACATCAGGCGGTTTGTCGACAGCGAGGTCGATGTCGCCGATCGCCCGGCCGAGCAAGGTGTCGCGCACGCAACCGCCGACGAAGCGCGCGCCGACGCCGCCCTGCGCCAGCGCCGCGAGCAGGCGGCGCACGGCGGGGGCGTCCATCCAGGGGGCGTGGAGGGTGTCGCCGACTTCGATCATTGCCCAAGACTCGCCTCCCCCGTCTTACGGGGGAGGTGGCCCGCAGGGTCGGAGGGGGTAGGCCTCAAACGAGGTCTCTCTGATTTCGACGTCGGAATCGGATGAATCACGACCGAGGCCTTCCCCCTCCGCCCCCGTTCGGGGGCACCCACCCCCTGTGACGGGGGAGGAATGCAAAGGTGAGAGGCACCCACGCGCGAATCCTTCTTACGATGCGAACAGGCCGCCATAGCCCTGGTCCTGGGTGAAGAACATGACGATGAAGCCCACGATCGTGCAGAGCAGGCCGGCAATGGCGAGCCAGGTGATCGGCAGGTCCTGCCAGGACGGCAAGGTGCCGGCGAGCTTGCGCTGCTCCTTGATCTTGACCGCCCAGGCCCACACGAAGAAGGCGGCGGTCGGCGCCAACACCAGCAACAGCACCAGAAGGACGATGCGCATGGCGCGGACTCCGCGGCCATCCCTTCGACCGGGTCAGTCGACAGCGGACAGCACGTACTGCAGATTTTTCAGCATACCGGCAGTGGCGCCCCAAATGTAGCGTTCACCGTACGGCATGGCGTAATAGCGCCGCTCGCGGCCCTGCCAGACGCGGCTGTCGATACGATGGTTCTTCTCGTCGAGGAAGAACGCCAGCGGCACCTCGAAGACGTCAGCCACCTCGCGCGGGTCGGCGCGGGTGGTGAAGCCCGGCGTCACCAGCCCGACCACCGGGGTGATGTCGTAGCCGGTGCCGGTCCGGTAGTGGTCGACCGAACCGATGACCTCGACAAACTGTCGCGCCAGCCCCACTTCCTCCTCGGCCTCGCGCAGGGCGGTATCGACGGAATCGGTGTCACCGGCCTGTGGCCGGCCGCCGGGAAAGGCGATCTGGCCGGCGTGGCTCGGCATGTCGTCGGTCCGCTGGGTCAGGAGCACGGTCAGCGCAGGTTCCCGGCGAATGATCGGCACCAGCACGGCGGCCGGTCGAAAGTTGGTCGGTTTCGGCACCACCCCGTTCAGCGAGAAGTCGCTGCCGAGCGGAGGGAGTTCGACTGGCAAACCGGATGCCAAACGGTGACTGCGTTCGCGTACCCGCTGCACGATTTCGTCAACTGTCATGCCCTTGTTCCGGCCTCAATTCTGGGCTTCCCTGACATCCAATCCCCCTCGATCACAGGAGTGCCCAAGTGGCTCCCGATACTTCCACTGCGACCGACGCCGACGCCCTCGCCGCCCTGGCCGACATCGAACGCCTGGGGGGACAGCTGCGCGCAGCCCGCGCTGCCATCGGCAAGGTCATTTATGGCCAGCAGGATGTCATCGATCAAACCCTGGTGTCACTCCTGTCCGGTGGCCACCTGTTGCTGATCGGCGTGCCCGGCCTCGCCAAGACCAAGCTGGTCGAGACGCTGGGCGTCGTGCTGGGCATGGATGCCAAGCGCATCCAGTTCACGCCCGACCTGATGCCGGCCGACATCCTGGGCTCCGAGGTGCTGGAGGAGACCGACGCCGGCCGCCGCTCCTTCCGCTTCATCGAGGGCCCGGTGTTCGCCCAGCTCCTGATGGCTGACGAAATCAACCGCGCCAGCCCGCGCACCCAGTCGGCGCTGCTGCAGAGCATGCAGGAGAAGCACGTCACCGTGGCCGGCAAACGCTACGACCTGCCGGAGCCGTTCCACGTGCTCGCCACCCAGAATCCGCTGGAGCAAGAAGGCACCTATCCGCTGCCGGAAGCCCAGCTGGACCGCTTCTTGCTGCAGGTCGACGTGGGCTATCCCGACGAGGCCGCGGAACGTCAGATCATGATCGGCACGACCGGCGCCAGCGCGCCGACGACCACGCAGGCGCTGACGCCCGCCGACCTGATGGCGGCGCAAACCCTGGTGCGCCGCCTGCCGATCGGCGAGAGCGTGGTCGATGCCATCCTGAAGCTGGTGCGCGCCGGCCGCCCCGAATCGAGCGACCTCGACATCGTGCGCCAGCGCGTCGCCTGGGGTCCCGGCCCGCGCGCCAGCCAGGCCTTCATGCTGGCCTGCCGCGCCCGTGCCATCATCCAGGGCCGTCTCGCGCCCTCGGTCGACGATGTCGTGGCGCTGGCCGGACCGATCCTGCGCCATCGCATGGCGGTGAATTTCTCGGCGCGCGCCGAGGGCATCACGGTCGAGACGGTGATCAGCCAGATGTGTGCACGCCTGGGTTAAATGGCCTCTGCTTCAACCCTCAACCGGTCGCTCGAGCTCGCCGGAACGCTGCCGGCCCTGATGGTGGCGGCCGATCGCGTCGCCGCGACCGTGATCCAGGGCGTGCACGGCCGGCGACGGGTCGGCCAGGGCGACGCCTTCTGGCAGTACCGGCCCTATCGCGACGGTGACAGCGCGAGCCAGATCGATTGGCGCCAGAGCGCGCGCAGCCGCCACCTGTTCGTGCGCGAGACCGAATGGGAGGCGGCGGCGAGCGTCTGGCTGTGGCGCGACGCCTCGCCCTCCATGCAGTACGCTTCGCTGCGCAACAGCGACACCAAGGCGCTGCGCGCCGAGCTGATCACCCTCGCGCTGGCAAGCCTGCTCAGCGATGCCGGCGAGCGCGTGGCCGTGCTCGGCTCGGGCATGCGGCCGATCTCGGGACGCATCGCCGTGCGACGCATCGCCGAGACCCTGTACGACGAGACCCGCAATACGAGCCGTCCGCCGCCCAGCCTGCCGCCGCTGGTGCCGCTGCCGGCGCATGGCACTGTCGTGCTGGTGTCCGACTGGCTCGATCCCCTGGACAAGATCGAGGAGGTGGTGCGCCACTACGCTAGCGGCGGTGTGCGCGGCCATATCGTGCAGGTGCTCGATCCGGCGGAAGAGGACCTGCCGTTCGACGGTCACGTGAAGTTCGAAGGGCTCGAGGCCGAAGGCCAGCACACGATCCGGCGCGTCGAGACGGTGCGCACGGCTTACGGCGCGCGGCTGGCCGCGCAGCGCGAAGGCCTGCAGCGCCTGGCCCGGCCGTCCAACTGGACCGTGCACCTTCATCGCACCGACAAGCCGGCGCAGACGGTGCTGCTCTCCCTTTACATGGCCATGGCTGACCTGCGTCGGCTGACGGCGGCGTGATGGTGATGAAGATCGCTGACGAAAAGATTCATGTCGTCCTGAGCAAGGCGCTTGCGCAGCAAGCGCCGTTAGCGAAGGACCTCATCGCCGCGCGCAACCGGCATGAGATCCTTCGCTTCGCTCAGGATGACACGCTGGGGCGCGTGTCATGCTGAGTCTCGGCGCCTTCGCCTTTGCTGCTCCGGGAATGCTGGCGCTCCTGCTGGCGTTGCCGGTGATCTACTGGCTGCTGCGGCTGATCCCGCCGCTGCCCAAGCTCGTGCGCTTCCCGGCGATCCGCCTGCTGATCGGCCTGGAGCCTTCCGAGCAGACGCCGATGAAGATGCCGTGGTGGCTGCTGCTGCTGCGGCTGTTGCTGGCGACGGCGCTGATCCTGGCGATGGCCCGGCCGGTCCTCAACCCGCAGGCCGACCTGCCCGGCAGCGGCCCGCTGCTGCTGGTGATCGACGATGGCTGGTCGTCGGCGCCCGGCTGGACGACGCGCATCACCCATGCCGAGCGGCTGATCCAGCGCGCCGAGCGCGCCAATCGCCCGGTCGTCCTCGCCGGCACGGCGCCGGTAGCCATCGATGCGCCGGCCCTGCGCCGCGGCGCCTTGCGCGCCGACGATGCGCGCACCGTGCTGCGCGCCTTCCGTCCGAAGCCATGGCCGACCGACCGCGCCGCTGCCGTCACGACGATCGACCAGATGCAGGTCGATCCCGGCGCCTACGCCGTGTGGCTGAGCGATGGGCTGGAGGATGAAGGCGCGGCAAAGCTCACCGAACGGCTGCGCCGCTTCGAAGGCCTGCAGGTCGTGCTGCCCGACCAGGCGACGACGCCGCTGCTGCTGTTGCCGCCCGCCACCGGTGGGCGCGACCTCAAGGTGCAGGCGCTGCGTCCGGCGGCCGACGGCCCGCGCAAGGTCGCCATCCAGGCGGCGGACGACCAGGGCCGCGTGGTCGCCCGCATCGATCTCGACTTCGCCGCCACGGCGACCAAGGGCGAAGGCACGCTGCCGGCGCCGGCCGAGCTGCGCAACCGCGTGGCGCGGCTCGACATCGAGACGCAGGGTGGCGCCGGCAGCACGGTGCTGCTCGACGAGCGCTCGCGCCGCCGCCCCGTGGCCGTCCTCGGCGAGCGCCCGACCGCGACCGGCCAGCCGCTCCTGCAGGAAGTCTACTTCCTCGAACGGGCGCTCGATCCCTATGTCAGCCTGACGATCGGCGATCGCGAGACCGTGCTGACGCGCAACACCGCGGTGCTGCTGGTGCCCGACGGCGCCGTGCCCTCGGCCAACGATCGCGAGGAGATCGCCAAGTGGATCGAGCGCGGCGGTGTGGCCGTGCGTTTCGCCGGCCCCAACATTGCCGCCGGCAACGATCCGCTGGTGCCGACGCGACTGCGCCTGGGCGACCGCGCGCTGGGCGGCGTCATGAGCTGGGGCCAGCCCAGCGCGCTTGCCGAGTTCCCGGCCAACAGCCCATTCCTCGGCATCCCGATCCCGAAGGACGTGCGCATCTCGCAACAGGTGCTGGCCGAGCCGACGCCCGATCTCGCCGACAAGACGTGGGCGAGGCTGGCCGACGGCACCCCGCTGGTCACCGCCGAGAAGCGCGGACAAGGCTACCTCGTGCTGATCCACACCACGGCCAACACCGGCTGGAGCAATCTCGCCATCTCGGGTCTGTTCGTGAACATGCTGCAGCGCCTGGTCACGCTGTCGCGTGGCGTCGCCGGCGACGGCGTCAACAAGGCGCTGAAGCCGTGGCGCACGCTCGACGGCTTCGGCCGACTCGGCGCGCCGCCGGCCGGCGCCCAGATCCTGCCGGCCGATGCGATCGAGACGTTCAAGCCCAGGCCGACGACACCGCCCGGCCTCTACGGTGACGAGAACGCCCAGGTCGCCTTCAACATCGGCGGTCATGTCGGCGAGCCCAAGCCGCTGGTGCTGCCCGGCGGCGTCAGCACCGATCGCCTGTCCGAGGGCGGCGAGACCGACCTGTCGCGCTGGTTCCTGCTCGGGGCGCTACTGTTGCTGCTGGCCGATATCTTCATCGCCCTGTGGCTGCGTGGCCTGCTGGGACGCGCCGTGCGCATCCGTCGTGCGGCTCCGGCGGCGCTGGCGGTGCTGGCCGTCGTTGCGGTCATGGCGCCGGCGCCGCCGTCGGACGCCCAGCAGCCGGTGCCGCAGGCGCGGCCGCAGCGTGTCGCCGACCAGCCGGCGCGGCCAGGCCCACCGCCGCTCAGCGAGGAGCAGGCGCTCAAAGGCTCGCTCGACATCCGCCTCGCCTACATCATCACCGGCGACAAGGAAGTCGACGATCTCAGCAAGGCGGGCCTCGAGGGCTTGAGCGAGATCTTGCGCAGCCGCACCTCGGTCGAGCCCGCCGATCCGGTCGGCCTCGATCTGGAGCGCGATGAGCCCAGGCTCTATCCGCTGATCTACTGGCCGATCACCTCGACCCAGCCGGCGCTGTCGCCGCGCGCCTCGGCGGCCCTCGATCGCTACCTGCGCACCGGCGGCATCCTGTTCATCGACACGCGCGACCAGCAGATGAGCTTCGACCGGCCGGCCGGCGGCAATCCCGACCTCAAGCGGCTGCTGAGCGGCATCGAGACGCCACCGCTCGTCGCCATGCCGCCGGACCATGTGCTCACCAAGTCGTTCTATCTCCTCTCGGACATGCCGGGTCGCTGGCAGGGCGGCAAGATCTGGATCGAGTCGGGCGGCGGGCGCGTCAATGACGGCGTCACGACGATCGTGATCGGCGCCAACGACTATGCCGGCGCCTGGGCGGTCGATCAGCGCGGCCGCGGCCTGCTGCCGGTATCGCCGGGCGCGGAGACCCAGCGCGAGATGTCCTATCGCGTCGGGGTCAACCTCGTGATGCATGCGCTCACCGGCAACTACAAGGACGACCAAGTCCATCTGCAGGACATCATGCAGAGGCTCCGGCGGTGAGCACGGTTTCCGCCGTATCCGTCGTCTTCGATCCATTATTGCCGTGGTGGCTGCTGGCGGCGCTGGGCGGACTCGGCGTGGTGCTGGTCGGGCTCAGCCTGCGCGCCGGCGCGCGCGGCGCCCTGCTGCGGCTTGGCGCAATCGCCGTCGTGCTGGCCGCCCTCGCCAACCCGGCGCTTGTCGAGGAGCAGAGGAAGCCGATTGCCGATGTCGCCCTGATCGTGATCGACGACAGCGATTCGATGACGATCGGCGAGCGCCGTAGCCAGGTCCAGGCGGCGCGCGACTCGCTGAAACGCCGGCTCGGCCAGCAGGAAGGCCTCGAGATTCGCGAGGTCGTGCTGCCGCCGGCGCGCATCCAGCTCGGCAGCGAGCGGCCGGGCGGCACGCGCCTGATCGAGGCGATGCGCTCGGCGCTGGTCGAGGTGCCGCCCGAGCGGCTGGCCGGCGTGGTGCTGCTGAGCGACGGCCAGGTGCACGACGTGCCGGCCATCGAGTCCGCGAGGGGCCTGCCGCCGGAGCTGGGCGGTGCGCCGGTGCATGCCCTGATCGCCGGCAAGAGAAACGAGCGAGACCGGCTGATCGTGCTCGACCAGGCGCCGCGCTTCGGCGTGGTCGGCCGTGAGGTCGCCGTCAAGTTCAAGATCGAGGATCCGTCGGGGGGCACCGCGCCGGTGACGCTCTCGGTCGGCGGCGAGGTGGTGCGGCGGATCGACGTGCCGGTCGGCAAGTCGATCGAGCTGCCGATCACGGTCGGCAATCCCGGCGCCAACGTGGTCGAGCTCGAGGTCGCGGCCGGCCCCAGCGAGCTCACGCTCGACAACAACCGCGCGCTGTTCACCATCAACGGCGTGCGCGACCGCCTGCGCGTGCTGCTGGTGTCCGGCGAGCCCTACCAGGGCGAGCGGGCGTGGCGGAACCTGCTGCGCAGCGATCCCGCCGTCGACCTGGTGCATTTCACCATCCTGCGCACGCCGTCGAAGGAAGACATTGTGCCGGTGCGCGAGCTCAGCCTGATCCCCTTCCCGATGAAGGAGCTGTTCGAGCAGAAGCTCAAGGAATTCGATCTCATCATCTTCGACCGCTACGAAACCGGCGGCCTGATCACGCGCGAATACTTCCGCAACATCGCCGAGTACGTGAAGGCGGGCGGCGCACTGCTGGTCTCGGTCGGGCCGGTGTTCGCCACCGATCGTTCCCTCTACCGCACGCCGATCGGCGGCGTGCTGCCGGCGGCGCCGCTCGGGCAGGTGGTCGAAGCGCCCTTCAAGCCCAAGGTCAGCGAGGTCGGCCAGCGCCATCCCGTCGCCGCCAACCTGCCGCAGGCCGGCGACGCCGGGAAGGAGCCCGACTGGGGCCGCTGGTTCCGCCTGGTCACCTCGCGCACCGAGCGCGGCAACACCATCCTCTCCGGCGCGGATGACCAGCCGCTGATCGTGCTCGATCGCGTCGGCGAAGGTCGCGTGGCGCAGCTCCTATCGGATCATCTGTGGCTGTGGAACCGCGGCATCGACGGCGGCGGGCCGCAGCCCGAGCTGGTGCGCCGTGTCGCCCACTGGCTGATGAAGGAGCCCGACCTCGAGGAGGAGGCGCTGCGCGCCACCTCGGTCGGCGGTCGCATCGAGGTCCGGCGCCGCACGCTGGCGACCACCTTCCCGCCGGTGACGATGACCGCGCCCGACGGCTCGACCCGCACGCTCGCCTTGAACCAGGCGAGCCCCGGCGTGGGCCTCGCCGTGGTCGACGTCGACAAGCCCGGCCTCTACCGCTTCGACGACGGCACGCTGCGCACCGTCGCCGCGGTCGGCAATCCCGACCCGCTGGAATTCTCCGACGTGCGCGCCACCGACGCCAGGCTCAAGCCGCTGGTCGACGCCTCGGGCGGCACGCTGCTGTGGCTCGCCGACACAGCCGACCCCGACATCCGCTCGGTGCGGCCCGGCCGCGCCGCCGGCGGCTCGGACTGGATCGGCCTGCGCCGCAACGAAGGCTACACCGTCGCCGGCATCAACCAGTTGCCGCTGCTGCCGGGTATCCTGGTGGCACTCGCCTTCCTGATGGCCATCGGCAGCGCCTGGTGGCGCGAGGGTCGGTGACGGGCGTGTGCGGACCTTTGAGTTGGTTGGCCGATGCTTAGTGACCTGACTCGACCAGCAACACCTCATCCCGAGGAGCGCTCAAAGGGCGCGTCTCGAAGGATGGGGATCAGGCACGGTACCGGTTGCCCATGCTTCGAGACGCGAGCTTCGCTCGCTCCTCAGCATGAGGATTTTGGGTTGCTCAGCCGCGCAGTGACTGAGAGGTGTGGGCCGTGAACACGACCTCTGCTGTTTCCGTCGTCTTCGACCCGCTGCTGCCGTGGTGGTTGCTGGCCGTGCTGGGCGGCATCGGCCTGGTGCTGGTCCTGCTAGGCCT
>NZ_JBFWZI010000244.1:8677-9087 GCF_050185545.1 Reyranella sp. | reverse complement strand
CAGGCGATGGGCCGGCCGGTGGTGGCCGAGGACGGCGGCGGCGCCGCCGAGACGGTGCGCGCCGGCGTCACCGGGTGGCTGGCCGCCTCGGGCGATGCCTCGGCGCTGGCCGAGGCGCTGAATGGCGCGCTGTCGCTGTCGCTCGAGCGCCGCGCCGAGCTGGCGCGCGCCGCCCAGGAGCACGTACGCGGACTCTACGCCCTGCCGGCCTCCAACCAGCGCCTGCTGGCGCTGTATGAGCGGCTGGCAGGTGGGTGAGATCATTGTCCTCCCCACGCAGTGGGGAGGTGCCCCGTCATACGGGGCCTGCCTCCGCCGAAGCGAAGCCGCTTCGGCTTCGCAGCAGGCAGGCGGAGGGGTCATGGCTCATGCGGGCCGCGGGCGTCCCGCCCGCTCATGTTCATGGTCAT
>NZ_JBFWZI010000244.1:5349-8667 GCF_050185545.1 Reyranella sp. | reverse complement strand
GTGCCCGCCGGCTGGGGTGGGTGTAATGGCTCGTGGGGGACGCCCGCGGTCCGGAAGAAACCATGACCCCTCCGCCTGCCTGCGCGCCGAAGCGGCTTCGCTTCGGCGGAGGCAGGTCGGCGTAAGACGCCGACGCCTCCCCACGCGCAGCGTGGCGAAGAGGGCTGGTAACTTGACTCCGCCGGCTGCCGCAATTATCTCCAGCGCCATGGAACGCCGGTTCTACACCGCTCCCATCATCACCACCGACCGAACTTGATCCGGCCGGGCGCGCGCACTCGTGCCGCCTCCCGGCCTCGCTCGACCGACAGCCTCTGTCGGTCGTGGAGCCGTGTTCGAATTCTTCTCGTGTGGTGATTGCCATGATCAATATTTCCCTGCCCGACGGATCCGTCCGATCGTTCGACAAGCCGGTCAACGGCGCCGACATCGCGGCCGCGATCGGCCCCGGGCTCGCCAAGGCGGCGCTGGCGCTGCGCGTCGACGGCAAGATGGTCGACCTCGCCCATGTCGTCGACCGCGACGCCAGGATCGGCATCGTGACAGCGCGCGACCCCGAAGCGCTCGCGCTCCTGCGCCACGACGCGGCGCACGTGCTGGCGCAGGCCGTCCAGGAGCTCTACCCCGGCACGCAGATCACGTTCGGTCCGGCGACGGACGACGGGTTCTACTACGACTTCGTGCGCGACCAGCCGTTCTCGCCGGAGGACTTTGCCGCCATCGAGCAGCGCATGGCCGAGATCGTCGACCGCAACCTGCCGATCGAGCGCGAGGTCTGGGACCGTGCGAAGATCAAGGACTATTTCAAGAAGCACGGCGAGAGCTTCAAGGCCGAGTGGGCCGACGAGCTGCCGAAGGACGAGGAGATCTCGGTCTACCGGCAGGGCAGCTGGCTCGACATGTGCCTCGGCCCGCACCTGCCCTCGACAGGCAAGCTCGGCAAGGCGTTCAAGCTCACGAAGGTGTCGGGCGCCTACTGGCGCGGCGACGCCAGCAACGCCCAGCTGCAGCGTGTCTACGGCACGATCTTCTTCTCCGACAAGGAGCTGAAGGAATACCTGCACCGCATCGAGGAAGCCGAGAAGCGCGACCATCGCCGGATCGGCCGCGAGATGGGCCTCTTCCACCAGCAGGAGGAAGCGGCCGGCATGGTGTTCTGGCATCCCAAGGGCTGGACGCTGTGGCGCACGCTCGAGAGCTACATCCGCCGCAGGCTCGAGGCCGGCGGCTACCACGAAGTGAAGACGCCCCAGCTGGTCGATCGCAAGCTGTGGGAGGAGTCGGGCCACTGGGAGAAGTTCCGCGAGAACATGTATCTCAGCGAGAACGAGGAAGGGCTGCGCGAGTTCTTCGACGATCCGGCCAAGCGCATCTTCGCGCTGAAGCCGATGAACTGCCCGTGCCATGTCCAGATCTTCAACCAGGGTCTGCGCAGCTACCGCGAGCTGCCGCTGCGCCTCGCCGAGTTCGGCTCGTGCCATCGCTTCGAGCCGTCGGGCGCGCTGCACGGCATCCTGCGGGTGCGCAACTTCACGCAGGACGACGCCCACATCTTCTGCAGCGAGGAGCAGATCGAAAGCGAGACGATCCGCTTCTGCAATCTGCTGGGCTCGATCTACAGGGACCTGGGTTTCCCCGATTACTTCGTGAAGTTCTCCGACCGGCCGCCGGTACGCGCGGGCTCCGACGCGGTGTGGGACCAGGCCGAGGGCGCGCTGCGCTCGGCGTCGAAGGCGGCCGGCCTCGACCTCATCCTCAATCCGGGTGAAGGGGCGTTCTACGGTCCCAAGCTGGAGTTCGTGTTGCGCGATGCGATCGGCCGCGACTGGCAGTGCGGCACCCTGCAGGTCGATTTCGTGCTGCCTGACCGGCTCGACGCGAGCTACGTCGCCGAGGATGGCTCGCGCAGGCGGCCCGTCATGCTGCACCGCGCCATCTTTGGCAGCTTCGAGCGCATGATCGGCATCCTGGTCGAGAACTATGCCGGCCGCTTCCCGCTCTGGATGACGCCGACGCAAGCGGTGGTGGCCACGATCGTCAACGACGCCGACAGCTATGCCAACGAGGTCGCCGACGCGCTGCGCGCCGCCGGGTTGCGGGTCGAGACGGACCTGCGCAACGAGAAGATCAACTACAAGGTCCGCGAGCATTCTCTGGCCCACGTGCCGCTGATCCTGGCGGTCGGCCGGCGCGACATGGACGGCCGCACGGTGGCGATCCGCCGCCTCGGCTCGGAAAAGCAAGAGGTCCTTGAACTCGGGGCCGCCGTCACTAAACTTTCTGAGGAGGCCCGGCCGCCCTTTTAGGGCGGTCGTGGTCTCGATACCCGCCCTGTCCCGGGGCTCTTACGAAGGAGAAGGAAGCCATAGCAAGACCTGCCCAGCAGACCGCGCCCACCCGCGAGGGTCCGCGCGTCAACGGCGAGATCAGAGCGCCGCAAGTCCGACTGATCGACGAGAATGGCGAGATGGTCGGCGTCGTCAGCACCCGCGAGGCGATTGAAATGGCCGAGGAGGCCAGTCTCGACCTGATCGAGATCTCGCCCAACGCGTCCCCGCCGGTCGCCAAGATTTCCGACTACGGCAAATACAAGTACGAAGCGCAGAAGAAGGCGCACGAGGCGCGCAAGCACCAGAAGGTCATCGAGGTCAAAGAGATCAAGATGCGCCCGAACATCGACGACCACGATTACGAAGTGAAGATGCGCGCCATGAAGCGGTTCATCGAGGAAGGCGACAAGGTCAAGGTGACCCTGCGCTTCCGCGGCCGCGAGATGGTCCACGCCGAGCTCGGCCTGCAGGTGCTGAACCGCGTCCGCGGCGAGATGGACCCGCTCACCAAGATCGAGTCGATGCCGCGCATGGAAGGCCGGCAGATGATCATGGTGCTGGCGCCCAAGTAACGTCCAAGAAGTCGCCCTCGACCCGGCTGCCCTGCCGTCGGCAGCGGATTGCCGGGCGCTTGGTGCCGTCGCAGGCGACCGTGTCGTGGCGGCAACGCCGAACCCCGCGACACTTGTCCTCGCGACACTCGGCGAGTGCGCGATAGAGCCGGGGGAGATGCCGGTTGCCGATCATCCTGCCAATGGCCGTGCAGCCGCGTTCTCATCGGGTATTCGATTACGCCTTGTCGGCCCCTGCCCAGGCGACGGAGCCCGCCCGCCAGGGGGCCAAGGACCACCGCGACCTCGGCGGCCTTGCCGGGCTGGCTCGTTTCGGCGGCGAGTGGCTGGTACCTGCCGGTTGCGGAGCAGGCCGCGAACCTGTTCGAGCGGTCCCGGATCGCGCTCGGTGCCTATCTGCTGGCACAGGTCATCAT
>NZ_JBFWZI010000244.1:0-5249 GCF_050185545.1 Reyranella sp. | reverse complement strand
CGGCCTTGCCGGGCTGGCTCGTTTCGGCGGCGAGTGGCTGGTACCTGCCGGTTGCGGAGCAGGCCGCGAACCTGTTCGAGCGGTCCCGGATCGCGCTCGGTGCCTATCTGCTGGCACAGGTCATCATCGTGGCGGCCGTGTTTGCAGTCCCCTTTCTCACGGTCGCCATCGCCCGATACGTGCTGAGCGCGCTTCTCCTCGGCGGAATCGCCTACGACCTCGCTCTCTATGCCGTTGCCGGCCAATTCCCCAACTACGAAACCACCGCCACGATGATCGGCAATCTGCACGTCGGGTTTCGCGGCACGTTCAGCGCCTACGCCGCCGCCGCCCTGCCCAGCATCGCCGCGGTCATGGCATCCGCCGTGATATTCTGCTGGAAGCCGCCCGCTTCGGCTGGCCCGCTGGCCGTCATCGTGACGACGATGGCATTTTTTGCGGTCGGCGCGATCCTCGTCCGCTCGGACGGCCATACCACAGCCTTCCCCTCGCCCGTCACTTCGTACATCAACGTCTACAAGTCGATCGTCGAGAGCGCCGATCAACCTCTCGAACAGGTCCGCTACGACGGACCGCTTCGCAGCCCCTTCGACAAGATCGTCTTGATCGTCGACGAGAGCATCCGTGGCGACTACATCTCGCTCAATGATCCCCAGGTCGGAACCACGCCGTTTCTGTTGTCCAGGGCGGTTGAGCTGGAGAATTTCGGCTTGGCGAGTTCCGGCGCGAATTGCTCCACCCAGGCGCGCCTGATCCTCCGCTTCGGAGCGCGCCTGCAGGATCTGCAACATTCCTGGAAGACCATCAGGACGCGCAGTGCGCTATGGCAGTTCGCGCGGCACGCCGGCTTCGAGACCGCACACATCGATGCCCAGGGCACGGCCCACCGCTACGATAGCGGCATGACCGCAACCGAGGCGAGCCACGTCGATCTTCGGGTTGTCGTCGACAGTGCGCCTCCCTACGGCCGCGACGAGATCGTTGCCTCCACCTTGCTCGACCTCCTGAGGCGACCGGGTCGCCTGTTTATCCTGGCGGACAAGTATGGCGTGCACGTTCCGTACGACAAGGCGTACCCGCCGGAGTTCGCGCTGTTCCCGACAGGGGGGCCAGCCTTCTCCCTGGCGGATCGTCCGACCTCGATCGCCTATTACAAGAACGCCATCCGCTGGTCCGTCGATCACTTCTTCCAAGCCATTCTGACGCCGGGGATCCCGGAGAAGACTCTCGTTCTCTACACTTCGGACCATGGCCAGTCCCTGTCGGCGACCGGGATGTCTCATTGCAACACCGGGAAAGCGGCGGAAACAAGCGAAGCGATCGTTCCGCTCTTTGCGCTGACCAGCGATACTGAGTGGCGCCAAAGACTGGCTGAGGGAGCGATCATGAATTTCGACAAGGCCAGCCACTTCGAGCTGTTTCCGACGGTCCTGCGGGCTCTCGGCTATGACGAACCGTGGGTGCGCGGCACGTTCGGGTCCAGCCTCGTCGACAGGCTCACGAACCCGGATGGCCGCTGGTTCTGGGCGGGCGGCAAGCTGATCCCCGTCGACAGGTGACCCGGAACGATCTCGCTGATTGCCCGCCGCGGCGTCAGCCACCACAGTGAGCGCCGGCCCGCGCACGATGACGACCCTGTTCGAATACGATCCCGACATCGGCTATCGCTTCGTGCCCCATCTCAAGACGCGCGTCGCCAGCCCCGATGGCGGCTACCTGGTGCGCACCAACGGGCAGGGCTTCCGCAGCGACCGCGAGTTCGAGCGCGACGATCCGGCGCCGCGCATCCTGGTGTTCGGCGACTCGTTCACCGCGGGCGACGGCGTCTCCAACGGCAGCCGCTACAGCGACGTGCTGGAGAACCTGCTGGCGCCCGTCGAGGTGCACAATTTCGGCCTGCCGGGCAGCGGCACCGATGCGCAGTTCGTCTGCTATCGGAAGCTGGCCGAGGGCGCGCCGTGCAGCGCCGTCGTGCTGGCCGTGCTGGTCGAGAACATCCGTCGCATCACCAGCCCCTGGCGTCCCTCGCAGACCGACGACGGCGGAGTCGAGTTCCTGCCCAAGCCCTACTTCGAGCTCGCACCCGCCGCCGGGCCTGCCGATGCAAGCGATACCGGAAGCGGGCGCCTGCCCAAACCCTATTTCGAGCTCGAGGGCGACAGGCTTGTGCGCCATCACGACCCGGTGCCGCGCGAGCCGGTGACGGCGCGCGAGCTCGAAGGCGACGACTCGGTCGACCGCGGCGGCCGCTTCCCGGCGCTGCGCCGGCTGGTCCGCTCGGTCGGCCTGCAGGGCGTGGTGCAGCAGTTGATCCGCTACCAGCCGACGCCCGAGTACGACAGTGCCGACGACCCGGCATGGCGGCTGATGCGGGCCATCCTGCTGGCCTGGCGCGCGGCGATCCCGCAGCCCGTCGTGCTGATGCCGCTGCCGCTCTACCAGCACGTCGAGGGCACGGCAGACGCCAGCGCCTACCGCCGGCGCTTCGCCGAGCTGGCGGCCGAGGGCGATTTCATCCTGCATGATCCGCTCGACGACCTGCATGCCTACGACCTCGAGACGAGGCGTGGCTTCCGCTTCAGGAAGGACGTGCACTTGACCCCGGCAGGCCATCGCGCGATAGCCCAGTCGCTTGCCGGCACCCTGCGGCCGCTGCTGGCCGGAGAGAGGGGAAGCGCTCCGTCATTCGGGGCGGAAGGGCCATGACTCATGTGGACCGCGGGCGTCTCGCCCGCTCATCAATTTCCATGAGCGGGCGAGACGCCCGCGGTCCATGCATGACCTCGCCGTCGGGCGGGCAGGATCCCTCGGCAGGCTCAGGACAGGCACGATCAGGACAGGCAGGAAAGGCGCCGTGAGCGAACCGTACATCCTGGGGATTTCCGGCCTCTATCACGATTCGGCGGCCGCCATCGTGAAGGGCGGTGCGATCGTCGCGGCCGCCCAGGAGGAGCGCTTTACGCGCAGGAAGCACGACCGCCGCTTCCCGAACAATGCCGTCAATTACTGCCTGGGCGAGGCCTTCATCGAGCCGGCCGACCTCGCGCTGGTCGCCTATTACGACAATCCCTGGCTGACGCTGGACCGCGTGCTGCGCAACTTCGCCGCCGTGGCGCCGCGCGGCCGCGAACCATTCAAGGCGGCGATGCGCTCGGTGCTGGGCGAGAAGCTCCGGGTCGGCGAGCTGATCGAGGGCGCGCTCGGCACGCGCCGGCCGGTCGCTTACGTCGACCATCACATCTCGCACGCCGCCTCGGCGTTCTATCCCTCGCCCTTCGCCAGCGCCGCCATCCTCACCATCGATGGCGTCGGCGAGCACGCCACCCTCACCATCGGTCACGGCAAGGACAACAGGGTCGAGCTCTTGCGCGAGATCCGCTATCCGCATTCTCTCGGCCTGCTCTACAGCGCCATCACCCAGTATTGTGGCTTCCGGGTGAACTCCGGCGAGTACAAGCTGATGGGGCTCGCGCCCTACGGCGAGCCGCGCTTCGCCGACCTGATCCGGAAGCACCTCATAGACATCAAGGAAGACGGCTCCTTCGCCCTCGATCTCGACTACTTCGCCTTCATGGATGGCGCGGCGATGGCGGGCGAGAAGATGCACGCCCTGTTCGGCGCGCCGCCGCGCGAGGCCGAGAGCCGGATCGCGCTGTTCCACATGGACGTCGCGGCCTCGATCCAGGCCGTCACCGAGGAGATCATGCTGAGACTCGCGCGCACGGCGCTGAGCCTCACCGGCGAGCGCAATCTCTGCATGGCGGGCGGCGTCGCGTTGAACTGCGTCGGCAACGGCAAGATCCTGCGCTCCGGCGTGACCGAGGGCCTGTGGATCCAGCCGGCGGCGGGCGATGCCGGCGGCGCGCTGGGCGCGGCGCTCTATGCCGCGCACATGGGGCTCGGGCTGAAGCGTGAGCGATCGGCGTCGGGTCGCGACAGCCAGCACGGCAGCTATCTCGGCCCGCACTATTCCAGCGCCCAGGTCCGCGCCTTCCTCGATCGCGCCGGCTATCCCTACACGCGCATCACGGATCGCGCCGAGCGCGCCGAGGCCATCGCCCAGGCGCTGGCGTCGGGCAAGGTGGTGGGCCTGGTGAGCGGACGCATGGAGTTCGGCCCGCGCTCGCTCGGCGCGCGCTCGATCCTGGCCGATCCGCGCGGCGCCGACATGCAGTCCAAGGTCAATCTCAAGGTGAAGTACCGGGAGTCGTTCCGGCCCTTCGCGCCAGCGGTGCTGAGCGAGCGCGTCGGCGACTTCTTCGAGATGACGGGCGAGAGCCCCTACATGCTGCTGGTGGCGCCGGTGCGCGAGGATCTGCGCCAGCCGTTCGATCTGGCGGCGTTCCGCCAGGGCGTCGCCGACATGATCCCCGAGGTCAACAAGGTCCGATCCACGCTGCCGGCCATCACCCATGTCGACTACAGCGCGCGGGTGCAGACGGTGAACGCGGCCGACCAGCCGGAATTCCACGCCATCCTGCGCGCCTTCGAGGCCGAGACCGGCTGCCCGGTGCTGGTCAACACCTCGTTCAACGTGCGCGGCGAGCCGATCGTCAACACGCCGCAGGATGCCTATCGCTGCTTCATGCGCACCGACATTGATTTGCTGGTGCTGGAGGATTGCCTGCTCGAGAAGGTGAAGCAGCCGAAGAGCAAGGAAGGCGATGCCTGGAGGAAAGAATTTGTCCTCGACTGACGCCACGCCCGACGCGCTGCTGGACGCGCTGTTCGATGCGCTGACGAAGGACGACGGCACGCCGCCGGTCGACCCGCACATGGCGCTGAAGCCCGACCGGGCGGCGGCGACGTACCTGATCGACGCGCCGCATCCGCAGCTGACGCTGGAGGAGATGCGCCGGCCCGACACCGCCGACCCGATGGACGAGGTCGCGCGCGTGCTGGCCGACGTGGCGCCCGAGCGGCGCGAAGCGCTGCTCGTCGCCATCAGGGCCGCCTGCGACGCGCTGGCCGCTGAAGCCGCCGACGGCGGTTCGGCCGAACCGCCGTCGCTGATCTACGCGCTGCATTGAAGGGCGCGGGCGACGTGAAGTCTTCATGCCCTTCCGGACCGCGGGCGTCTCGCCCGATCATGACGTCATGCTCTTCCGGACCGCGGGCGTCCCGCCCGCTCACGCTCATGAGCGGGCGAGACGCCCGCGGTCCGGGAGACGATGAGGTCGCAGCGCGAAGCCGCCGACGGCGGCCCGGCCGAACCGCCGTCGCTGATCTACGCGCTGCATTGAGGGACG
>NZ_JBFWZI010000243.1:0-9153 GCF_050185545.1 Reyranella sp. | reverse complement strand
CGGCCCTTGCGGATGTCCTGGGCCATCGACGGGCGCTGGATGTCGGCGCGCGGGTTGGGGTTGATGTTGGAGCCCGGGCGCATGATCGCCTCGATCTCGTCGAGCGCCGCCGTGTCGCCCTCCGACGCCCTGGCGAGCTTCTCCGGCTCCAGCTTGCCGATCTTCTCGATGTGGTAGCCCAGCGCCTGGCCGACCCGCACCGCCTCGCCGCCGAGCTTGATCGAGAAACGGCGGATGGCGTCGTTGCGGTCGCAATCGCTGCCCGTGAGGCCGGTGGCCGCGGACACGCCGTTCTTCATGCCGTTCTGGCAGAGCTTGGACCAGCGCTCGCCCCACAAATTGGTCGTGGTCTTGGCGCTGTCGATGCGGCCCACCATGTCGCGCAGCTCCTCGACGCGGCTGGTGATGCGGCCGTGCACCTCGCCGACCCGGAACACCGTGTGCCTGTCGCCGCCCTTGGCGACGGTGCGGCGGATGCGGGCGGGCTCGAACATGTCGACCGAGATCAGCGAGGCCACCATGCCCACCGTCTTGCCCCAGCCGACGACGCCCGCGATGCGCTCCTCGTTCAGGCAGTTCTGCAGCGACACCACGAAGCCGTCGGGCGCCAGATACTGCTTGATCAGCGCCGTCGCCCATTCGGTGTCGTAGGACTTCATCGACACGAAGGCGATGTCGATCGGCTTCTGGCGCGACAGGTCCTGCATCTCGGTGAGATGCATGGTCTTGGCGTTCCTGACCGTGATCTTCTCCTCCGGCGTGACGCCGTCGAGCTCCAGCCCGTTCTTGCGGATGGTCTCGATGTTCTCCGGCCAGAAGTCGATCAGGGTGACGTCCTCGCCCGTATGGGCGAGCCAGCCGCCGACATATCCGCCCAGCGCGCCGACGCCGACGACCGCAATCCGCTTGCCCATCTTTCCCTCCTCAGGCTGCCGGCAGCTTGGCGAGGAACGCCTCGACCGCCTTGTTGAACAGCGCCGGCTGATGCAGGTTGGCCGCGTGGCCGGCGTCGGGAATGACCACCTTGGTCGCTCCCTTGATCTTCGCCGCCATGTAATCCGTGGCGGCCAGGAAGTTGGTGTCGTTGGCGCCGACCAGTACCAGCGTCGGCACGGCGACCTTGTCGAGCGACTGGATCACCCGGTCGTTGTCCTGGGCCAGCATGCCGCGGGCGGCGCGGGCGAGGCCCGAGGCGTCGCGATGGCGCGTCAGCTTGACCTCGTCGGATGAATTGAGCGCCGCCAACCCCTTGGCCTCGAGGTTGGCCGCGCGCTGCTTCGCAGTCTCGTTCCACTTGGCGCGCGCCTCGTCCTTCTTGAAGCCCGGGCCGGTGTCGAACAGCATCAGCGCGCTGACCCGCTCCGGATGGCTGGCGGCGAAGGCGAGCGACATGTAGCCGCCCAGCGACAGGCCGGCGATGATCGCCTTGTGGGCGCCGGCGAGGTCGATCAGCGCCTTCATGTCGCCGACGGTGAGCGCCTCGGAGTAGCGGCCCTGGTCGGCCGGGTAGTCGGACTCGCCGTGGCCGCGCATGTCCCACACGATCACCCGGTAGCGATCCTTCAGGGCGGCGATCTGGCCATCCCACATGCGCGCCGTCGAGCTGTAGCCGTGGCTCAGCAGCAGCACCGGGCCGGTATTGCCGTGGATCTCGTAGTGGATCCCGACTCCGTCGCGATCGAGTTTGGGCATAGGTCCTCCGTTAGTCACTCCTCCCCAGCGAATCTGGGGAGGTGTCGCCGTATTGCGGCGACCTGCCTTCGCCGAAGCGAAGCCGCTTCGGCTTCGCGCAGGCAGGCGGAGCGGTCATGGTCTTCTGGACCGCGGGCGTCTCGCCCGCTCTTCATCATGAGCGGGCGGGACGCCCGCGGTCCGCATGATTCATGACCCCTCCGCCCCGTATGACGGGGCACCTCCCCCGATGACGGGGGAGGAGAATGAGAATGCGATCTTCTCACGGCGCCACCCGCGGCTCCTTGGCGGCGCGTTCGCGGTAGCGCTCGGCGTCCTCGGGCAGCAGCAGGCGGTCGGCGAGCAGCGACGCCACCACCGCCTCGACCCTCGCCTGGTAGTCGGCGCCGCTCTTGTAGCGCTCGGCGATCGCGGGCCGCGGATCGCCCGCGGCCTGGCGCGCCGCCGCGTCGACGGCAAAGGGCAGGCAGCTGCCGTCGCGGTCGGCCAGTTCGCCGGCGGGATAGGGCGGCTTGTACTCGTTCCAGCCGGTGTAGGTGGCGAGCGGCACGGCGATGTCGGGCAGGCGAATGCCGGCCGCCTCGTTGCCGTCCGCATCCACCTTGCACACCAGGGTGCGATAGGCCTTGGCCGGCGGCGTGGGGTTGACCCAGTCACCGGGTGGCGCCACCTGGTTGGTGACCTTGACCACCGCGGCACCCGGCACGGCTGGGAAGCCGGTCCTGTCGGCCTCGACCAGGGTGCCGTCGGCCAGCGTCGGCACGCGACTCGCCGGCGGCGCTTGCCCCGAGACCACCCAGGCGTCGAGCGCCATCAGCAGGGCGCGCACCGCTGGCATGGGGTTGTGCGGATTGCGCGGATTGACGTTGGGACCGGCGTCGGTCGTCGCTCCGGCGCGGCCGCCGTGCTGCGTTCCCGCGATCATGTAGACGCGCGAATGGTCGGGCAGCGTCACGTCGGTCGTGCCGAGCGGATCGGTGTGCAGCAGCGAGGCACCCTTCTGCCAGTACTCGGTCGAAGTATTGGTTTCGATCAGCTTGGGATCGCTGCCGTCGCCGCGGAACAGCGAGCCGCTCTTCCCCGTCAGCGGATCGCTCTGCATGGCCGTCGAGAACGGAAACGCGTTTTCGGGAAAGAAATGATCCTCGTGCTGCGTACCGGTGCGTGCCGGCTGGCCGAACGGCGTGTTGAAGAAGATGCGGCCGACACCGGCGATGTGCGAATGGATGCCGTCGAAGACCTTGCGACCCTGCTCGTCGCGATTGAAGCCTTCGGAGATGTGATTGCGCAGGTAGCGGCCCGCCTGCGAGAAGCCGATGGCCAGCGCGTGGCTGATCGGCCCGCCGGTGACCGCCAGCGCCGCCGCGTCGTAGCGCAGCCAGCTCACGACGTCGCGCGTCGCGGCGAAGCCCAGCCCAAGCACCTTGGGGTTCGTGGCCTCGTAGTGGAACTCGTAGATCCAGCCCGGCCTGGGCTTGCTGCCGTCTCGCAACTTGATCGAGCGCGCATCGACGAACGACCACTGGTTCAGCGGCAGCTCGCGCGGCTCGTCGCCGGCGCGTTCGCGCATCGTCAGCCGCGCCCGCGGCTGCTCGAGGCTCGCCGCCTCGCAGGAGAGCTTGAAGGTTTCCAGCGCACCGCCGCGCGTGCCCGAGACGAACTCGTCACGCACCTTCTGGACGATCGGCCGGCCGCTGTCGGTCGCGACCGGCGCCGTGAGACCGAGCCCCATGTTGGCGCGCGGCGCGTCGGGGTCCCAGCCCGACCACACGATGGTGTACCCCTGGCGCAGCGGAAAGCCGTTGCCGACGTCGGCCATGGTCTTCGGATCGTTAACGCCCTGTGGGCCGTCGGCGATGTAGCCGAACAGCATCTTGCGGCCGCGGTTGTTGACCTCGTAGAGGATTCGGCCATTGCCGCGCGAAAAATCCTTGGGGCGCAGGATGAAGATGTCGGTGGTGTACTCCACCTTGCCGCTGGCGTTGCGCGGCGCCTTGTCGATCAGGGCGATGCCCCTGTTGCCGGGCGCGGCGGGATCGACCTCGCCTTTGGCCTTGCCGACTACGCGCTCGTAGGCGCCGACCGCGCCGAAGGGAGCGCCGTCGGCCAGCGGCTCGACGCGCTCGATCTCGAGAGAGACCAGCACTTACGCCTGCGCCGCTTTCTGGACTTCCTCGGGCGGAAAGTTCAGCTCGACGCCGACCCCGTCGGGGTCGTGCAGGAAGATCTGGCCGGCGCCGGTGCGCGGCACGATGTTCTCGCGGAACTTGACGTCGTGCTGCTGCAGCCGCTGGCGCACGCCGGCGAGGTCGGTCGCGGCAAAGGCGATGTGATCGAAACGGCCGGTGTCCTTGAACTTCTTCCGGGTGCCACGCACCGTGATGCCCTCGCGCGGCTCGCGCGGCCCCAGCAGGTGCACTGTGGGCACGCCGCCGGAATAGAGCCAGTAGCCCGGGAAGCCGAGCGGCGGGCGATCGCCGTTCTCGAGTCCCAGGACGTCGCAATAGAAGTCCTTGGTGCGCTCCAGGTTGGAGGGCTCGATGGTGTAGTGCTGCAGGACGCCGAGCGGCATGACGCGTCTCCCGTACGATCAGACGAAGGTGAGGTCGGCCTCGGCGCCCATCATCCAGGCGCCGACGGTCTCGAAATGGGACAGCCGTCCCTGGAGCTGCTGCGTGACGGTGTGAATGTCGCGGAAGCGGCGCTCCAGCGGATGGCTCTCGAAGATCGCCGTCGCACCGGCGGCGTTGTAGGCGAAATCGACCGCCTCGCGCGCCTGGTGGATGGCGTTGGTCGAGGCCATTCGGATGGCGAGCCGCTGCTCCATGGAAAGCTTGCCGCCGCCCGAGATGTCACGCCAGATCCCGGCCACCGTCTGCAGCAGGAAGGCGCGCGCCGAGCCGATGCCGACCTCGGCCTGGGCGAGCTGGGTCTGCACCACGGCGTTGTCGCGGATCGGGTTCCTCTTGCCGCGCGGGATCTTGTTCTTCGCCACGTCGACGAAGCTGTCGAGCGCGCCGCGGGCGATGCCCAGCGCCACGCCGGAGAAGCCGACCTCGTAGCAGGTCATCGCCGACATGCGGTAGAGCGGGCCGCTCTCGCGGCATTCGCGCTCGAAGTCGCGGGTGATCGAATGGGCGGCCGGCACGAAATGGTCGGTGAGGGCGAACTGGTCGCTCGCCGTGCCGCGCAGGCCGACGACGTTCCAGATGTCGGTCCATTCGACCTCGTCGCTGCGCACCAGGAAGGTGCGTTCGACCTGCCGGCCTTCGGCATCGAGCTCGGGCGTGCTGCCGTCGGCCCGCCAGATCGGGCAGTGCGCGCCGAGCCAGGTGGCGTGGCGGCCGCCCGAGGCGAACGCCCACGTGCCGGTTACCCGATAGCCGCCCTCGCAGGCGATTGCGCGGACCCGCGGGCCCGGACCCCAGGCCAGCACGGCGCGCGGATCGTCGCCGAAGATCGCCTGCGCCACCGGCGGGTCGAGGTAGGCCGCCGACATGGCGCAGCCGCCGGCCTGGCTCAGGCACCAGGCGGTGCTGGCGTCGGCGCGGGCGATCGTCTCGATGCAGCGGAAGAAAGTGACGGGATCGGTCTCGATCCCGTTGGCCGAGCGCGGCAGCAGCAGGCGGAACAGCTCCGCCTCGTGCAGCTTGTCGAGCAGCGCCGCCGGCAGCCGCCGGCCGTCCTCGATCTCGTCGGAGAGGGCTTCCACCGTGGGCCGCAGCGCCTCGGCGCGCGCGATCAGGACCGGATCACCGGCGAGGTCGGCGGAAGACGGGTTTGTCGTATCCAAGATCTGCCACTCCCTTGGCGCGGCCGTCAGGCGCGCACGGCGCCTGGCTCGCGATCGTTCTGCTCGTTCGCTTTGCCCCGGGTCTCGAGGCCGCGGAAACAATAGACCACGCCGGCCGTCGCGAACCAGCAGCGGCGCACGCATGGCGCCCGCGCCAAAAAGGCTACGCCCCAGCCCGTGAGGTCGCCAAGCGTTTGCCGGCCGCCGGTTTGCCCGTCGAAACGGCCGCTGCATTGCAGCTTTCAAGCTCTTCCAGACCGCGGGCGTCCCGCCCGCTCATGGGCTCGAGCAAGCGCGAAGCTCGCGGTCGGGAGACACATGAGTGATGAGCGGGCGGGACGCCCGCGGTCCGAAAGAGCCATGACCCGTCCGTCGCGTCTTACGCCGGCGGAGGGGTCATGGTCATGTGGACCGCGGGCGTCTCGCCCGCTCATGGGCTCGAGCAAGGGCGAAGCTCGCGGTCGGGAGACGCATGAGTGATGAGCGGGCGGGACGCCCGCGGTCCGGAAGTGCATGACCCGTCCGTCGCGTCTTACGCCGGCGGAGGGGTCATGGTCATGTGGACCGCGGGCGTCCCGCCCGCTCATGGGCTCGAGCAAGCGTGAAGCTCGCGGTCGGGAGACGCATGAGTGATGAGCGGGCGGGACGCCCGCAGTCCGGAAGAGCATGAGCGCCGCGCCTTGAGCTGCTAGAACGGCGCCCTTGGAATGGACCTCGAGGGGAGACACCGTCATGAACTGGACCGACCGCCGCCGGCGCTTCCGAGCGATTCTCGCGGGCGAGCGCTGCATCCATCCCGGCTCGGTGTTCGATCCGATCTCCGCCCGCATCGCCGAGGATCTCGGCTTCGAGGTCGGCATGTTCGCGGGCTCGACGGCATCGCTCACCGTGCTGGGTGCGCCCGACCTGATCGTGCTCACCCTGTCGGAGTTCGCCGGCCAGGCCTATCGCATCAACCGCGCCGGCAACCTGCCCCTGATGGTCGATGCCGATCACGGCTACGGCAATGCGCTGAACGCCAAGCGCACGGTCGAGGAACTGGAGACGGCGGGCGTCGGCGGCCTCAGCCTCGAGGACACCGACCTGCCGACGCCGTTCGGCACCACCAAGCCGCGCTTGGTGCCGATCGCCGAAGGCATCGGCAAGATGAAGGCGGCCCTCGCCGGGCGGCAGGATCCGGCGCTCGCAATCGCCGGCCGCACCAGCGCCATCACCATCAGCGGGCTCGACGATGCGATCGCGCGCGGCCAGGCCTACGAGCAGGCCGGCGTCGACGCACTGTTCTTCGTCGGTGTCCGCACGCGGGCCGAGCTCGACGCGCTCTCCGCCGCGACCCGCCTGCCGCTGATCCTGGGCGGCGTTTCGGGCGAGCTCACCGATCGCGACTATCTCGCCGCGCGGCGCGTGCGCATCGCCCTGCAGGGGCATCAGCCGTTCGCCGCCGCGGTCAAGGCCTTCCACGACACGCTGAAGGCGCTGCGTGACGGCACGCCCCCCGGCAAGCTCACCGGCATCGCCGACGCCGAGTTGATGAAGCGCGTCACCCGCGACGCCGACTACACGCGCTGGACGAAGGATTTCTTGGCGTAGGCTCATTGCTGGGAGCGCGCCACTCCGATGGCGCTCGTGCTCTTCTGGACCGCGGGCGTCCCGCCCGCTCAAGAATCATGAGCGGGCGGGACGCCCGCGGTCCGCATGAGCGCCATCGGAGTGGCGCGCTCCCAGCAATGAGCCTTCACCGACTCAAGGGCCGCCCCGCCATCTCCGGCATGCGCAGCGTCGCCAGAAAGGCGAGGAACGCGGTCGCCATGATGTACCAGGCCGGCGCAAAATCGTCGGCGGTGCGCGTGACCAGCCAGGTGGCGACCCAGGGCGCCGTGCCACCGAACAGGCCGAGGCAGAGATTGAAGGCAATGCCGCTCGCGCTGACGCGGACGCGCGCCGGCACCAACTCGACCATGATCGGCACAGTGAGCGACCAGCCGATGCCGTTCAGCAGGGCGAAGCAGAGCTGCGCGAAGACGACCCAGGCCAGGCTCGGCTGGTGCATCGCCCACCACAGCGGCCAGGTGGCGAGCAGGCTAGCGATGGTGACGAACAGCATCAGCGGGCGCCGGCCGTAGCGGTCGGCCAGGTGTCCGGCCCACGGCGCGACGACGACCTGCAGCACCAGCGCCAGCGTGGTGATGTCGAGCGCCTGGGCGGTCGAGAAATGCATCCGCTCGACCAGGTACGACGAGGCGTAGACGAAGCACATGTAGAAGGTGACGGCGACCGGCAGCACCAGGCAGACGATCATGCCGATCGTCCGGTAGTGATGGCTGAGCGCCTCGAGGACGGGCAGCGACGCTGTCCCGTCCCGCGGCAGCGGCGAGTCCTCCAGGCTGCGCCGCATCAGCAGGACGTGGACGGCGATCAGCGCACCGAGGAAGAAGGGGATGCGCCAGCCCCACGCTGCCATCGCCGCCTCGCCGAGCAGCGTGCTGACCAGGGCGCCGACGGCCGATCCCGTCAGGAACCCGAGATTGCACGCCGCCATCACCCAGCCGCCGACCAGGCCGCGGCGATCGGCCGGCGCGCGTTCGACCAGCAGCACCGCCGAGGTGCCGTACTCGCCGGCCACCGAGATGCCCTGGATGCCGCGCATCACCAGCAGCAGCACGGCGGCAGCGGCGCCGATCTCGGCATGGCCCGGCAGCACGGCGATGCCGAGCGTGGCGGCGCCCATCAGCATCATCGACAGCATCAGGGCGGGCTTGCGGCCGATGCGATCGCCGAGATGGCCGAACAGCACGCTGCCGAGCGGGCGAGAGAAGTAGCCTGCGGCCATCGCGCCGTAAGCCGCCAGCAGCGAGGCGACGGGATCGTCGGAGGGGAAGAATACCTTGCCGATCAGCGGCGCCAGAAAGCCATAGACGGCGAAATCGTACCATTCGAGGACGTTGCCGACCGCGCCGGCGTAGACCTGCCTGTGCTCGAGTCGTTGGCTCAGCAACGGATCCCCCGCGATTGATCCGCCGTCCGGACCGCGGGTTTTCTAGAGCACATTCCGTTCGGCTGGAACAGCCACACGAGCTCGTGCCTGTTGCAGCGATTGGCCCAAGCGCTCATGCGGACCGCGGGCGAGACGCCCGCGGTCCGCATGAGCGCCACTGGCGTGGCGCGCTAGTGGCGCGCTCCCGACCATGAGCCGCTGGTTCACAGCTTGATCACTGTCTTGCACCGGCCGCGATCGCTACGGTCCGGGGTACTTCCAGACCATTCCAACAACCGATGAGCTTGCATTTGCCCACGGTGAGCGGTGTTGCACGAGCAGCTTGAGACGCACTGAACGAACGGCGGCCGCGAGGCGTCGATCTCACCAGGTTGGGCGAGCGGGGGGTTGCTTGCGAGTCGATGACTCGAGGATAGAAGCATGCCTGTCGCGTTCCAGAGCCAGCAAGTCATCAGCGGTGTTGCCAATCCAACGTCCTTGCAGTTCGGTCCCGACGACCGCCTGTATGTCAGCCAGCAGGATGGCCTGATCAAGGTCTACGACGTTACCCAACCCACCGCGGGACAGTGGGCCGCGGTCGAGGTCGAAACCATCGACGTCATCAAGAACATTCCCAACCACAACGACGACGGCTCGTTGAACGCCGCGCTTGCCGATCGGCAGGTCACCGGTC
>NZ_JBFWZI010000242.1:0-9176 GCF_050185545.1 Reyranella sp. | reverse complement strand
CCTAGGCGACAATGCGGAACGGCACATCGCCGTCGCGTTCGAGCTGGCCAACGAGCTGCTGCTCCCACTCGAGGTACTGCTTCATCTCGGCCTGGTTGCCCGTTCGACGCCCGGCCACCCAGACCAGGTGATCGATGATCTCCTCGTCCGACGGCGTTCCGGAGCTTTCCTCGGTCGAAAAGCCGGCGCTCGCCCACGCGTCCGTACCTCCCTTCGAGCACGGCGATCTCGGCTTCGGTCAGGTCGCGCAGGTCGACCGACGCCAGCCTGGCCCGGACCGCGTCGGGCGAGGCGAGTACGATGCGCTTCGCCTTGCCGAGCGTCGCCACCGTCTTGGCCAGCTGAGGCCGGCATGCCCAGATCGCGCCGGGGATGTGTGTCTTGCGGTAGGCGAGGCCCGGTCCGGCATCGAGCACCACGGTGTCGCCGGCATCGATCAGCGCCCTCAGCTCCCCAGGCGTGACCTGCGGCGTTGCGATTGATTCGAGCCCGAGCACCTGCTGCGTCATGGGACCGCGCTCGACCGGCCCAGACCCGATTCCGCCTTCGAGCACGTAGGCATCCCAGCCCATCTGGACCAGCCAGTGGGCGGTGATGCTGGCGCGCACGCCGGTATCGTCGGTCAGCACGACCCTGGCGCCGCGCACCCCCATCCACTCGTCGGTGGTCTGCACCAGCTGGCCGCCGGCAATCGACAGCGCGCCGGGCACGTGGCCGTCGGAATATTCGCGCTCGTCGCGCACGTCGAACAGGAACGTCGTCCGGTTCGCGTCGTGACGCCACGCGTCCAGGGTCTTGCGGTCGACCGACCGTACGCCGTAGCGATTCTTCATTCCCGCGGTCCATTGCTGGGCCTGCGCCTGGCCGCTGGCCGAGACCGGTCCGAAGCTCCGGGTGCTGCCGAGCTGTGGCGTGAAGCCCGCCAGCGTCCAGCCCATCGTGCCATTGCGGAAGGCGACGACCTTGTTGGGAATGCCTGCATTGCGAAGAGTCTGCGCGCCAATGATGCTTCGCGTGCGGCCCGCGCAGTTCACGACCACGGTGGTGTCGGCATCGGGGGCCAGATCGTGGACCCGATAGACGAGCTCGCCGTTGGGGACGCTGATGCCGCCCGGCAGGCATTGCCGGTGGTGCTCCTCGGGCGTGCGGCCATCCAACACGACCAGCCTGTCGCCGCGATCCTGCATCGCCTTCAGCTCTTCGGCGGAGATCGACGGCGTGTGGCAGGCGTGCTCGACCAATTCGCCGAAGGACTTGCTGACCACGTTGTGGCCCATGAACAGCTCGTATCCGGCCGACTTCCAGGCCTCGACGCCGCCGCCCAGCAACGCGATGTCGGAATAGCCGAGCGCGGCAAGACGTCTGGCTGCCCGTTCCGAGACCCCGTCTCCCCCGTCCATCAGCACGATGGGCGTCGATCGGCGCGGCACCAGCCGGCCTATCATCACCTCGAGGGTGGAATAGTGCAGGCCGACCGATAACAAGGGATGGGCCATGCCGCGTTGACCGTCCTCGCGCACGTCGAGGAAGGCGAGCTCGTGGCCATTGCCCCTGATGATGTCGCGCAGGCGTTGCTTGAGGTTCTGGGGAGCGATGGTCTTGTTGCTCATTGTGCTGAGTCCTTGTTATTCAGAAATCGGAACGAACCGCGGAGCCACCTGTAGCATGCCGCCCCGGTCCCCGTTCTTGCTGCCTTGATCGTTGGCTCTTGGCACTCCCGCCGGACTTGCCATCGGCTCCTTATCCCCGCGCCGAGCCTTTGGAGGAGACGCTGTGTTCTCCAATCTTGTAGGCACGCCGCCAGTCGGGGGCCTCGTACCCATTCCGCTGGAAGACGGGCTCCAGCGTATGCCACACGCCTCCGGGGGCCCCCTTCGCCTCGAGAGCCAGCGGCTCCCAGTTCGCTCGAAACGCCATGAGACGGCTGTCCGGCAGGCGGCGGGGAAGTGGCCGAGGGAACCAACCGGCTGTCGACGCGAGGAGCCGACCGTAGTCGGCTTCGGTCGATGGCAGCACCAGTAAAATTCTGGTCGGCGACACTCGGTGCACGAGCTGCTCCATCTCCCAGGCCAGTCCGGGCGACGCGTCAAGCTGGACAACCACCAGCGCGGCCCGCGGCAGCAAGGCCAGAACCTGCTTCTGCCAGTCTTCGTTGGCGACGCGTTCCGCCCGGGGCCTAGACGGTGACCATGGCTGGAGGCCCGACGCTCCCGCCGGTGACGCCAGCTCGACGGGAGGTCCGATCACGTCGAGAACGCTCAGGATCCAGTGGCCGGCGTCCTTCCAATGAGCCTCGGTGCCAGGGATCGTCTTGCCGACGAACGCCGACTTGATGTCCGCGAGACGCAAGCCCTGGCCGGAAAATGAACGCAGGTAGAGGACCGGCGCCCTGCCCTTGGCCTGCTCCCGAAGACGATGGATGTGGCGACCGAGCATGCGCTCAGGAGAGTCCGTCTCGGTCAACCAGCTATACAGGCCGTACAGGGCAAGCCCAACAAACCCGATGATCAGGAGGTCGATCAGCATTGCCCAGGCATCCCCTCGGCTTGGCCTCGGCTCCAGAAGGCCGCGAGATCGTGCCCGACGCAAGCGCGACGAGCCGAACGGGCCGGTCTCTAGAACGCGTAGTCCCAGCCGATCCATTTCGCGAGGCCGCGCCCCATGACCTTCTCCAGCTCCCGCGGGTGACCCGCCAGCCAGGGGAGCTCCTCGGTGAAGAAGGTTATGCATTGGCGCCAGGTGCACGGCATGCGGGTGATGTCGGTTCCCCAGAAGAAGCGGTCGGGCCCGAAGGCATCGTAGATGCGATGCAGCGGCTCGTGCAGATTCCTGTAGGGATAGGGCTGCGTCGAATAGGCCGGCGCGCCGGTCGCCTTCACCGCCACGTTGGGCAGCCGGGCGAGCGCCAGCAGCTCGTCGAGATGCTCGAGCGCGTCGGCGTCCTTGGTCAGGACCTTCAGCCCGCAATGGTCGATGATCAGCGTCAGCGCCGGATGGCGCTCGGCGATCCAGCGGAACTTCTTCAGGAACACGCCGGCCTGCAGCGACACCGGCACGCCCTCCCTCTCGGCGGCCGGCCAGATCCAGTCGAGCCGGCCGTCGACGATCATCCTGGGCTGCTCGCCGTACAGCAACGCCCAGCGCAGGCCCATCATGCCGGGCTGCCTGCGCCAGCCGGGAATCAGCCGGACGTTGTCGGGATTCTCCGGCGGAAACTGGCCCATGATGGCGAAGCGGTCCGGGTATTTTTTCGCCGCCTCGATCGCCAGCGCATTCGAGGTCGGATCCCAGCTCGCCGGCGGATGGATCAGTCCCGCATCGACGCCGGCTTCCGCCATCTCCGCCAGCAATTCCTCGGCGCTGAGGCTCGGCACCTGGCGATGCCCGCCGCCCGGCGGGATAACGGTCTGCGACCAGATGTGGACCTGGGCATCGATGATCTTCATGGGCTCGTCTCCAGCCAGCAACGCCTACGCACCATAGAGGCCTTTCGACGCCGCCATGCTGACGGCGAACGCCTCGATCGCCTCGAGGGTCGGCGTCGGCACACCGGCGCTCTTCGCAAAGGCCACCGGTGCGCGCACGATCGACTCGATCTCCATCGGCCGGCCGAGATCGTAGTCCTGCAGGATCGACGGGCGATGGTTGGTGTAGACCCGTTTGGCGCCATAGCGCGCTTCGGGGCTGTCGTCGAGCACGACGCCATGCGCGGCCGCCACAGCCAGCGCCTCGGCGTGAGCGCGGCGCGCCAGCTGGTTGACGATCTCCGTCTTCTGGACGCTGACGGCCTGGCCCAGGATGAGACAGATCGTCGAGCCGGTGAGATTGGCCATCAGCTTGTGCCAGATGTCGTAGCGGATGTCGGTGGTCGACGGCGAGCCGATGCCGGCCGCCTTCAACGCCTCGCGCAACGCCTGGACGCGAGACGTCTGACGATCGTCGATCTCGCCGACCCACAGCGTGTTGCGCTCGGGCTGCTCGTTCACGATCACGCCGGGCTCGACCACGTGGTTGGGCGAGGTGATGGCGCCGCCCAGGGTGCGCGCGTAGCCCACGCTCCTGGCCAGCGCGCCGCCCGGATCGAGACGCGACAGGTCGGGCGCCGGCGGGCGCGATGGGCCAAGGCCCTGGCCGTACCACCATGGGATGCCGTTCTGGGCGAACACCACGGGCGTGTCGGGACCGAGCAGCGGCCCGACGCCGTCGGCCAGCGCACCGAGACCGGTGGCCTTCAAGGTGGAGATCACGGCGTCCTGCGGGCCGAGATCGGCCGGCCGGTCGCTCGCGCGTACCTTGGCGACGATCTTCCTGTCGCCCGCGATCAGCGTCAGGCCCTTGGCCCGGATCGCCTCGAGATGGGCGCCCCGGACGACGACGGAAACCTCATTGCCGGCATCGGCCAGGCGGGCCGCGAAATTGCCGCCGATCGCACCCGCCCCAAAAACGCAAATACGCATGCACCGCGCTCCCCCTGTCCGCCCGACACGCGGGCGCACCGTGCGGCGGCATGCAAGCGATCGTCAATGGGGCAAGCTCCGCACTCATACGGACCGCGGGCGTCCCGCCCGCTCATGAGATGATGAGCGGGCGGGACACCCGCGGTTCAAGAAGAGCATGAACGCCTATGGAGTGGCGCGCTCCCGGAAAGGACTCCGCGTCTCAAGGCGTCACCTTCTGGCAGCCCGCACCCTGCCAGCGATAGCCCTGTGCCACGCTGCCCACCATGGTCCATTCGACGATGCAGCCTTGACGCACGAGGGTCGGCGGGAAGCCGCCCATCGGCACCCACCATCCGCCACCCCAGCCCCAACCCCAGCCGCCCCAGGGCATGTACATGGGCGGGCTTCCGGGGTCCACGTAGGAGGTGTCCCAGCGCCATTGCAGGATCTTGGTGCCGTCCTCGAGCTGATAGTTGTTGTCCGGAATTCGGCCCATGCTCTTCAGCAGCCCGGCCTCGGACGCACCGGCCATCTCGCGCAGTTGCTTGTCGAACAGCGCCTCGCGTTCGGCCTGCGTCGAACACCCGGCCAGGGGAATCAGGGCGAACAGGGCCAGACATTGCCGAGGCATCGAAACCTCCACCGTCCACGCTCGACACGAGCAAAGCGCCGCCGGTGTCTCCGGCGGCAAACCTTCCAAATTCTTGCTCAGGGCGGCTCGGCAATCAGGCTCAGCCTGCGCCGAGTCCTACCAGAGTTCGTCGCATGCGGCTGCGCCCAATCGGCAGGATTCACACAAGCGTGACCTGTCGGAACGCCGGCGGGCGAGCCCGTTCCGGGACGAGCTGTTCATTGCTCGACGCTGAAGACGAGCTTCTGGATCCTGGGCTGCGCCTCGGGGGAGAGGACCAACTCGACCTTCAGGTGACCGCGCTCGCAGGCCAGCACGAACTCGCCGGCCAGCGCGTGCTCGGGCTTGATCGTCGCAACCGCCGTCGCCTTGCCCAGCCGCTTCTTCAGGTCGGCGAGCTCGGCATTGCGCAGGCCGGCCGGCGTGTCGAGCAGCAGGTTCACGGCACAGGCTTCGGCCATGTCCTCGATCCGGCCGGAGCCGTAGGCCGCGAGCACGGCGTCTATAGCGCGCCGCAGCGCCGGCGACGGCGCGGCGGGTGCGGGTTTCGGCGCCGCCCGATGCCAGATCTCGGCCAGTCGCGGCGTCAGCATCGACATCGGCGCGTAAGTCCGGTTGCCGAACGCGAACACGCCCCAGCCGCGCTCGGGCAGCATCAGCACGTGCGAGCCGTAGCCCGGCAGGCCGCCGGGATGATGCAGGCGGCGGCCGAGCCGCGCATCCTCCGCATTCACCAGCCCGTAGCCGTAGGCGCTGGGCAGCGGATCGCCACGTTCGGGCCGGAACGGCGGCGCGTGATAGAGCGCCATCTCACGCACGCTGGCGCGCCGCACCGGCCCGGCCTCCGGGTCGTCGCGCGCCGGCCAGGCGGAAAGCAGGAAGGCCACCCAGCGCGCATAGTCCGGCGCGGTGGTGACGAGGCCGCCCATGGCGCCGACCTCGCCGTCCGGCTCGATGCGCTCGCGCGACCACGCCGCGCCGTCGAGGCGGTAGCCGAAGGCATAGTCGCCGCGCGCCGCCGCGAGTGCGTCGAAGGTGGTGCGGGCCATGCCGAGCGGTTCGAGGAGGGTGCGCCGCATGTAGTGCTGGTAAGGCTCGCCGGCGACGTTGGTCAGCACGCGGCCGAGCAGCGCATAGCCCAGGTTGGAATATTCATAGGCGAGGCCGGGCGCGCGGGCGAACAGCGTGCCGGTGGCGATCACCGCATCGAGTTCGGCCGGCGTCATGCCGAGCATGCGGTCGCCCCACGGATCGTCGGTGACGAAACCCGCGACGTGGCACATCAGGTCGCGCACCGTGACCGGCTTGCTGTCGGCGGTAGCGGGCTTAACCGCCCTGAACTGCGGCACGTACTCGGCGAGCGGCGCATCGAGCACGAGCTTCCCCGCATCGCGCAGCGACAGGATCGCCAGCGACGTCATGTTCTTGGTCATCGAAGCGATGCGGAAGGCGGTGTCGCGTCCCACTGGCTGCCCGACCTCGCGATCGGCCAGCCCCAGCGCCGTCACATGGACGAGCCGCCCCCGGTCGACGAAGCCCGCGACGAGACCCGGCAGCTTGTGCTCTTCGGAGAAGACCGCGCAGGCGGCATCGATTTCGGCAAGCATGGCCGCACCATAGCGGGTCGCGGCGCGCTCTTCATTCTCCTCCACAGCTCCGCTGCGGAGGTGTCGCCGTCTCACGGCGACGGAAGGGTCATGCCTCTTCCGGACCGCGGGCGTCCCGCCCGCCCGGCGCATTCACATGCGCCGCTCATGATCATGAGCGGGCGGGACGCCCGCGGTCCGCATGATCCATGATCAGGCCGCCCTGGCCACCTCCTCGTTGGCCGCCTCGATCATCGTCGTCGAGAGGACGCTGTAGGCAATCGCCCAGGCCTCCTCGACCTCGAACGTGAAATCCTCGCCGAGGCCCTGCTCGAGCGTCCACAGCAAGGCCGAGGCGACCAACCCGTAATGCTCCTCCGTGACGCCGTAGCCGGCATGCCGGCGGCCGAGCGCGCGCACCGTGGACAGCATCGTGTCGAGATGGCTGAGCCCGGCGACGGCGGTGCCCAGCATCGCCATCAGCTTGCGCTTCTGCTCGGTCAGATCCTCGGGGAACATCGGGCGGATCTGCGGCGCGATCTCGAACAGGCGGCCATAGAACAGGTCGGCGGCCGTCGCGGCGATCGGCGCGACCTTGGCGAAGCTCGTCTGCACGAGCGCGATCTGCATGGAGTTCATCATGGTGCGGCTCCTCGCGGGCGGTTTCAGTCGACTGCGGTCTACGCCCGGCAGGTCTCGCGGCCATGTCGTGCCAACGCCGTTTTGTATCGCGCGTGTCGTTGTCGGCGGCGGCCGCCCGGTGGCGCGCCTGGGGCCGCGGGTACTCAACGGCGTTGTAAAGTACTCATGAGGACCGCGGGCGTCCCGCCCGCTCCTGATTCATGATTCATCAGCGGGCGGGACGCCCGCGGTCCTCATGAGCGTGAGCCTCAGTCCCGCCAGTCGCTCCCTGTCCAGCCCTTCTCGTCGTAGTCGGCCAGGCACTGGTCGACCAGCGCCTCCATCGCCTTCAGGCTGCCGCCGCGCTGGGCGCCGGTCAGGGCCTGGGCGCGGATATCCTCCCAGCCGCCGGAGTAGTTGCGCTCGTAGAGCTCGTGGCGGCCCGCGAATTCCGTCCCGACTGCATCCCACAGGAGCTTCATGATCTTGATGCGCTCGGTATGGCCGACGCCGTGCGAGCCGCGCACGTATCTTTGCAGATAGGCGTCGATCTCGGGATTGGCGAAGTCCTTCGCTGACGACGGCAGGTAGATCAGCGCCGACGACATCGTGCGCTGGACGATGTCGCGGATGCGCGGCCATGAATCAGGCGCGAACACGCGGTACGAGACCGCCGCCTGCAGCTCGGGCAGAACGGCATCGCCCTTCCACGGCATCGGGTTGTGGGCCATGGCGTTCGACAACGACCAGAACAGATGGCGCCACGCCACCAGCTCGCCCAGCAGCACCTGGTTGGAGCGCACCTCGTCGCCGCCGGTCGCGCGCAGGGCCTTGGCCAGCAGCCCGGCGAGCAAGTCGAGCTTCACGCAATAGCGGGTGCAGCCCTGGAACATGGCGCCGTGCAGGAAACCCGTCCCAGGGAAGAAGCTCATCACGCGCGCCGGGTCGCGATAGACGAACACGTCCTCCCAGGGCACGAACACGTTGTCGAGGACGAAGATCGCGTCGTTCTCGTCGAAGCGCGACGACAGCGGGTAATCGAACGGCGAGCCGTTGCGCGACGCCGACGCCTCGTAGGAGGTGCGGCAGATGAGCTTCAGGCCGGGCGCATTGATCGGCACCATGAACATCAGGGAGAGGTCGAGGTCCTCGGTCGCGGTCTTGGACGACTGGCCCATGAAGTTGTAATGCGTGAACGCTGCCGACGTCGCCACCACCTTGGCGCCGGAGACATATATACCGGCCGCCGTCTCCTTCTTCACGCACGCATAGACGTCCTTCACGGCCTCCGCCGGCAGGTGCCGGTCGACTGGCGGGTTGACCAGCGCGTGGTTCATGAACGGCACCGCTTCCTGCGCGCGGACGTACCAGCGCCGCGCGTTCTCGGCGTAGGGGCCGTAATAGTCGGGCACGGCGCCGAGCGTGTTCGAGAAGGCGGCCTTGTAGTCGGGCGTGCGGCCCATCCAGCCATAGGACAGGCGCGCCCAGCCGGCGATCGCCTGCTGCGCCCCGATCATGTCCTCGCGCGAGCGGGGAACGCGGAAATACTTGTGGGTGTAGCCGCCCGAGCCGGTATCGGTCGGGCAGGTGAGCAGGCCCTTCGCCTTGGGGTCGTGCAGCGCGTCGTAGAGCCGCGCGACCGAGCGCACCGCGTTGCGGAAAGCGGGGTGCGTGGTGACATCGGCCACGCGCTCGCCGTCGAAGTACACGGCGCGGCCGTCGCGCAGGCTCGCCATGTACTCGGCGCCGGTGAAGGGTCGCTTGCGGTCGGCAATGAAGTCTTCCGGTTTCTCCATGTCACTCGCCTTTCCCGTTCCGACAGTGATCATGCTCTTCCGGACCGCGGGCGTCTCGCCCCCCCATCTTAATGAGCCGGGGAGTCGCCCCCGGGCCCACCGA
>NZ_JBFWZI010000241.1:5121-9197 GCF_050185545.1 Reyranella sp. | reverse complement strand
GGCCTTGCGTTGGCACGGGGATTTCTGTCGGAGTCGGACCATAAAGCAGCGCTGGCGGCCTCGATGATGATTTGGGGCACGGCCGTGTCGTGCTGGTCGACATCTCGTGGCGGGCGACCCTGCGGCTGGCGGACGAAATCAGTCGCAGGCGAACACCGGGTCTGGCGTGCCGGACGCTCGATATCCTGCACGTGGCAAGCGCCTCGACGCTCGAGTTCAGGCATTTTCTGACTTTCGATTCCAGACAGCGCAGATTGGCAGAGACGGTCGGTTTGAAGCCCGTTGCCGTGCAGTGAAGACGTCGGTGGCTCATGGCGACTCGCCTGAGATGCTCGCAGGGACGCAGCCCTTTCTCCACACCCGCGGTCCAGGCCGCATCATCCCGAAAGCCAGGAACACCTATGCCTCGGGTCGCCGATCTTATGGGTTTCCATGAGGTGCGGCTGGCGCTTGGCGGGACTAGGGTTGGCACGTGAGATCGCCCGCTCCGGACAGGTGCTGCACGAAGCGCCGATCCCGCACCTTCTTTGCCCCGCAGGAGCACCCGATGATATCAGTCTGGTCGCACCGCCCCCGATTGTTGCACCTGGGGCTTATCGTTGCGGCCTATGTCCTCGGCTGCGCCTTCGCCAAGGCGCTCGGCCTCGCGCCCGGAACCAACATCTCCATCTGGCTTCCGGGCGGGCTCATGATGGCAACGCTCATCCTCACCTCCCCGCGCAGCTGGCCCTGGTGGGTGCTGGCGGGCTGCCTGGGCGAGCTGATCGGCCAGTACCTGTGGTTCCACAGCCCGCTGCCGGCCGCCCTTCTGATCTATGTCGGAAACGCGCTCGAAGCAGCAGCCGGCGCCTGGCTCGTGAACCGGTTCTGCGGGCACCCGATCAGGCTGGAGACCCTGCAGGAAGTCCTCCTCTTCGTCGTGCTTGGCGCCGGCGTGGCGCCGATCCTGAGCGCGACCGTTGGCGCTGCCACACTCGACTGGTTCGACATAAAGTCGCAAACCTTCGCGACGGCGTGGCCACTGTGGTGGATCGGAGACGCCGTCGGAATCCTGATCGTGACGCCCCTGGCGCTGGTCGTGCTCCAGAACTGGCGCCGGGAGGGCGTGCTCTCGCCGGCGCGATGGATCGAAGCAGGCGTCCTGGGGCTGATCCTCCTCGGCGTCGCCGCCCTGTCGTTGAGCGGCTCCCTGCCCTTCGCCTACATCATCATGCCGCCGCTTCTCTGGGCCGCGGTGCGCTTCGACTTCAAGGGAGCAGCGGTCACCCTGGCCCTGCTCGCCCTGATCACGGCGATCTTCACCCTATCCGACGCCAGCCGCTTTGCCGGCGACCCCGCATCGCAGCGGGAAAAGCACATCATGCTGCAGCTTTTCCTGGGCATCTCGGCGCTTTCGGCGCTCATCGTGGCGGTCGTATCGCGCCAGCACCAGCGGGCCGTGGTGACCCTGCGCCAGAGCGAGCGCTCGCTGCGCGATCTCGTGGAGACGCTTCCCGCGCATGTCTGGTGCACCGCTCCGGACGGCAAGCCGATTTATTTCAGCCGGCAGTTCCGTGACTTCATCGGCTTCGACGTCAAGGATGTCGACGGCCAGTCGCCGCTCCAAAGCGTCCTCGAGGCGATCATTCATCCCGACGATGTGGCCACGGTCAGCACGCTGTTCGCCCGTTCCCTGGCCACCGGCGAGGCCTACGCGCTGAAGCACCGCCAGCAGCGCTTCGACGGACAATACCGATGGGTCGAAACGCGCGCGGCGGCGATGCGCGACGCCGAAGGTGCGATCGCGCAGTGGAATGTCATCTGCCTGGACATCGATGGCGAGGTTCGCGCGCAGGAAGAGCTGCGCCTGGCGCGCGACAAGCTTGCACGAGCGAGCCAGGCGACGAGCCTCGCGGAGCTCTCGGCTTCCATCGCCCACGAGGTGAACCAGCCGCTGGCCGCAATCGTCGCCAACTCCCACGCCTGCCACCGCTGGCTGTCGGCCGATCCTGCGAACGTCGAACGGGCGAAGCTCACCGCGGAGCGCATCATCCGCGACGCGAACTCCGCCGCCGATGTCGTGAGCCGCATCCGCGCCCTGTTCAGGCAGTCCACGGACACGAGGAACTCCACATCGTTCAGTGGCGTTGTCGCCGAGGCGCTGGGTCTCATGGCCGAGGAGGCGGCGCGGCGCCATGTCCGGATCGAAACGGACATCGAAAGCGATCTGCCGCTCATGACGCTCGATCGGGTCCAGATTCAACAGGTGCTGGTCAACCTCATGCGCAACGCCATCGAAGCGATGGAGTCCACGGCGGGTGCCCGGGTTCTCGGCCTGCGCGTGCGCCGAATGGCGGACGCGATCCAGACCGAGATCAGCGATCGCGGCCCGGGCGTCGAGTTCCCCGACAGGATATTCGAATCGTTCTTCACGACAAAGGACCACGGCATGGGCATGGGGTTGGCGATCTGCCGCTCGATCGTCGAATCGCACGGCGGACGGCTGTGGGGGGAGAAGAACGAACCGCACGGTGCGAAGTTCATCTTCGCCCTGCCGGTTGCCTTGAAAGCCGCGGCATGACCACGGACGATCATATCGTGTTCATCGTCGATGACGATGTGCACATTCGGGAGGCGCTGGGAGATCTCCTCGAGTCGCACGGCCTGCGCACCGTCGCGCTCGGTTCGGCCGGCGACTATGTCGCCGCGAAGAAGCCGGATATCCCCGCCTGCCTCATCCTCGATGTCGAGCTGCCGGACATAAACGGCCTCGACCTGCAAAAGCAGATCGCGCAGGGCGACCATCCGCCGATCGTGTTCATAACCGGGCATGGCGACATCCCGTCCACTGTCCGGGCGATCAAGCGCGGTGCGGTGGACTTCCTGACCAAGCCTTTCAGCGAGCCGGCTCTCATGGCCGCTGTCCGCGCGGCGCTCGCCCAGGACAGGGAAAACCGATCGCAGCGTGCCGAACTCGGCACGCTGAAGCAGCGCTATCTCGAGCTGACGCCGCGCGAACGCGAGGTGCTGCCTCTGGTCGTCAGCGGCCTGCTCAACAAGCAGGCAGCCGCCGAGCTGGGGATCAGCGAGGTGACGCTGGAGATTCATAGAAGGAACGTGATGCAGAAGATGGCGGCGGCCTCGCTCGCCGATCTCGTGCGGATCGCGGAGAGACTGGAAATACCGATCAGGCACTCGCGCCGAGCAGGAGGGCACCGAGCGTGATCAAGCGTAGACCCGTCGTAGCAGTAGTCGACGACGATCCGCGGGTGCTCGAGTCGCTGGAGGACCTTTTGGAGTCCGCGGGCTACGTCGCGCGGAGCTTCCCGTCGGCCGGACCGCTGCTCGCCGGCGGATTGTCGGGCGTGGACCTGCTCATCACCGATATCGGAATGCCGGGCACCAACGGTCTGGAGCTCCGCGACCTGGTGCGGAAAGCACGCCCCGATCTGCCGGTGTTCCTGATCACCGGCCGTCACGAGATTGCCGACCAGGGCCGCGTGCAGGGCGTCAGCGGCTTCTTCCGCAAGCCCTTCGACGTGAAGCGCCTTCTTGCGGCCGTCGGCGACGCCTTGCGCAACCGGGACAGTGGAAGGTGAGCATGAAAGTTGACCCGCCGCTTCAGCGGAAATCGGCGTTGCCGTCATCGCCGGGGAAGAAGGACGAGGATGAGCCGCTCGTCGTCATCATCGATGACGATGCATCGGTTCGGGAGGCTCTGTCCGAGTTGATCCTGTCGGCAGGGCTCCGGCCGCGCAGCTTCGCCTCGACCCGCGAACTGCTCGACGCTAGCGTCCTGGACCGCCCTGGTTGCCTGATCCTCGATGTGCGCATGCCGGGCGCAAGCGGCCTCGACCTGCAGCGCCATCTGGCCAGCAGCGGCAACCCCAAGCCGATCATCTTCCTCACCGGGCATGGCGACATTCCCATGAGTGTCCAGGCGATGAAGGCCGGCGCCGTGGACTTCCTCACCAAGCCCGTCCGCGACCAGGCGCTGATCGATGCCGTGAACGCCGGCATCGCGATGGACGCGGCACGGCGGGTGCAAGCCGCCATCATCAAGCGCGCCGTCGAACGCCTCGAGAGGCTGACGCCGC
>NZ_JBFWZI010000241.1:0-5021 GCF_050185545.1 Reyranella sp. | reverse complement strand
GCGAAGCGACGGGGCGGTGCGCCTCACATCCGGAACACGCCGTAGTGGGGCCGATCGATCGGGGCGTTCAGGGCGGCGCTGATCGCGATTCCCAGGGCGTTGCGGGTGTCGACCGGATCGAGGATGCCGTCGTCCCACAGCTCCGAGGTCGAGTAGTAGGCGCTCTGCTGGCGGCTGTACTCTTCCAGGATCGGCTCGCGAATCGCCCCGATCTCGTCGGCCGACAGGGTCCGGCCCTCGCGCGAGAGCTGCCTGATCTTGATGTCGGCGAGCACGTTGGCGGCCTGCTCCGCACCCATCACCGAGATCTGGCTTTGCGGCCACATGAACAGGAAGCGCGGGTCGAACGCACGGCCGGCCATCCCGTAATTGCCGGCGCCGAACGAGCCGTTCATGACGACGGTGATCTTGGGCACTTCGCTGCCGGAGACCGCCATGATCATCTTGGCGCCGTCCTTGGTGATGCCGCGGTGCTCGTAGTCCCGGCCGACCATGTAGCCGGTGATGTTCTGCAGGAACAGCATCGGCACGAGGCTCTGGTTGCAGAGCTGCATGAAGTGCGCACCCTTCAGCGCCGAGTCGTTGAACAGCACGCCGTTGTTGGCGAGGATTCCGACCTTGAATCCCCAAATGTGGGCGAAGCCGCAGATCAGCGTGGCGCCGTAGGCGGGCTGATATTCGTGGAAGCGGCTGCCGTCGACCAGCCGGGCAATCACCTCGCGGGCGTCGAACTGGACCTTGATGTCGCGCGGAATGACGCCATAGAGCTCGACGGGATCGTAGTGCGGCGGCTCCGGCTCGAGGCGCTCGACGTCGAGCTTCGTCGGCAGCCTGAACTGGCCGACGATCTCGCGGGCGATCGCGATGGCCTGCTCCTCCGACTCGGCGGGATAGTCGGCCGTGCCGGAAATGCGCGTGTGCACATCGGCGCCGCCGAGCTCCTCGACCGTCACGATCTCGCCGGTCGCCGCCTTCACCAGCGGCGGACCGCCCAGGAAGATCGCGCCGGTGCCCTTCACGATCACATTGTACTCGCTCAAGGCGGGAACGTAGGCGCCGCCCGCCGTGCAATGGCCCAGCACGAGCGCGACCTGGGGCACTCCGAGCTTCGAGAGGATCGACTGGTTGCGGAAGATGCGTCCCGCGAGATAGCGGTCGGCGAACAAGTCCGCCTGAAGCGGCAGGAAGCCGCCGGCGCTGTCGCACAGATGAACCACCGGCAGGCGGTTCTCGATGGCGATGTCGAGGGTGCGCACGATCTTCTTGACCGAATGCGGGTACCACGCGCCGCCTTTCACGCTCGCGTCGTCGGCATGGAGAATGACCTCGCGACCGGCGACGACGCCGATGCCGCTGACGATTCCGGCGCCGGGGACTTCGCCGTCGTAGGACTGATTGGCGGCGAGGGACGACAATTCGAGAAACGGCGTTCCCGGGTCGAGCAGAAGCTCGATGCGATCGCGCACAAACATCTTGTTCTGGCGCTTCAGGCGCTCGAGGTCGCGCGCCGGCCGTTTGCGTCGCGCCGTATCCTGGCGTTCCTTGAGCGCCGCCGCGAGCTTGCGATTGTGCGCGGCGTTCTCGCGGAACTCTTCCGAGCGCGTGTCGAGCTGGCTCTCGAGGCGGCGCACCTCAGGCCTCCGCCGCCGCAAGCGTCGCGAGCGGCGCGGAGCGATCGAACGCCTGTCCGACAGCGACATGGACGGCGGCCAGCGTGCCATCGCGCGGCGCCTTGATCGCCGTCTCGAGCTTCATGCTTTCGATCACCATCAGGGTATCGCCGCGGGCGACCGCCGCGCCGGCCGCGGCGTGGACCGCGATGACGGTGCCGGGCATCGGCGCCAGGATGACGTCGCTCGCCGACGCGCCGCCCGAGCCGCCGAGATACCGAACGGGGTCGTGGTAGCGGAGCGTCACCGTCTCGCCGTCCATCCAGACGTAGATCGAGTCGCCGTCGACGGCCACCAGCGCCCCGCCCTCCTCAGGGCATTCGCACATGGACAAAATCTCCGTCATCCCGACCGGAGCCGCGCGTCGCGCGGCGTAGTGGAGGGACCCTTCTTGTTGCAGCACCGACAAGAAAGGTCCCTCGACTGCGCCGCCCTGCGGGCGGCTTCGCTCGGGACGGAGGTTTTGTCCATATGCGAACGCCTCGCCGCCCTTGTCGGCGATCGCGTAGCCGTCAGCGATCAAATAACTGCGATCGTCGATGTGCACCCGATAGCCATCGCGTTCGCGCACGGCGAAGACCCGGTACTCGGTCTCGTCGATGGCGAAGATGCTGCGCATCAGTTTCGCCAGCCTCCCATCTCGCCGTGCGGCCGCGGGACCGCGTCGGCGGCATCCCGCACCGGGCGCACCGACAGCGCGGCGACCGCCAGCATGCGGTCGAGCGTCGCCTGCGGGATCGGCTCGGCCGCGATCTCCGGATGGGCGTCGATGAAGCCCGTGTGCACATCGCCGTCACGAAAAGCCGGGTGCGCCACCAGGCGACGCAGAAAGCGCAGGTTGGTCTCGCAGCCGAGCAGGACGAAGCTCTTCAGCTCCGCCAGCATGCGTTGGCGCGCTTCTTCCCGATCCTTGCCGTGCACGATCAGCTTGGCGAGCATCGGATCGAACGCCGTGGTGATGGCCTGGCCCTCGGCGATGCCGGGATCGAGCCGTGCACCGGGGCCGCCGCCATGCCGAACCATCAGCACGCGGCCGGTGGTCGGCATAAAACCGCGCACGGGGCTCTCGGCATAGAGGCGGCATTCGATGGCATGACCTGCCGGGGCGACGTCGGCTTGCGCGAAGCCGAGTGGCTCGCCTGCCGCGACGCGCAATTGCTGCTCCACAAGGTCCATGCCGGTCACCATCTCGGTGACGGGGTGCTCGACCTGCAGGCGCGTATTCATCTCGAGGAAGTGGAAGTCGCCGTCGCCGTAGATGAACTCGACCGTCCCGGCGTTGCGATAGCCGGCCGCCCGCGCGATTCCTGCCGCCGTCTCGCAGATGCGGGTGCGCAGCTCGGCCGAGAGCGCCGGCGAGGGCGTTTCCTCGATGATCTTCTGGAAGCGGCGCTGCACCGAGCATTCGCGTTCATGGAGGTGGACGACGGTGCCGTGGCTGTCGCCCAGCACCTGCACCTCGATGTGGCGCGGGTTCTCGAGATAGCGCTCGACGTAGAGGCGCCCGTCGCCGAAGTAGCGCTGGCCCTCGCTGCGCGCCCGCACGATCTCCTCGGCCAGGTCTGCCGGATCGCGAACGATCCGCATGCCCTTGCCGCCACCGCCGGCCGACGGCTTGATGAGCAGTGGAAAGGCGACCGTCCGCGCACGCTCGACGAAGGTCGCGGGATCGTCGTCCTCGATAGCGGACGGCGCCACCGGAAAGCCGTGCCGGGCAACGAAGGCGCGGGCGCGCACCTTGTCGCCCATCAGCTCGATCGCTTCCGGCCTCGGGCCGACGAAGATCAGGCCCGCAGCCGCGACGTCGCGCGCGAAGCCCGCATTCTCCGACAGGAAGCCGTAGCCCGGATGGATGGCGCCGGCACCCGACTGCTTCGCGGCGGCAATGATCTGCGCGCCGTCGAGATAGGCCGTGACCGGCGTGCGGCCGGTAATCTCGACCGTGCGTCTGGCGGCGCGGACCGCCGGCGTTGCCGCGTCGACCGCGTGATGCACGACGATCGCCTCGAGGCCGAGGCGCTCGACGGTGCGCAGGATGCGCAGCGCAATCTCGCCGCGATTGGCGATCAGGACGGCGCGGAACGGCCAGGCTGCCGTGGAGGCATCGCGGCCCGGCGTCGTCATGCGCGCGCTCTGCGGCGACGGACCGCAAGGCCGTTCAGCAGGATATCCGTCATCGACCGCGCGATGCGCGCGACGTCGAGCGGGCGAATGCCCCGCAGGTGGCGCCATGCGGTGTGCTCGATGGCGCCGAACAGCATGTCGCGCACGAGACGGGGATCGAGATCGGCGTCGACCTCGCCGTCGGCGATGCCCTGCTCCACGACCTTGACCAGCATCGACGTATAGCGCCGGTTGAGTTGCTGAATCGCCGAGCCGCGATAGTCGCTCGCCGTGCGGACCTCGGAGATGAACAGCCGGCAGAGATCGATATCGGACACGAAGACCCCGAGATGGCCGCTCATCAGCGTGTAGAGCCGCTCCTCGAAGTTCGTGCCCTGCGCGATCCGGGTCTCCAGCTCGGCGATGGCCCGCTCGTAGAAGACGGTGAGCACGCGCTCGAGAAGATCGCGCTTGTTGGTGAAATACTTGTAGATCAGCCCGTCCGAGATGTTCGCAGCCTGCGCGATGTCGGTGATCGAGGCGTTCGAATAACCCTTCTCGGAGAACACGCGCGTCGCCGCCGCGAGGATCGCCTCGTACCGGTCGCGCATGCGCTGCGGGCTGATCGCGGGCATCAGCCGCCCTTAAATTCCGGTGACGCGCGCTTGAACGTCATGGCTGGTTCATCCTCCCCGACCGGCCAGCGAATTTGTCCCCGCCGCCTCTTGATCGGCCATATTGAATACACTTCACTTTGGCTTGTCAACGAACGCACGCCCGCACGCGGGCGGAACCAAGGGAGAGCGCGATGGCGAGTGCGGAGACACGGCTGAATTCGCTTGCCGCGAACGGCTTTCGGCTCTCGCCCGAGCAGGAGGAGATCCTCGAACAGGCGGACCGCTTCGCCGAGGAGGCGTTCTTCCCGCTCCAGCAGAAGATGGACGACGAGGAATGGTGGCCGCCGCAGACGATGCCGGATCTCGCTCGCATGGGCTTTCTCGGTGTCACGGTGCCGCCGGAGCTCGGCGGCGCCGGCAGCGATTTCTTCACGTCGGGACTGATCACGCAGGGGCTGGCGCGCCGCAATCCGTCAATCGCGCTGAGCTACGTGGCGCACGAGAACCTGTGCGCGAACAACATTGCGCGCAACGGCTCCGACGATGTCCGCCGGCGCTACCTGCCGCGGCTGTGCGACGGCAGCGCGATCGGCGCGCTCGGGCTCACGGAGCCGGGGGCGGGATCCGATGC
>NZ_JBFWZI010000240.1:7757-9203 GCF_050185545.1 Reyranella sp. | reverse complement strand
CCGCGAGCGCCTGGTTGAGCGCCTCGAGATCGCGTGCTCCGGGCACTTTGTCCTGCGCCTCCGCGTCGAACAGGCGATGCAGCATCTCGCGCAGTTCGAGCGCGCGCTCGAACTCGCGCCGCGCCGGCGGCCGCGCCGGCCGCGGACCGCCGAGGCCGGCCAGCCAGCCGGCGAAATCCTCCGGCGTGTTCAGGGTTTCCGTCGGCTCCGCCTGGCCACGCCAATAGCGCGTGTTGACGAAATCCAGGCAGAGGTCGGCACGCAGCATCTTCCGGACTTAAGGGCCGGCCGCACGGTTGACAAGGTCGGTCGATCACAATAACCATATAACCGGTTTACTGGTAAGAAGGAGGATATGATGTTCGACCACGTTTCCATCGGCGTCGCCGACATCGGCCGGTCGCGGAAATTCTACGACGCGGCGTTCAAGCCGCTGGGCTACGCGCGGCTGAGCGACGGCGACACTTCTTTGGGTTACGGCGACAAGGCGGTCGGGCTGTGGATCGGCGCCGCCTCCAAGCCGGTGAAGGCCGACATGGAGTCGGGCCTGCATTTCTGCGTCGCCGCCAGCGACCGCGCCGCGGTCGACGCCTTCCACGCTGCAGCGCTCAAGGCCGGCGGCAAGGACAACGGCAAGCCCGGCCTGCGCGCCGACTATGGACCGAAATACTACGCGGCCTTCGTGATCGATCCCGACGGCTATCGCATCGAGGCCTATTGCGGAAAGTGAGCTTGCCAGCCCGGTCGAGGCCGCTGATCCTGCGGCCATGACCACGCTTGCCGTTGACGCAGCGACGGCGGCCGAGGAAGCCGCCGTCGTCGACACCCTGATGCTGGCGTTCGCCAGCGATCCGGCGACTCGCTGGACCTGGCCGGACCCCAGCGCCTATCTCCGGGCTTTCCCGCGCTTCGCCCGCGCCTTTGGCGGCGCCGCCTTCGCCCATGGCAGTGCCTTTCGCCTCGGCACGGCCGGCGCCGCGCTGTGGCTGCCGCCCGGCATCGGCCCGGACGACCAGGCCATGATGGCGTTGATGCAAGCCACCGCGTCGCCGGAATCGATGATCGACGGCATGCAGGTGATGCAGCAGATGGCGAGCTGCCATCCGCACGAGCCGCACTGGTATCTGCCCCTGATCGGCGTCGACCCGGCGTGGCAGGGCAAGGGAGTCGGCAGCAGGCTGATGAAGCATGCCACCAACCTGTTCGATCGCGACGGCGCGCTCGCCTATCTCGAATCGTCCAACCCGAGGAACATCCCGCTCTACCAGCGGCACGGCTTCGAGATCCTCGGCCACATCCAGGCCGGCAGCTCGCCCACCATCACGCCGATGCTGCGCAAGCCGAGGTGATCGGCGCTTCCATCGGCGCGAGCGAGTCATGGTCTTTTGGACCGCGGGCGTCCCGCCCGCTCTTCGCATGAGCGTGGTCCGGCGCGGTAAACCGCGC
>NZ_JBFWZI010000240.1:0-7657 GCF_050185545.1 Reyranella sp. | reverse complement strand
AACGTCACGTTGAGCGAGCCGAACACCAGCCAGCGGTCGCGCTGGTAGAACTCGGGCGTGCGGAAGAGCTGCGTGTAGGTGACGCGCACGCCGCGGAACATGAGGGCGAGGCCGGCCTGCGCTTCGCCGACGAAGGGCCGGTGGCCGACGCGAAGGCTCTGCCCGTCGGTGTTGCCGTCGAGGAAGATATTGCGGGCGACCGCTTCGCCGCCTACGCCCGCGAACAGATACCAGCCGAAACCCTCGCCGATGAAGCCTTCCGAGCCGGGCAGCGCCGGTCGCGCCCGCGCCGGACCGAAATCGTTGCGCAGCTCCTTGCCGAGCCGCATCGTCGCGCCGGCGCTGGCATAGATCGCGACGTTGCCGACCGCGCCGCCGATGTTGGGAATGATGTCGTACTCGAGCTTCGGATCGTCGAGGAGAACCCAGCGTCCGACCCGCCATTGGCGCTCGAAGGTCAGGTTCAGGGTCGGCTCGTTGTGCAGCTGGTTGGCCCAGCCGTAGCTCTTGGCCACGCCGATCAACGTGTGGATATTGTTCTGCACGAGCTCGCCACCCGCGGCCGGCCCGATCAGGCCGGCGTTGAGCTGTAGCGTGTCGAGGCGCACCGGTTCCTCGCGGTTGGTCCGCGGATCGAACCGCTTGTAGGTGTTCTGGAGCGCGACGCTGGCATAGAGCCAGGCGGCGTAAGGCCGGTCGTTGAAGATCGGGAACGTGGCCCACGTGTCCTGCGGCGTGTAGATGTTCTGGCCAATCGACAGGCCGACGCGGCGCGTCACCGAGGTCGTCGGCGCCTCGCCGAAGAAGGTCGGCACCGTGGTCAGCGCGACGATGCCGTCCGGCAGGTCGGGCAGGGCCGGCGACAGCCAGCCGAACCGCACCCCGCTGGTGTAGTCGCGATCCGTCCGGTTGAAGACGTCGTTCTCGAACTGGAAGGTGTAGATGTTGCGCTGCTCGTCCGGTCGCGGATCGGTGGCGACCGCCTGTTGCGCGTGCCCGCTGCCCAGGTCGCCGAGCCCGATGACGATCGCAAGGACGACGGCCCTGCCGCTGGTACGGAGCATTGGGTGTAAACGTCAGCCACGCTTTCCAGTTCCGCGGGGATGTCGCTGCGAGGGTGTGCGCGACCGCTTTCGCACCTGCGGATGGGTGCTGGGAGCCCCCCCCTCCGTGGGCTCTCTTATTGGTGATTGCAATTCCCTTGAGCGCCATGGGTGTGGCGCGCTCCCGGCAAAGAGGCGACTTCGGTGGGCAAAGTCAGCGCCTATGAGTGGCGCGCGCCCAGCCATGAGCTTCCTTCGCGCAGCGACAGGCAGCCTTGCAGCGCCTGCTCCCGCTACTTGGCGAACTCGATCCCGAGCTCGGGGAATGTGCGCAGCATCCGGGTCACCGCCTCGTTCTGCAGCGGGGCCGGGTTGCCCGGCCGGGCGACGAACTTGAAGCGCACCACGAGAGCGTTGTCGGCGACCTCGGCGATGCCCTGCATCTTGAGCGGCTCGAGCAGCTTCTGGCTGAGCTCCGGGACCGCCATGATGTCGGTGCTGACCTTCCTGGTCGCCTCGCGCAGCCTGTCGAGATCGACCTCGCGGGCGAAGCGGAGGCCGAAATCGACCGCCGCCCAGTCGCGGCTGAAATTGGTGACGTGGCCGAGCTCGCCGAACGGGATGGTGTGGATCTGGCCGTTGGGATTGCGCAGCCGGACGGAGCGCAAGGTGAAGCTCTCGACCGTTCCCTTGGCTTTCTCGCAATCGATGAACTCGCCGACGCGGAAGGCGTCGTCGGTCAGGTAGAAAATGCCGGAGACGACGTCCTTCACCAGGGTCTGGCTGCCGAACGACAGGGCGAGGCCCAGCACCGACGCGCCGGCCAGCAGCGGCGTGACGTTCACCCCGATGTTCTCGAGCGCGATCAGCGTCGCCAGGACGAAGAGCACGGTGGCCACCGTGACCCGCAGAAGGGGGATCAGGGTGCCGAGGCGGGAGGCCCGGGAGGCGGCGTCTCCGGACAGGTGCCGCTGCAGGTACGAATCCGTGCCATAGCGGAACATCTCCCAGATCACGTAGGCGACGAACAGGGTGATGCCCGCCGTCAGCGCCTCGCGCGCCGTGCGGTCCCACTCGCTGGCATCGACCAGGCCAAGCACGTTCACCACCCAGCTTTCCGCGATCGCGACAAAGACGCCGATCAGCACGGCAACCCGGATGCAGCGTGCCGTGACGTCGGCCAGGGTCGGCCTCGAGCCGGCCGGCGTGAAGCCGGCGACCTGCGAATCGAGCCGGCGGACGACGGCGTGCAGGAGGGTCTCGAACAGCAGCAGGCCGAACAGGAGGTTGACCGTGAGCAGCAGGGCTACCGCCACGTTGCGATGGCCGGTGACGAGGCCGTAGAACTGGGTCGCGATCAGCGCGACGACGAACGAGCCAGCCAGCCCGACCCAGTGGCCGCTGATGAAGGCGCCGATTTGCGACACCCGGCCGAGCCCGCTGAACCATTGCAGGGCTGCCGTCCTGGACGCGACGATCAGCCAGACCAGCACGGCGCCGGCGAGGGGGCCGAGGAGGAGACGGGCCGTCACGATGGCATCGTCCGGCGTGCCGATCGCGACCAGGGCGCGCTCGTACTGGCGGAGAAAGATGATGGCCAGCAGCACCGCGATCATGCGTCGGTAGAGCAGGCGTGCCTCACTGTCGTCGATGCCGCAGAGCCGGGCGGCCGGAAGCTCCGGCCGGACGATGAGGCGCAGGATGAAGGCGTAGACCCGCCAGATCATCAGGGAGGTCACGACCATGTAGGCCAGGCGCTGCTGCAGGGTGGCGAGGGGGAACAGGATGCCGGCGAAAGACTGGGCCACCAGCCGCAGGGCGACGACGGGCAGCAGGTCCAGCAGAGCCAGCAGGCCGAGGTTCGCGAGGGAGCGCACGCCTCTTTCGGGCGCGGCGCCGGACGCCAGGCGGAGCTTCAGGCGGGCGAGGGCGGCGCGCACCAGCGCCTCCGCGATGAGGCCGGCCGCGGCGATCGCCAGCAGCAGCAGGAGGAAGGTCCCGGTGCCGCGTCCGCCGACATGGCTCTCGTCCAGGGCTCGCGGCAGGTTGGCCAGGGCGGCGCTCAGCTCCGGGGCGGCGGCGAGAATCTTCAGCAGCCGCTCGCCGAACACGTCGAGCGCGTCGCGATGCTCCCTGTTGCCGGCCTCGGGCGCGCCCGCTGCCGCGGGCTTTGCCGGGGCGGTTTGCGCTTTCAGCTCCTCGGCGACGGCCTTCTTGACGGCCTCGACCAGCGCGTCGAACTGCGCCTGCGGCAGGGGCTGCGGCTGGGTAGGAGGAGCCGGCGACTGGGCATGGCCAAGGCAGGCCATGCCCAGCAGCAGGATCACGGCAATCGCCGCCGCTCGTAACGTCGTCATATCTTTCCCTGCCAGCGTCCCCCACGACCTGCCGCGACCTGCGGTCCGACCGAAACGAAAGTCTACTTCAGGGGTCTTGCCAATTCGAGCCGGGAGCAGCGCGACCACACTCGCCAGCTGTCTGAGTAAGGTGTCATGCGCTGGGAGCGCGCCACTCATAGGCGCTAACTTAACTTACAAAGGGACCTCACCCTGAGGAGCGGCCTGGAGGCCGCGTCTCGATTCGGGCGAAGTAACCTTCGCCCTTTGGTCGGCAACAAATCCGATGTTGCAACACCGCTATTCCAGCGATCTGGTCTGTCGCGCATCCTTCGAGACGGTCGCTACGCGACCTCCTCAGAGGATGTGATTTTTTTTGACTGCCCCAGAGACATGGTCCCAAAGGCGCAAGTTTGCTTCGTTTGGATGATCGGTGCGGTTGTATTAATTCTATGTAGACAATCATCTAAGCCAGAAAATTTTATCATAGGGCATGCTTCTGACCGCCGGTCAATTAAGTCACAGGCTCTCAGGATGAGGACTTTGCTGGACCGGCCAAAGTTAGCGCCTATGAGCGCGCCACTCCCGTGGCGCTCATCTCCTCCTCCCCAGCGAAGCTGGGGAGGAGAATGACTATCCCGCCGCCAGCTCCGCCGCCCGTTCCATCGACACCGGCGCATCGTCGAGCAGCGCCGCCGTCATCGCGTCCTCGTGGCGGTGGTCGGGCAGGCTGAAGGGGTCGGCGTTGCCCAGCCGGTGATCGATCACCAGGCGCGCCAGCAGCAGGCGGCGAGCGTCGCCGCCCTGGGCGCCCAGCCGGGCGCCCTCGGAGGCCAGCAAGGCGGCACTCGTCGCGTGGTAGAGGCCGCTGGCGGCGCGCCGGCAGGAGGCCTCGGCCTCGGGCTGGCGCGCCACCCGGTCGGCGAAGTCGGTCGCGCGGTCGACCAGGCCGGCGAGGCGGCTACGCAACTGGCCGGGAATCGGCGCGCGGCCGAGATCGTCGTGCAAGGACGTCGCCAGCGCCTCGTGCGCGCGCTCGCGACCGACCGCGCGGCGCACGATGTCGAGCGCGTTGACGCTGCTGGTACCCTCCCACAAGAGCCCGAGATGGGCGTCGCGCACCAGCTTGGCGTTGCTCCAGTCCTCGATGTAGCCGTTGCCGCCGCGCATCTCCATGGCGCCGGTGGCGACGGCGACGTTGTCGCGGGTGGCGCGGTATTTCACCAGCGGCGTCAGGATGCGCAGCGCCGCGTCGTCGCCCCTGGTCATCGCCATCGCCGCGGCGACCGAGACCGAGAGCGCCTGCTCGGTCGGCAGCATCAGCTTCAGCAGCTGGCGGCGCGCCATCGGATGGTCGATCACGGTGCGGCCGAAGGCGCTGCGATGGCGCGCCACCTGCAGCGCCTCGTTGAGGCAGCGCCGCATCATGCCGGCGGCGCGGAATCCGTGCGACAGGCGCGAGAGGCTGACCTGGTCCATCATCTGCTTCAGGCCGCGCCCGGGCTCGCCCAGCAGGTACGCGACCGCGCCCTCCATGATGGTCTCGCCGGCCGCCATCGAGCGCGAGCCCATCTTGTCCTTGAGCCGCACGGCGCGATAGCGGTTGCGGCTGCCGTCATCGAGGCGGCGCGGCATGGCGAACAGCGACAGGCCGGCATTGCCCGCCGGCGCGCCCTCGCAGCGCGCCAGCAGCAGCACGACGTCGTGGTCGACGCAGGAGCAGAACCACTTGTCGCCCCACAGCTCCCAATGGCCGCCTGCATGATCGCCGACCTTGCGCGCCGTCAGCGCGTTGCCCGACACGTCCGAGCCGCCCGCCTTCTCGGTCATGAACTGCGCGCCCTTCAGCAGAGTGTCCATGTCCTGCGACAGCATGCGGTCGAGGAAGCGCGTCTTCACCGCGTCGTCACCGTACTTCCGGATCAGCACCGCCGAGGTATCGGTGACGGAGAGCGGGCAGAGCAGCGCGAACTCCGACTGGGCGAACAGGTACTGGAAGGCGTACTTTACCAGCGGCGCCGCCGGCGTCGGCCAACCCAGCGCCGGCCGGTGCGACATGGCGTGGATGGCGAACTCGCCGAAGCCGATGCGCTCCATCTCGCGATAGGCGGGGTGGTACTCGACCCAGTCCTCGTCGCGCCCGAAGCGGTCGCGGAAGTGCAGGATGGGCGTGCGCTTGTCGGCCTGCAGGGCGAGCTCGTCGAGCCGGCCGCCGGCGATCCCGCCCAGCCGCTCGAGATGCGGCGTGAAGTGCGCCAGGGCCGCCGGCTCGAGGTTGAGGGCGAGCAGATCGCGGACCGACCGGTCGATCGACCAGAAATTGAGCCCGCGGCAATCCGGCGCGACCAGGTCGGAACGCGACGGGGGCCGCTCGAAGGCCGCGCGGGACAGGATGGGAGATACGGAATTCATGGAATATCGCCTCGCAGGTGCGGCGCGACAATCGCCGATTGGCGGCCCTTCTCAAATCGAGTAATCAGCAGGATTGAATTGAGCAATTCTCAACTCTGGCGATGTCCACCATGCCCGACCGCCTGCCCCCGCTCAATGCGCTGCGCGCCTTCGACGCCGCCGCCCGCCGCCTCAATTTCGCCCGCGCGGCCGCCGAACTGGCGGTGACGCCCGGCGCCGTCAGCCGGCAGATCCAGCTCCTCGAGGAGGCGCTCGGCCACCGCCTGTTCGTGCGCGGCAACCGCGCCGTCGAGTTGACCGCGCAGGGTCGGGCCTATGCACGGCACGTGCACGAGGCTTTCGATCGCCTGGCGCTCGCCACCGAGCAGGTGCGCGGCCGCGGCGCCGGCGGACCGCTCGCCATCTGCGCCTACCCGACCTTCGCCATGCGCTGGCTTGTGCCGCGCTGGCGGCGCTTCCACGACAGGCATCCCGACATCGATCTGCAGCTCACCACCACGCTGGGTCCGGTCGACATCGTGCGCGACGGCTTCGACGCGGCGGTACGCCTCGGCAACGGCAACTGGCCCGGCCACGGCTCGGTGTGGCTCGCCGCCGTCGAGGTCTTCCCGGTGTGCAGCCCCGCGCTCGCCCGGCGCATCACGACGCCGGCCGACCTCGCTGATCACGTCCTCATCCATTCCGATCCACGCCCCGACGACTGGCCGCGCTGGCTCGAGGCGGCTGGCGCCGCCGGGGTCGACGGGACACGCGGGCCACGCTTCGAGACGATGAGCCTCGCCTTCCAGGCCGCGATCGAGGGCGTCGGGGTCGCCATGGGCCTGGGCTGCCTGATCGCCGAGGACCTGGCGCTCGGCCGTCTCGCGAGGCCGCTCGCCTTCACGCACCGAAGCCGGCGCGAGTTCCACCTCGTCTATCCGCTCTCCCGCGCCGGCGACCCCCGCCTCACCGCCTTCCGCACCTTCCTCGCCGAGGAGGCGGAGGCGGCGTGATCTGGCCCTACCAATCGCTCGCCCGGACCATCTTCATCAGGTCGTCGGCCATGGTGAGCGCCGTCAGCACGCCGGTCTTGGGGTTGTCGGGCATGGCGCGGCCCAGCCGGTGCATATTGAGCTCGCCGGAATCGCCCACCACCTCGAGCCGGCTGGCGTTGGTGCCTGGCGGCAGGGTCGGGTCGGCGACCAGCTCGATGTCGGTGCGGTCGAGACCGGCGCCGCACAGCGCCACCGTCACGGCGAGGTTGGCGTTCTTCGGGTAGAGCCGCCCTGCATCGGCCGGCGTGCCGCGGAAGATCACCGTCGGCTCCTTGATCGACGGCAGGTCGAAATCGGTCTCGGCCGGCGTTCCGCTCCAGGCGTGCGGTGGCTTGATCGAGACGTACTTCACGCGTTCCAGCTTGCCGAGCCGCATCGCCAGCAACCCGTCGAGGCCGGCAATGGCGCCGGACGGCAGCCGCAACCGGGCGCCGCTCTTCTCCGCCGCCTTGACGTGCTTCCTGAAGAGCTTCGGATCGCCATAGGCGCCGGTGGCGATCACCATGAGGTCGATGCCCTTCTTCAGGATGGTCTCGCCCCAGTCGCGCACCGCCTGCTGGCTGGCCGCCTCGACCACCACGTCGGGTTTGAGCTTCAACAGGGCCGGCAGGCTCTCGACCACAGCGACCTTGCGTCCGACCTTCTTCCGCGTCTCCTTGGCCCGCCCCGGCCGCACCAGCACGCCGACGACGTCGATCGGGGGCTTCTTCTCGGCGAAAATGTCGAACAACGTCTGGCTGATCGCGCCATAGCCGATCAGCGCGATCTTGAGCCGCTTCTTCTTCGCCATGAGACCCCCGTCCGCTTGCCTTGCGCGACTATAGCCGGCCGA
>NZ_JBFWZI010000239.1:2359-9221 GCF_050185545.1 Reyranella sp. | reverse complement strand
AAATCCCTCCCGCGTAATCGGGGGAGGCGCCCCGTTATACGGGGCGGAGGGGGAATTGCCGCAGTGGAGATCTCTTTGAGTCCGACGTCGGAATCGGAGAAATCTCGACCGGGCTCTCCCCCTCCGACCCTCCGGGCCGCCTCCCTCGTATGACGGGGGAGGAGGATGAGGGACGCGCGCCGCCTCCCGGCCCCCTTTGCTCCGCCCCCTTGCGCCTCGGGGGGCCGGAGGCCACATTGCGGGCAACGTCATTTTCCCCCCGTTCGAGGATCCATGGAACCGATGCTGAAGGGCGCCGCGCCGCAGGCTGCCCCCGCCGATCTCATCAAGGACAGCGATCAGACCAAGTTCGCCAAGGACGTGCTCGAAGCCTCGCGCACCGTGCCGGTGATCGTCGATTTCTGGGCCCCCTGGTGCGGTCCCTGCAAGCAGCTCCAGCCGGCCATCGAGAAGGTCGTCAAGGCAGCCAAGGGCGCGGTCAAGCTGGTCAAGATCAACATCGACCAGAACCAGATGCTGGCCCAGCAGCTGCGCATCCAGTCGATCCCGGCGGTCTACGCCTTCTTCGGCGGCCGGCCGGTCGACGGCTTCATGGGCGCAGTGCCGGAGAGCCAGGTCAAGCAGTTCGTCGACCGCCTGGTGCAGGCGACCGGCGGCGCGGCGGGCGAAGGCGGCGACGAGATCGCCGAGCTGCTCGAGCATGCCAAGGCGGCGGTGGCGCAGAACGATTTCGACCTGGCGGTGCGCATCTACAGCGAGATCCTGGGCGTCGAGCCGACCAATGTCGTCGCCCTTGCCGGCATGGCGCGCTACCACGTGCAGGCGGGCGACCTCGAGCAGGCGCGCGCGCTGCTGGGCCAGGTCGAGAGCAAGGACAGGACCAACGCCGAGATCGTCGCCGTGCGGGCCTCGATCGACCTCGCCGAGAAGGCCAAGGAAGCGGGCCCGATCGGCGACCTGCAGGCCAAGGCGGCGGCCGACCCCAAGGACTTCCAGGCGCGGCTCGACCTCGCGCTGGCCTATTGGGCCGGCGAGAAGCGCAAGGAGGCGATCGACGAACTGCTCGCCATGATCAAGGCCGATCGCAAGTGGAACGAGGAGGCCGCCCGCCAGCAGCTTCTGAAATTCTTCGAAGCGCTGGGCTTCGCCGATCCCCTCGCCGTCGACGGCCGCAAGCGGCTCTCGACCATCCTCTTTTCCTGAGTGTCGCGCCGCAGCCCCTTCGAGCCGAGCTTCGAGCAGCTGCCCGAGGCGCTGCCGATCTTCCCGCTGTCGGGCGTGCTGCTGCTGCCCGGCGGGCGGCTGCCGCTCAACATCTTCGAGCCGCGCTACCTCGCCATGGTGTTCGACGCCCTGGCCGGCCATCGCATGATCGGCATGGTTCAGCCCATGCAACCCGGCGGCTTTGCCGGCGATGGCCTGCCGACCGGTGACGGCCGCCCGCCGGTCCACAAGATCGGCTGCGCGGGGCGCATCGTGAGCTTCAGCGAGACCGAGGACGGCCGCCTGCTGCTGGCGCTGGCCGGCGTCTGCCGCTTCGAGACCAGCCGCGAGCTCGAGCCGGCGCAGGGCGGCTACCGCCGCGTCTCGGCGCTGTTCTCGCCCTATCGCGCCGATTTCGACCACGCCGACGAGCTCGTCGAGCTCGATCGCGAGCGACTGATGGCGGCGCTCGCCGCCTTCTTCCGCGGCCGCAACCTGTCGACCGATTGGGATGCGGTGAAGAAGGCGGCCGATTCGAATCTGGTGACCTCGCTGTCGATGGTCCTGCCGTTCGGCCCGGCCGAGAAGCAGGCGCTGCTCGAGGCGGCCGACACGTCGGCGCGGGCCAAGCTCCTGATCGCGCTGCTCGAGATGAGCGCGTTCGGACCGTCGTCGGAGACGCCCCCGCAGCGGGCCAACTGACGGTCCGGAGCCCGGCATGGTATGATGATTGCATCATGATAGAGCAGCCGGACCAGCCCGCCCCGCCGCGTCGCGCCGGAGTGGATCCCAAGCTCCTGGAGATCCTGGTGTGCCCGGTCTCGCACGGCCCGCTGGAATACGACGCCGCGGCCGGCGAGCTGATCAGCCGCAAGGCCGGCCTCGCCTATCCGATCCGCGACGGCATCCCGATCATGCTGGCAAGCGAGGCGCGCCAGATCAGGGATGCGCCATGAGCGCCGAACCCAAGCTCCCGAACAGGTTCCCGAAATCGGCACCTGCCGAGGGCGGCTACGACGCGGAGACGGCGCCGTGGCCGATCGAGCTGCGCCTGCTCAGCCAGGAAGCGAAGCTCGAGGTCGAGTTCTCCGACGCCCGGACCTTCGCCCTGCCGGCCGAGTACCTGCGCGTCGAGAGCCCGTCGGCCGAGGTGCAGGGCCACGGGCCCAGCCAAAAGAAGATCGTCGCCGGCAAGCGCCGCGTGACCATCTCGAGCATCGAGGCGGTCGGTCACTATGCTGTGCGTCTCATCTTCGACGACGGCCACGACAGCGGCATCTTCAGCTGGTCGTACCTGCGCGAGCTCGGCGAGGAGCAGGCCGAGCGCTGGGCCGCCTACGAGGCCAACCTCCAGGCGCGCGGCCTGAGCCGCGACCCGTGAGGCGCCAGGATAGTCGCGTATGGACGCGCTCTTCTTTCTCCTCCCCAGCTTCGCTGGGGAGGTGTCCGCGTTTTCGCGGACGGAGGTGTCATGCGCCGGGAGCGCGCCACTCTGTGGCGCTCATGTTTCGTGCAACAAAGAAAGAGCGCCACGGAGTGGCGCGCTCCCGGCCATGTCCCATGACCCCTCTCTCGCCATAAGACGGCGACACTTCCCCAGCAAAGCTGAAGCGAAGCCGGGGAGGAGATGATCTTTTCACCAACGCGAATGCGCTGCTGATCCATGAGACCCTGACGCCATGAAAATCATCATCGCCGGCGCCGGCATCGGCGGGCTCACGGCCGCAATGTGCCTGAAGCGTGCGGGCTTCGATGTCTCCGTCTACGAGGCGGTGAGCGAGCTGCGCCCTCTCGGCGTCGGCATCAACATCCAGGCCGGCGCCGTGCGCATCCTGTCGAGCCTCGGCCTCGAGCCCGAGCTGGCGGCGACGGGAATCGAGACGCGCGAGCTGCGCTACGCCAACCGGCATGGCCAGACGATCTGGGCCGATCCGCGCGGCCGCTTCGCCGGCCTGCCGTGGCCGCAATTCTCGATCCATCGCGGCGAGCTGCAGATGATCCTGCTGCACGGCGCCGAGCGCATGCTGGGCCGGGACGCCATCCGCTTCGGCCGGCGCATCGCCGGCTTCGAGCAGAAGGGCGCAAGCGTCGTCGCCCGCTTCGTCGATCGCGACGGGATGGCCACCGAGACGGTCGAGGCCGACGTGCTGGTCGGCGCCGACGGCATCCATTCGGCGGTGCGCGCCCGGTTCCATCCAGACGAAGGGCCGCCCAAGTGGCAAAGCATCCTGATGTGGCGCGGCGTCACCGTCGGCAAGCCGTTCCTCGGCGGCAACACCATGGTGCAGGCGGGCCACCACACCCAGAAATTCGTCTGCTACCCGATCAGCCGCACCCATGCCGAGCGCGGCGAGGCCTTGATCAACTGGATCTGCGATCTCCACATGGGCGACGGCGCCATGCTGCCGCGCGAGGACTGGAACCGTCCCGGCAAGCTGGCCGATTTCCTGCCGCGCTTCGAAGGCTGGAAGTTCGACTGGCTCGACGTGCCGGCGGTGATCCGCGGCGCGCACGCGATCTTCGAGTTTCCCATGGTCGACCGCGATCCGCTGCCGGCCTGGTCGCACGGCCGTGTCACCCTGCTGGGCGACGCTGCCCATCCGATGTACCCGATCGGCTCGAACGGCGCCTCGCAGGCGATCCTCGACGGCGAGGCGATCACCCAGGAACTCAGCCTCGGCAGCGATCCGGAGGCGGCCCTGAAGCGCTACGAGCAGCGCCGCCTGCCGCCGACCGCTCGCATCGTCGACAGCAACCGGCGCAAAGGCATCGACGTCATGCTGGACATCGTCGAGCAGCGCGCGCCCCAGGGATTCACCTCGCTCGACGCCGTGCTGCCGCCCGGTGAGCTCGAGCAGATCGTCGCCGACTACAAGCGCCTCGCCAGCCAGGACCGCGAGACGCTGCTCAAGCTGGCGGCGCAGACGTGAGGACGCTCCACAATCCCCTTCCTCCCCAGCTCTGCTGGGGAGGAAAGCTGAACGAGCATGACCCTCGGCCGCGCCATCGCCACCGTCGGCGGGTTCACGCTGCTGAGTCGCATCGTGGGCTTCCTGCGCGATGTCGTACTGTCGGCGATGCTCGGCTCGGGCGCGGTCGCCGATGCCTTCATCGTCGCCTTCAAGCTGCCGAACTTCTTCCGCCGCCTGTTCGCCGAGGGCGCGTTCTCGGCGGCCTTCGTGCCCCTGTTCGCGCGCGAGCTGCAGGCGCACGGCCGCGAGGAGGCCGTCGACTTTGCCCGCCAGGCGCACGCGGCGCTGCTGCTGGTGCTGCTGCCGTTCACGGCGCTGCTGATCCTGTTCATGCCCGCCGTGGTGGCGGCGCTGGCGCCCGGCATGCGCGAGGAGCCCGCGACCTTCGCGCTCGCCGTCGAGTTCGGCCGCATCGCCTTCCCCTATCTGCTGTTCATCTCGCTGACCTCGCTCTATGGCGGCGTGCTGAACAGCATCGACCGCTTCGCCCATGTCGCGGCGACGCCCATTCTGCTCAACCTGGCGCTGATCGGCGCGGTCCTCGGGCTCACGCCGTTCCTGCCCAACAGCGGCTATGCCGCGGCGATCGGCGTCGCCGTCGCGGGCCTGCTGCAATGGCTGTGGCTGCTGCTCGCCTGCGCGCGCGACGGCGTCACCTTCTCCCTGGTGCGGCCGCGCTGGACCGAGCGCGTGGCGCGACTGGTAAGACTCGCCACGCCGGTCGCGATCGGCGGCGGCGTCCAGCAGATCAGCAGCATGCTCGACGTGGTGTGGGCCTCGCTGCTGCCGGTCGGCACCATCTCGGCGCTCTACTACGCCGATCGTCTGGCGCAACTGCCGCTGGGCGTGGTCGGCATCGCCATCGGCACTGCCCTGCTGCCCCTGCTGGCCCGCCAGCTGCGTGCCGGCGAGCGGCAGGCGGCGATGGCCAACCAGAATCGCGCCCTCGAGGTCGGGCTGCTGCTCGGCTTGCCGGCGGCGGCGGCGCTGTGGTTGCTCGCCGATCCGCTGACCCGCGTGCTGTTCCAGCGCGGCCAGTTCGGACCGGAGGACACCTGGCGCACTGCCGGCGCGCTCGCCGCCTTCGCCGTCGGCCTGCCCGCCTTCGTGCTGGTCAAGGCCCTGACGCCGGGCTTCTTCGCCCGCGAGGACACCAGGACGCCGCTTTACGTCGCGACCACCGCGATCGTCGTGAACGTCATTCTCAACGTCGTGTTCCTCTATGGCACGACGCTCGCCCATGTCGGCATCGCGCTGGCCTCCTCCCTGTCGGGCTGGCTGAACGCCCTCCTGCTCGCCGCGGTGCTGCGCCGGCGCCGCCAATGGGTACCCGATCCGAGGCTGCTGTCGCGGACGTTTCGCGTGATCGTCGCGACCATCGCCATGGGCGGCGCGCTCTGGCTCGGCACGGGCGTGTTGGCGACGACCCTGGCGCGCACCGATCTCGCCGGCGTCAGCGCGCTGCTCGGCCTGTGCGCGCTGGGGGCTGCCGTCTATGGTGGGGTGGGCGCCCTGATCGGCATCATCCGGCTGTCGGAGCTCAGGTCCCTGATCCGGCGGCCTCGCGGTGCCAGGCCCGATGTCAAACCAGCCGACCCAGGCGGACCACCGTGACGCCCGCCCGGAGCGGCCGGTTGGACGACGGCATCACCAGCACGCAATTGTCGTAGGGCGTCGTCACCGGTTCGCCGTCATCGTGACCGAGCACGGTGCCGGCCTTCGCGATCACTTCCTGGCCGGCGAACGGCCGCACCGACTGGTAGTTGCCGCGCCTGGTCGATATCGCGTGCGTCACCTCGACGACGCGTTGCGCCGCCGGCGCGGGCTGGCGCCAGCCCGCCGGCAGGTCGGCCGCATCGACCACGCCGCTTTCGGCAAGAAAGCGCGCGGTTACGTCCTTGGCGACCGTCACCGACGAAGCGCGCCAGTGCTGGCCGGTCTCGATCAGTAGCGCATTCTTGGGACTGTTGGGATCGCCGAAGCCGCCATAGTCGCGCATGCGCATGCCGGCGGCGTGGCCGGCATCGCGCACGATGTCGACCGGCGCGCCGACCCGGCGGGCGAGCGCGACGCCCTTGTCGAGCGGGCCGGAGAGCATCAGCGGCACGCAATCGTCGTGCATCGAGTGCAGGTCGAGCAGCAGGTCGGCACGCTCGACGAACGGCTTCACCACCAGCGCACGCTTCATCTCGGCGGTCGTCGGCGGCTGGTCGAGGCGGCCCCACACGCGGTTGAAATCCTCGTCGACCATGCGCGACTTGAAGGGCGACCTGGCATCGAAACCGTGATAGGCGTCGATGTTGTTGAAGGCGAGGATGAGCGTGCCCCGGCGCGGCGCCAGCCCGGCCGCCAGCAGCGCATCGACCACCACCGCACCCGACACCTCGTTGCCGTGCGTCAGCGCCGTCACCATCACCGTCGGCCCGGGCTTTCCGCTTTCCCTGACGTGGATGTACGGCGCCGCGCCCGTCTCCCAGCGCCGCAGGTTTGGAAAGTCGAATTCGATCGGCGGATTGTCGGACATGGCGGGACCACGGCAAGCTGGGACAACGGCCGCTACGCTACTATGGCCGTGCGAGACTTCCTATTGCTCGCTCGTTCGTTCTGAGAAGCGAACGGCATAGCCGACCCGCAACATCATCGCTGCGCGATCTTCTTCGGGCGCCCGCCCTTGCGCCCATTCTCCC
>NZ_JBFWZI010000239.1:0-2259 GCF_050185545.1 Reyranella sp. | reverse complement strand
TTCTGCCAGCGCGTGATGTTGCGGCCCTGCCACTTGTTGGCCTTGCTGGCCGCCTCCCACGAGCAGAACTGGCGCATGAACACTTCGGGGTCGGGCTGGGCCGGCCCGTTGTTGTACATCTGCAGGTCGGCGTAGAAGTGTGGATAGGTGTCGGGATTGGCCACGTCCGACGAGAAGAACACCGAGGCCGTCACCGCCTTGACCTCGATCTCGATGCCGGCCTTCTGGCAGGCCTGCTTTACGATGGCCTGGTTCTTCTGCCGCGGCTGGTTGATCGAGGTCTGGTAGACGAATTTCAGCTTCTTGCCGTCCTTCTCGCGGATGCCGTCGGCGCCCTTCTTCCAGCCCGCCTTCTCCAGGACGTCGATCGCCTTGTCGATATTGAACTCGTACCTGGTGTTCTTCGATCGGAAGCGCTCCGGATTGTTGAAGAAGTTCGGCGTGGCGACGCCGGTGCGTCCATAGATGTGCTTCTCGACCGAATCCTTGTCGACCAGCAGGGCCAGCGCCTGGCGCACCGCCGGGTCCGACAGGGTCGGATGCGTTGTCTTGAGGCTGGAGCGTTCGCCGTCGACCTCGGTCCACGGATCGCGGGTGTTGAGCTGGATATGCTCGATGCCGCCGCCCTTGGTCATGATGACCCGGCCCTTGCCGCCCTTCTCGAGGCGCTGCAGGATCTCGTCCTCGACCTGCATGTTCCAGCCGTAGTCGAACTCGCCGGTCTGCAGCACCGCCCGCGCCGCCGATACGGCATCGCCGCCGCCCTTCATCTCGATGGCGTCGAAGTAGGGCTTGTTGTCCTGGTGATAGTCCATGTTGATGACACCGGTCACCAGGTCGCCCGGCTTGAAGTCCTTGAACTTGTAGGGGCCGGTCCCGACCGGCTTGAGGTTGTTCGGCGCCTCGCGCGACTTCTCGCCGGTGTAGTCGGCGAACAGATGCTTTGGAATGATGCAGCCGGCCGCGGAGACGAAGGTGTCGGCCCAGAACGGCGTCGGCGACGGAAACTTCACGACCACTGTGTACTGATCGATCTTCTCGACCGTGACGTTCTTGTAGGAGCCGCTGGTCAGCGTCGCGGTCGCCGGATTGCGGGAATACTCCCAGGTGAAGACGACATCGTCGGCCGTGAAGGGCTTTCCATCATGCCACTTGACGCCCTTCTTCAGCTTCCAGGTCACCGACTTGCCGTCGGCCGCCAAGGTGCCGTCCTCGCGGCCGGGGACGGTCTCCGCCAGGATCGGCCGCAGATTTCCTTCTGCGTCCCAGCCGGCGAGCGGCTCGTAGAACAGGCGCGAGCCGTCCTGGTCCTTGGTGCCGGTCGCGAAATGCGGGTTGAGCAGGGTCGGCCCCTGCCACCACAGCACCTTCAGAAGGCCGCCGCCGCCACGCTTGGTCGGCTTGTAGACCGGCCTGGTCTGGGCCATCGCCACGCCCGACAGCGCGAGCAGCTGGTTGGCCAGCGGCGCCGTCAGCCCGACTGCCGCCATCCTGCCAATGAAGCCGCGGCGGGAAAGGGTGCCCGCCTTCACCCGGTCGATCAGACCGCGCAGATCATGTTCGTTCATCGAATGCTCCCAATCCGAGTTGAAGTAGCCGCCCTGAATTCGACTCTCATCTCTCGTCACGCTCCGGCTATCCTGCAAGATGCGTGCAAGCTGCGATGGGAACAGGCCCGACAGCTGCCGTCAACTGTCTGACGGCAGCCCTCCGGCCGGAAGGGTCTCAGGCTTCGCGATACCAGCTCGCCAGATCCCAGGTGTTGGTATCCCAGCCGCTCAGCTCCGCGGTGAGCCTGTTGCTGACGGCGCTGACGACCGGACGGGCGACCACGGGGATCACGACATGGTCGTTCACGACCATCTCGCTCAACTTGATCAGCAAGGCCGCGCGCTTGACCGGGTCGAGCTCGACCTGGGCGGCCTTGTAGATGTCGTCGTATTCCTTGTTTACCCAGCGCGTGACGTTGCGGCCCTGCCATTTGTTCGCCTTGGTCGCCACCTCCCACGACAGGAACTGGCGCAGGAACACCGCCGGGTCCGGCTGCTGCGGGCCGTTATTGTACATCTGCAGGTCGGGGTAGAACTTGGTGTAGGTGTCGGGATTGGCCACGTCCGACGAGAAGTAGACCGACGCCGTCACCGCCTTGACCTCGATGTCGATGCCGGCCTTCTGGCAGGCCTGCTTGACGATCGCCTGGGTCTTCTGGCGCGGCTGGTTGATCGAGGTCTGGTAGACGAACCTGAGCTTCTTGCCGTC
>NZ_JBFWZI010000238.1:0-9227 GCF_050185545.1 Reyranella sp. | reverse complement strand
TCCGCCCAGTACACCTCGCTGGCCTTCGGCAAGCGTTGCCGCGAGATGGGGGTGCACCTATCGATGGGGTCGGTCGGTGACGCCTATGACAACGCCATGGCCGAGAGCTTCTTCGCCACGCTGGAGTGCGAACTGCTGGCCCGCCACCGCTTCAAGACCCAGGCCGAAGCACGCAGCGCCATCTTCCAGTTCATCGAAGGTTTCTACAATCCTCGGCGACGCCACTCCGCACTCGGCTATCTATCACCCAACGAGTTCGAGCGACGGCACGCTCGGGCGAGCGCTTCTCCCGGCTTGCCCGAGCCTGCCGGCGCGCACAGCGGCTATCAAGGCCAAGCCCTGCGGGCGCGCCCAAGCGGGCGCGGCCTTGACAGCCGCCGCGCGCGCCGGCCTGCAAAATCTGCGGGCCGGGACGAAGGAACGGGCTCCGCGGGGGGCCGAACAAAGGAACTTCACACTTGAAGGAGGACTGTTGCTCGCCACACCATTCACCACGTTCCCAACTCCATAACCCTCCACAAAACCGGGGCAGGCCCACATCGGATGTGTGATCGACAAGAAGAGCGCCACTGGAGTGGCGCGCTCCCAGCAATGACGTTTGATGGCGCTACCTCCCCAGCCTCGCTGGGAAGGCAAGCGAGACGAGCGCCTTGCCGGCGAGACGAAACGGACGGATGGCGTGGTAGAGCGGCCACAGTGGCCGCGGCAGCGGCAGCGCTGCGTAGTCGCCCGCCGTGCAGGCGAGTGCGAGGGTCAGTACGGCCCTGATGCGAGCGCCTGCGGTCTCGCACAGATCGATGTCGGTGACCCCTTCGCGCAGCTGCGCCGGCGAGCGGCCCTGTCGCAGCTCCTCGATCAGCGCGCTGGCAAGTCGCGGCACGCGGGCGCTCGCGGCCAGCGGCCCTGCCAACGGTGCGGGCAGCGGCGTGCCCAGGAGCTGGTCAGCCAGGGTGCAGGCGAGCAGAACGGAGTCGCCGCAACGGCGCTGCCGCGCGCGCTGGTGGATCTCCGACCAGTCGAGATCGGGACTGTGCTCGACCAGCATGGCGACGTCGCAGATCCAGTCGAGGCTGCGCCACGCCTCCTTGGTGCCATGACCGGCCAGAAGCAGCGCGAGGTTGAGGCCGCCGATCGTGGGCACGGTCGCGCCGCCGATGGCGAAGGGTTCCAACCGTTCCCAAATGTCATCGGGCGCCAACGGGAACGGCAGATGGATGCCGCGAAAATCCCAGTGCAGGTCGACGGTCGCGTCGACATCGGGATGGGCGAAAGCGCATTGGCGCAGATGGGCGAGAAAGGCTCGCCGGAAGGCGCGGTCGCCCTGCACGCCGCGATAGCCTAGCGCGGCGAGGGTCTGCTCGGCCCCTTCGTAATGGGCACGCGGGACGATCAGGTCGATGTCGCTGTATTCGCGTCCGGCCACATCGCCATACAGCCGGGCCGCCAGGGTCGGTCCCTTGAAGGTCGCAAAGCGCACGCCGTTCGCGGTCAAGGCATCGCCCAGACGGCGCAGCTCCTGGACCAGCGACAGCACACGGACGCTATGCAGCCGACGGAAGGTTTCGAGCGACGACTTCGCCGACGCGGGGAGCTCGAACCCCGGCAGCAGACCGAGACTTTCGAGCGTCCGTGGTCGAACCCTGTGCTCGGCGGCGAGCCCGCACAGGGCCGCGACATCCACCCCCGCCTGCAAAGCCTGCCCGGCCCGAACCAAATCGGGCCTCGGTCGCACCAGCAGGCAGAGTGTGTCGAACTCGGCGCCCGTCACGCGGGCTTTCGGCGACACCATCACGTCGCTCCTGAGTTCTGAAAGGGCTTCCCGCTCGACCTCAGAGCATTCACGAACCCGGCCTCGGCGACCGCCGCGAAACAGGACAGCCCGTCTGATTACCCAGATACGTCCGCTTGGACGATGATGCGATAAGGAGTGGGTTTTGCGCTAAGGGCGACGTAAGCGAGTCCGGGCACCATGCCTTGCTTGGCCCGGAGACGCCTGACCTCATCGAGTGACAGTCCTGTCGGCCGGCGCGACGCCCGGCTTTCGTCAGCGCGTGCCGCGCTTATTCTGCTTGGTGCCACCGTCGGAGGCGCCCTGGGCACCGACGGCCTGCGTCACGTCGCGCAAGGTCCCCCAGGGGACGAGGGCCGGAGGCTGATAAGGCTTTCGGGCGATCTTGGCCTTGCCGGCAGAAGCGGATTGTTCCTGGTTCTGGGCTTCCATGGTTCGACCCATTGTTTCAATTGATCGGCGTGCGCCGCGACCGTCTGCGTTCCACAAGCCAATAGTGTGCATATTGCAGTGAGCCGGCAACTCGTTTCTGGCCGTCAGTCGACAGTCTCGATCAGGCCTGCTTCCTGCATGCTGGCGAGAAAGTCCAGCACGTCCTGGTGACAGACATCGGCCGCGACGTCGAAATGAGCGAGAACGTCCTGGCACAGGTCGGCGACCGACCGCGGCGTCTCGAGGCATTGCCAGATGTGGGCGCCGGTATCGTTCAGCCCGAAATAATGCGCGCGATCGAGATTGAGCAGGGCAACCTCGTCATCGAGAACGCAGAACACCTGATTGTCCGACCGCTTGACAACCGTCGACGGATTCAAGGCGCTCGCCATCGCCCGCGTCTCCTCGTTTGGCTGCAATCGTTTGACTTCACCGGGGCTCCTAGCGGCCCGACCGCGCCGGCGCAAGCGGGCTATGCCGAGAGCCAGTGGTCGAGCGCGTGCACGGCGAGCAGCCGGCCGAGATCGTCGGACGGGCAGGCAGCGGGGGACGGCACCTGACGAAGATCGACGAAGCGGTCGAGCTGGCTGCCCGGTGCCAGGCGGGGCAGGCCATGCCGGCGCAGCGGCTCGACGAGCGGCGATTGCGCCAGCGGCGCCTTGCGGCGCGCGAGCACGGCGCGCGGCAGGCGGTCGCGCATGGCGCGACGCAGCAGGAGCTTGCGCCGCGCCCACGGCACGGGCGGAACCGACAGCAGGAATTCGAGCACCCGCAGGTCGAGGTAGGGATGGCGCCAGACGACCGGCGACAGGGCCGCATCGAAATCGAACTCCTCGAGCAGGCTGGGCCAGATCGCGTCGTTGAACGAGGCGATCGCCTTGGGATGCCAAGGGTGACGCTGCTCCCCCCTCGACGTGTCGGCCAGCCGCGCCTCCAGCCTCAACGCCTCGACGAGGCCGCGATCGAGCCACGGAGGTACGGCCTGCAACGCCGGCGCAACGGCGCCCCGGTTGCCGAGGCGCGCCAGGGACGCGCCCCAGCCATCGAACCCCTTGGCCAGCAGGCTGGAGAGCGTCGCCGCAGCGAGACGCGGCCAATCGCGCCGCGCAAGCAGCCAGGCAAGGTAGGCGCTGCGCTCGTAAATGAGCGCGTTGTCCGGCCCTTCGCCGAAAAACCAGACCGGCGCCAATTCCGCCTGTCCGAGCGCCGTCTGCCGGTCAGGCTCGGCCCGGACGATCGACAATGAGGGTTCGGCGAGATGGATCCCACGCGTGCGCCATGCCGGATCGTAGGCAAGATCGTCAGCGGCGCGCAGCCTGAGCTCGATACCGAGATGGCGGGCGACCAAGGCGGCGAAATGCTTTTCCTGGTCGTGCAACGCCGCTTCGTAGTGGAAACACTCGGCGACCACGCGCGCGGGATCGCCGCTTGCCCGGACCGTGCAGGCAGCCAGCGTCGTCGAATCGAGGCCACCGCTCATGGCGATGCCGACGCGTCCGTCCGGCAGCCGGTCGGCGATCGCCTGTGCCGCCACGTCGACGAAACGCTCGATGTAGCCGCGTTCGCCGAGCCATAGAGGCTCGTCGATCTCGAGCCGCCAGTAGCGCCGCACGGTCGGTTCGGAGTCGGCGAAGGCGAGAAGATGCGCCGGCGGCAGCCGGCTGATCCGGCGATAGACCGTGCGGTCGGCATCCCGGCTGTACCCGAGGCACAGGAAATCGGCGACCCACAGATCGTCGAGGTCGCGATCGGCAGGGAAGCGATCGGCGAGCCAGGCGAGCGAATCGCTCACCACCAGCCCGCTGCCGCCGGCGCGCGCATGAAAGAGCGGCCGGACGCCCAGGCGGTCGCGCGCACAGAGAAGGCATCGCCGCACGTCGTCCCACAAGGCGAAGCAGAAGTCACCCGCCAGCTCCTCGATGAAGGCCTCGCCCCACGTCGCGTAGGCCTGCAGGCAGATCTGTGCGTCGCTCCGCGCGTGATAATGCTCTCCGGTCTGTTGCGCGAGCTTGTCCTGAAGGGCACGGCGTGCATCGAGACGAATGCGGCCGACCAGCCAGTAGCGGCCCGCGAGCTGCACGATGCCCGTGATCTCGGGGTCGGAGGGGCCCGCAGCCCGGGTGCTCAGCAGCACGACATGCGGTTGCCGGGCGCGCGCCTGCACCACGTGATCGGTGGGACCACCCGCTGCGATCAGCGGTGCATCGCTGTCGACGAGGACAGCGAACACGCTCAGGACCGGTCGCAAGCGGCGCTGTCCGGCCGCGCCGATGGCTCCCCCGACCAGGCCACCAGCGGCTTGTAGCCGGCGCTCGCCTCGCCTCCCACCAGGGTGACGCCGTTGCGCACCACCCAGGCATGCGCGGCCAATCCACGCTGGCTGCGCGCGACACCGATGGTGAGCTGGCAGTCGTGACCTTCGCGCGCCAGGAGGCGCTGCGCGGCGAGGGCGGCGGCGAGACAGGTGGTGCCCGGCAACCGACGCGACGCGGCCTGCACCGCCCAGGCGATCCGCTCGGCCGGCCGGGCGTGCGGCCGCGCGCGCCCGAGCGGGCGGCGCAGGCGATCCGCCCGAACGACGCGAAGCGCAAGACGCACGCCGACGAGCGTCAACAGGGCGTCCAACAGCAGGCGACGATCGCCGCCCGGCAGGGCGTGAAAGGTGGTGAGCGGCGTCATGATCGAATCGTCCGCCGGATTTCGTCGGCGACTCCGGCGAGGGCGTCGTAGTCGCGCCGATAGCCGAGCTCGTAGACCGGCAGGACACTGGCCATGCGCTCGGCGAAGCGCAGCTGGCGTGCGAGCCGCGCCGGCGCCGCATTGCGAATATCCATGGCCGACGCGATCAGGAGCCTGATCAGCTCCGCACCGGTCACGCGGCGGGCGCTGGGGCAACCGGCCGATCGCTCGTCGGCGGAGGCCAGCAGGAACAGGGCGGCCAGCGGGCGCGGCTCCGGCGTTGCCGGACCCGCCTGTGGTTCGATCAACACCTTGCCGCTCAGCGACGAAAAATGTCCGCGCGCGGCCGCGCCCGGCAGCAACCGGCGCGCCGGCTCGTCGAACAGCTTCAACCGATGAGGTCCCGGATGGGCGAGCGCGCAATCGCCGGCAAAGGCGATCCGCAGCATGTCGTCGGTCACCAGTTCGGCACCCTCGGCCACCAGGTAGGCCGCCAGGGTCGACTTGCCGGCGCCGCTGGCGCCGAGCAGGCCGATCGCCTGCCCACACAGCTCGACGACGGTGGCATGCAGCGGCTCCTCGCCGCGCAAGGTCAGCGACGCGCCCAAGGCGAAATTGAGCAGCGACGCCTCGAACGACCGCTCGTCGACGTCGCCGCGCCGGCCGCACGCGATTCGCCGCCCGTCGGGCGAGATCACCGTCTCGAAGACCTCGTCGTCGCTGATATAAACGCTGCCGTCGGCCAGCACGGCGTAGCGCAGCCAGTCCACGTCGCCGACCGGCCGCGCCGGCCGCCAGCTGGCGAAGAAAGCGTCGTCGGCGCGGTCGAGGCGGACGGGATCGCGCCACGGCCCGCGCGGCGCGGCGCCGAGCGTGGCCAGGCAAAACCCGCTCTCGATGCAATCGCCAAAAGCGACGTAGCGGTGGACACTTCCCACGGGATCCCCTTGCCCGGGCAGAGTACAGCCTGTCGAACAGCCATGCACCGGCGATGAAGGCCGAGCGGCTCCGGAGTAGACACATCTCGTGTTCCTCCCCCGCAATCGGGGAGGTGCCCCGTCATACGGGGCGAAGGGGGGAAAGCCACACGCGAGATGTCTCTGATCCCGACGTCGGAAATTCAAGGATCTCGCCTGCAGCCTCCCCCTCCGCCCCTTCGGGGTACCTCCCCCGTAGAACGACGTAAAACGGGGGAGGGATGGGATGTGTCACTGGGCGAGTGAGCTGGCACGCCGACTGCTTGGAGAGGCCGCGTCGGATTCCACGTTGCCATGATCCTGCCGACACGGCACAGACCATCCTCGCGGAGGCAGGCAGCGAAGGAGAGAGCCATGAGTTCCCCGTCGGCGACAGGCGCCCGTCCGAACGGCGCGGCAGCGCGGCCCGAGTTCGAACGAATCGCGCTCCTGCTGCAGGGCGGGGGCGCTCTCGGCTCCTATCAGGCCGGCGTCTACCAGGCACTGGCCGAGGCCGGGCTGCATCCTGACTGGGTGGCCGGAATCTCGATCGGCGCCATCAATTCGGCGCTGATTGCCGGCAACCCGCCGGAGCGGCGAGTCGAGCGCCTGCGCGCCTTCTGGGAGACCGTCACGGAACCGCCATTGGGATTTCATCCGCTGCGCGGATACAAGATCACCGACGATTTCGTGCACATGATGATCAACCAGTGGCGCTCGGTCGGCACGCTGATGTGGGGCGCCTCGGGCTTCTTCACGCCGCGCGTGCCGCCGCCGACCTTCATGCCGCTCGGCACGCCGGACGCGCTGTCGTTCTACGACGTCTCGCCGGTCAAGGCGCTGCTGGAGAAGCTGGTCGATTTCGATCGCATCAACGGCAAGGACACACGTTTCAGCGTCGGCGCGACCAACGTCAAGACTGGCAACTTCATCTACTTCGACAACACCACGCACAAGATCGGGGTGCAGCACGTGATCGCCAGCGGATCGCTGCCGCCGGGCTTTCCAGCCACCGAGGTCGACGGCGAATACTATTGGGACGGTGGCATCGTCTCCAACACGCCCTTGCAGTGGGTGCTCGATGCACGGCCACGCCTGGACACGCTCGCCTTCCAGGTCGACCTGTGGAGCGCGCGCGGCGAGTTGCCGCGCGACATGATCGAGGTCGACGTCCGCCAGAAGGACATCCGCTACTCCAGCCGCACCCGCGCCGGCACCGACCAATTCCGCCGCATGCAGGCGGTGCGGCGCGCCGCCGCCAAGATTCTCGCCGACATGCCGAGCGACCTGCGCCAGTCGGCGGAAGCCGAGCTGCTGGCGCAGGAGGCCGACGCCAAGGTCTACAACATCATCCACACGATCTATCGCGCGCAGAGCTACGAAGGCTCGTCGAAGGACTACGAGTTCTCCCGCCGGACAATGGAAGAGCATTGGGAATCCGGCTACAGCGACATGCAGCTCACGCTGCGCCATCCCGAGGTGCTGCAGCGGCCGCAAAGCGCTGACGGCGTCTTCACGTTCGACTTGGCTGTTCAGGGTCGCGAATCCAAAGAGGCGAAAAAATGAAGCTTGCCGATGTCCGCGCCAAGGCATTCGCCATGCCGCTCAACGATCCCGCCTACCCGCCGGGGCCGTACAAATTCTACAACCGGGAATTCGTCGTCATCACCTACCGCACCGACCCCGAAGTGCTGCGCGCCGTCGTGCCCGAGCCGCTCGAGCCGATCGGCGACACGGTGAACTACGAGTTCATCCGCATGCCCGATTCCACCGGCTTCGGCGACTACACCGAGACCGGCCAGGTGATTCCGGTGCGCTTCACCGCCAAGGATGGCACTGTGCAGGAAGGCGGCTACGTGCACGCCATGTATCTCGACGACAATTCGCCGATCGCCGGCGGTCGCGAGATCTGGGGCTTCCCCAAGAAGCTCGCCACGCCGAAGATCGCCCACGAGAGCGAGACCCTGGTGTGCACCCTGCACTACGGCTCGGTGCTCTGCGTCTCGGCCACCATGGGCTACAAGCATCGCGAGCTCGAGCACGCGCCGCTGCTCGAGAGCCTCGCCAAGCCCAACTTCATGATCAAGATCATCCCGCACGTCGATTGCACGCCGCGCATCTGCGAGCTGGTACGCTACTACGTCGAAGACGTGACGCTGAAGGGTGCCTGGTCCGGTCCGGCGGCGCTGCAGCTCTTCGGGCATGCGATGTGCGATGTTGCGCGCCTGCCGGTGCGCGAGGTCCTGTCGGCCAGCCACTTCCTCACCGACCTGACGCTGGGTCTTGGCGAGGTGGTGTTCGACTATCTCGCCAAGCCCTGATCGCCCGATTCTCCCGGTCTCGACTTTCCCGGCTTCAGTTATCTCGGCCACAACTCTCTCTCGGAAGGAAATAGCCATGTCCCGCTTCAAAGACAGGGTCGCCATCGTCACGGGTGCCGCAAGCGGCATCGGCAGGCAGATCGCCGTGCGCTTCGCCGCCGAGGGCGGCATCCCGGTCATCGCCGATCTCAACCTCGATGCCGCCGAGGCGACGGCGCAGGAGATCAAGGCCAAGGGCGGCGACGCCTTCGCCGTCGCCATGAACGTCGTCGACGAGGCGCAGGTCGAGAAGGGCGTCGCCGACACCATGGCGAAGTATGGCCGCATCGACATCCTGGTGAGCAACGCCGGCATCCAGATCGTGAGGCCGCTGGTCGACTTCCCGTTTGCCGACTGGAAGAAGCTGATGGCCGTCCATCTCGACGGCGCCTTCCTCACCACCAAGGCCTGCCTCAAGCACATGTACGCCGCCAAGTACGGCCGCGTGATCTACATGGGCTCGGTCCATTCCAAGGAGGCCTCCAAGCTCAAGGCACCCTACGTTACCGCCAAGCACGGCCTGATTGGCCTGGCCAAGGTGCTGGCCAAGGAGGGCGCCGAGCACAACGTCGCGGCCAACGTGGTGTGCCCGGGCTTCGTGCGCACGCCGCTGGTCGACAAGCAGATTCCGGAGCAGTCCAAGGAGCTCGGCATCAGCGAGGACGACGTGATCAAGCATGTCATGCTGAAGGACACGATCGACGGCCAGTTCACCACCACCGACGAGGTCGCCGACGCCGTCCTCTACTTCGCCGCCGCCGGCAGCACGGCGCTCAGCGGCCAGTCGATGGTCGTAAGCCACGGCTGGTTCATGCAGTAGGCTTCTGCTCCTCCCCAGCTTCGCTGGGCGGTGTCGGCGTCTTCGGCGACGGAGGGGTGTCATGGCTGGATAGGGGTAGGGAGAGGCGGCGCCTCCCCCTCCCTCCGAACCGGACGTGCGGGTCTCCCGCATCCGGCTCTCCGGTTGGTGGTCTTACCCACGAGGGGACCGACCGGCCAGAGCCTGGGCGT
>NZ_JBFWZI010000237.1:4841-9272 GCF_050185545.1 Reyranella sp. | reverse complement strand
CAGACGCCCCTCATAGCCACGATCGCCGCGGGCCTGATGCTCGCGTTTTTGTTCGGGCTCGCCGCGAATCGGCTGCGGGTTCAGCCGATCGTGGGCTATCTGCTGGCGGGCGTGGTCGTGGGCCCGTTCACGCCGGGCTTCACGGCCGACTTGCCGCTCGCCGCCGAGCTGGCGGAAATCGGCGTGATCCTGCTGATGTTCGGCGTCGGCTTGCACTTCTCGCTGAAGGATCTGCTGTCAGTGGCCCGCATCGCGGTTCCCGGCGCCATTGGCCAGATCGCCGTGGCGACGGCGATGGGGGTCGGCCTCGCCCATCTGCTGGGCTGGCCGCTGCCGGCGGGGCTGGTGTTCGGCCTGGCGCTCTCGGTGGCGAGCACGGTGGTGCTGGTCCGGGCGCTGCAGGATCGCCACATGCTCGACACCGACCGCGGCCGCATTGCCGTCGGTTGGCTGGTCGTCGAGGACCTTGCGATGGTTCTTGCCCTGGTCCTGGTGCCGGCCGCGGCCGTCATCATGTCCGGCGACGGTGTCCCGCCGAGCCGCATGGCGTTCCTGCTTCTCGTGACCTTGGCCAAGGTCTCGGCGTTCGTGGCCTTGATGCTGCTCGTAGGACGTCGCGTGATTCCGTGGCTCATGCACCATGTGGCGCACACCGGCTCGCGCGAGCTGTTTCGGCTGGCGGTCTACGCCATCGCACTCGGCGTCGCCTTCGGGGCGGCCAAGCTCTTCGGCGTTTCCTTTGCGTTGGGCGCCTTCTTCGCCGGCATGGTGATGGGAGAGAGCGAGCTCAGCCAGCAGGCGACCGAGGAGGCGATGCCGCTGCGGGATGCCTTCGCCGTCCTGTTCTTCGTATCGGTCGGCATGCTGCTCAATCCGGTCGTCTTCGTCGACGCGCCGCTGGCGGTGCTCGGCACGGTCGCCATCATCGTGCTCGGCAAATCGGTCGCGGCCTGGCTGATCGTGCGTGCCTTCGGCTATCCCAACGCGACGGCACTGACCATCTCCGCCAGCCTTGCCCAGATCGGCGAGTTCTCGTTCATCCTGATCGGTCTTGGCATATCGCTCGCCCTGGTGCCCTCCGACGCGCAGAACCTCGTGCTGGCCGGCGCCATCGTTTCCATCGTCCTCAATCCGATGATGTTCGGGCTCGTGGAAAGGTTGCGTCCGGTGGAGCGGCTGGGCGAACCCAAGCAAACGCCCAGCATTGTGCCCACGACCCGCGCTGGGCATACCGTGCTGGTAGGCTATGGCCGCGTCGGCTCGTACGTCGGCGCGGTCCTGGCAGGCAGCGGCGACTCCTTCGTCGTCATCGAGACTGGCCAGCGGGCCGTCGAACAGGCGCAGCGCGACGGTGCCGAAGTGATTGTCGGCAATGCGGCAGCGCCGGGCATCCTGGCGGCCTCCAATATCGCGGGGGCGCAGCGGATAGTGGTGACCATTCCCGAGGCCTTCGAAGCCGGCCAGGTCGTCGAGCAGGCGCGTGCCGCCAATCCCTCGCTGGAGATCCTGGCGCGCGCGCACTCGGACGCGGCGGTTGAGCACCTGGACAAACTTGGCGCCGATCTTGTCGTTTCGGGCGAGCGCGAGATCGCCGAGCGGATGCTGGATCGGATACGAGACAAGGGGCCGTAGAGCTCGAGCTGCCGACGCGAAGCGCGCATTTTTCTACGAGGCAGCTCGACCTCACGCGCTATAAGCGTGTGTAATCGCTTGAACGAGACGGCATGTTTCACGAGACCTCGCTGGTGGCCACGATCGTAGTCGGCCTTGGGCTGGCCTTCGTCCTTGCGGCGATCGCCAATCGCATCAAGGTCTCGCTGCTCGTCGGCTACCTGCTGGCGGGTGTGGCGGTCGGGCCCTTTACGCCAGGCTTCGTCGCCGACCAGAAACTGGCCGCGCAGCTCGCCGAGATCGGCGTCATCCTGCTGATGTTCGGCGTCGGTCTTCACTTTTCGACCAAGGATCTGCTGGCGATGCGCAGGGTCGTGGTGCCCGGTGCCCTGGTGCAGATGTCCGGCTCGACGCTGCTCGGCATGGCAGTGGCCTGGCTGCTGGGCTGGCCGCTGGCGTCGGGCTTCGTGTTCGGCCTTGCCCTGTCGGTCGCCAGCACCGTCGTCCTGATGCGTGCGCTGCAGGAGCACCGCCTTCTCGACAGCGAGCGCGGCCACGTCGCCGCCGGCTGGTTGGTGGTGCAGGATCTGCTCATGGTGCTGGCCCTGGTCCTGCTGCCGCCGCTCGTCGAGCTGCTGAAGGAGATGCCGTCCAGCTCGACGCAGCGTCTGGACCTTCAGCATGTTGCGACCACGACCGCCGTCACCCTGGGCAAGGTTGCTGCTTTCATCGCACTGATGCTGATGGTGGGGCGCCGGGTCATCCCGCAGCTCCTGCACTACATCGCCCATACCGGATCGCGTGAGTTGTTCCGCTTGGCGGTGCTGTCGGTAGCGCTCGGGGTGGCATTCATTGCCGCCGAGCTGTTCAGCGTGTCGTTTGCGCTCGGTGCGTTCTTCGCCGGCATGATTCTGAGCGAGTCGGAGCTCAGCCAGCGGGCCGCCGAGGAGTCGTTGCCACTGCGCGATGCCTTCGCCGCCCTGTTCTTCCTGTCGGTCGGCATGCTGTTCGACCCGGCCGTTTTCGTCCGCGAGCCGCTGCCGCTGCTGGCGACGCTGCTCGTCGTGCTCGTGGGTAACACAACGCTGGCCTTTGGCATCGTGCGGTTGCTCGGCTATCCAAGAGACACCGCGCTGACGGTCGGCGTAGGACTGGCCCAGATCGGCGAGTTCTCCTTTATTCTGGCTGATCTCGGCATTGGCCTGGGCGTGCTGACGGAGCGAGCGCGCGACCTGATCCTGGGCGCCTCGATGCTGTCAATCCTGCTCAATCCGCTGATGTTCGCTGCCAAGGACCGTTGGAAGGCCCGCCTTCGGCCCGCAGGCGACGTCGCACCGCAGAAAGACACCGAGGTCGATCTTCCCGTGACATCGCTCGAGGATCACGTCGTGCTGGTTGGCTACGGCCGCGTCGGCAGCATCGTCGGCGAACGCTTGCATGCCGATGGTGTGAAGCTTTTCGTGATCGACGAGTCGGCCGCAATCGTGGAGCGGCTCCGCATGCGGCGTTTCGAGTCCGTCCCCGGCAACGCCGCAAATGAAGCGGTGGCGCGTGCCGCCAACCTCGCCCGCGCCCGGCTGCTGATCGTCGCCATTCCCAATGCCTTCGAAGCCGGCCAGGTGGTGCAGCAGGCCAAGCGCGTCAATCCTGCTCTCAAGATCGTCGCGCGAGCACACTACGACGCCGAGGTCGAGCATTTGCGCGGGCTGGGTGCCGATCAGGTCATCATGGGCGAGCGCGAGATCGCCCAGGCCATGCTGCGGACAGTGCTGGGTGTCCCCGAAGCTCCTTTGACCGAGGCCCGGCACGGCACCCAAGATCAAAAGGATGCCGATCGATGACGGTCTCCCGGTCACATGCAACCATGCGACCCATGGAGAGGGCCAAAGGTCCGCGCAAACCTCTTCAGTTAGGTCCAGTTGGCACGGAGTACTCGTATGAAGGGGATCGTTCATCGTTTCCCATGGTTCTTTTTCTTCGCATCTAAGATCAACAGGAAGCAATTCGGTGCGGATGGATTGACGGACATCAAAGCCGGCTAAGGGTCTGTGATGGAATAAGTGCTTTAGTTCATCCAGTTTCCGTGATCCGGAGAACACCTCGACACAGTCGATCGTTTCCCGCGTTGTTCAACGTAACCGGGCCGGTAGTTTCTTCCACTCCAAGCTGCGGCTAAGGATTGTTGCCCAGGAGGTCACCATGAAAGCGCAGGACATTATGACACGTGAGGTCGCCACGGTGAGGCTGAAGACTTCCGTGCGCGAGATTGCGGCCCTCATGATGGAGAAAGACATCAGCGGCGTGCCCGTCGTCAGCGACGATGGAACGATCGTCGGTATGGTCAGCGAAGGCGACCTGCTGCACCGAGCGGAGGTGGGAACTGAGCGCAAGCACAAGTGGTGGTTCCGGCTGTTCGCCGACTCCGACACCGCTGCAGTCGAGTACGCCAAGGCCCATGGGCTCTCGGCGGGGGATGTCATGTCCCGCTACGTCATCTCGGTTCGCGACGAGGCCGATCTCAGAGACGTTGCTGATATTCTCGACAGCCATCGCATCAAGCGCGTTCCGGTTCTGCACGACGGCCGTCTCGTCGGGATCATTTCGCGTCGCGATCTTGTGCGGGCCTTGAGCCAGGTTCAGGCTGCCAGTGCTGACGTGAAGGTGGACAACGCCGCTCTGCACAGGGCGTTGTCCGATCGGTTCAGGAGCCATTCGTGGCTGAGCGATGCCTACGTCAATGTCACTGTGAACGATGGGGTCGTGGAGCTTTGGGGATTTGTCGTTTCAGCCGACCAGCATCGCGCATTGAGAATCCTCGTC
>NZ_JBFWZI010000237.1:0-4741 GCF_050185545.1 Reyranella sp. | reverse complement strand
CGATCGGTTCAGGAGCCATTCGTGGCTGAGCGATGCCTACGTCAATGTCACTGTGAACGATGGGGTCGTGGAGCTTTGGGGATTTGTCGTTTCAGCCGACCAGCATCGCGCATTGAGAATCCTCGTCGAGGAGACGCCAGGTGTCATGCGCGTCGAGGATAAGCTCACCATAGCAGGGCCCTTGCGAGGCATATGACCGGCGCCGGCCGACGAATCCGGCCCAGGTAGTCAGCTTGAACTCGATCAGGCCGGCAAGGAGCTGGATTGCCGTGATGAATAAGCTGTTGACAACGATCAGCCAACCGGAATCAGCGCGCAGCCATCCAACGAAACGATCCCGCCTGACTGCGGACGGCCTTCCTCGCCGCGAAGGTCCTGGCCAACTTGTTCTCTAGCGGCGTGAAGTCGCTGGTTCTCGCCGTGATCGTGGGCATCGGATCGACGATCTTTGGCCAGTTCACCAGTGGCAATCCCCCGACCATCGACGACGTACAGTTTGGCGCTAAATGTCAGAGTGCTCCAGGCAGTATGTAGTTCGCTCCGTAGAGGGCCATCGTGCGCTCCTGGTTCGGGCTATCGGGGCCGTCGACGCGTCAGGTGCGCGAGCAGAGCGAGGCTCTTTCGCGCGAGCGCATAGCGCAAGTCGGCGCCGGCCGTCAACCGCATCCATGCACGAATCGTATCGAACGCTTGTGTGAGCCCGTGCCTGTTCCCGCTAGGCACCGTCCTCCGCCTCGTCACCGTCCCGCGTACCATGGGCCTTGACATCGCGCCCGGCCGAGATGCCGCGCAGGCGCACGATCATGGCGACGAGATCGACATCCGTCTCGAGCAGCTCGAGGTCGCGGGTCATCTCGCGCACCTGGTGACCCTTGCGACCGAACTCCTCCGAAGCCTCTACCGCATTCCTGCGCTCCGTCACGCCGCCGGTGCTGTTGGTGAACGCCTTTGCCTTCAGCCACTCCAGCCGCGCGCGCTCGGTGTCCCGGGCGAACTTCCTTTCGACGTATTGCCGGCGGATGTCGTGCCAGGCCGCGAGCAGCTCGACCTCCGACAGCGCCCACAAGGCTTCGGCGGAAACGGTCATGTCGTTGAATCACTCCGGCACTGAAGATGGCGCGCACGGTACCGTCGTCTGGTCGCACCGGTCCAGCCTGGGGATATTCGGGCGGACCTGCAGGGCGGGCCGGCGGCCGGCGGACCGATCAGCCTAGTGCTCGGGGTCGTGGTGATGCGCCGCATCGTGGTGGCTGAGGCTCTCGGCATCGTCCGGCTTCAGCTCCATGAACACGACCGACGACAGGATCGTCAGCCCGCCCAGGACGAGGAAGGCGTACTGCACGCCGTGGATGATGGCGGTGGGGTTGGTGTGCAGATGGGACGGCACGAAGAAGGCGGCGATCAAGGCGGCTCCGGCCACCCCGAAGCTGATGGAGAGCTGCTGGCCGGTGGCCGCGATGGTGCTGGCGCCGCTGGTCTGCGGGCCCGAGACGTCGGCGTACACCAGGGTGTTCATGCTGGTGTATTGCAGGGACGTGAACGAGCCCAGGATGAACGCCTGCACGACGATCCGCCACAGCGGCGTGTCGGCGCCGACGGTGGCGAACGACATGATCAGCAGCCCGACCAGGATGGTGTTGCCGACCAGCACGGTGCGATAGCCCAGCCGTTCCAGGATGGCGGGCAGGAACGTCTTCAGGCCGACCGAGGCGACGGCCTGCGGCAGCACCAGCAGGCCAGACAGCACGGGCGAGTAGCCGAGCCCGACCTGGTAGAGCAGGGGAAACAGGAACGGGATGCCGCCCAGCCCCAGCCGGGTGAAGAAGCCGCCGTTGACCGAGGCGCGGAAGGTGCGGATGCGGAACAGGGCCAGGTCGAGCAGCGGGAACGTTGTCAGCGTGGCGCGGATTCCGTAACCGGCCAGAAGCACCGCGGAGATCGCCAGCAACGCCAGGATCTCGGCGAGGCCGAGCGTATGGTCGCCAAACACCTCCAGCACCCAGGACAGGAGCGCGATGCCGCCGCCGAACAGCACGAGGCCGAGATAGTCGAGCGGATGGGTCTTCTCCTCGCGGTAGTCGGGCAGGTAGCGGGCGACGAAGTAGAGCCCGAGCAGGCCCACGGGGACGTTGACGTAGAATACGCCGCGCCAGTCGAGATAGACGACGATCAGGCCGCCCGCCACCGGGCCGATCATCGGTCCGATCAGGCTCGGGATGGCGACGAAGCTCATGACCTTGACGAGCTCCGTCTTGCCGAAGGTGCGGGCAAGCGTCATGCGGCCGACCGGCATCATCATGGCGCCGCCCATGCCCTGAAGGACGCGGCAGGCCACCAGCATCTCGATGCTGGTCGACAGGCCGCACAGGATCGAGCCCAGCGTGAACAGGCCGATCGCCGAGGCGAAGACGCGGCGCGTGCCGAAGCGGTCTGCCATCCAGCCGCTCACCGGAATGAAGACGGCGAGGCTGAGCGTGTAGCTCGCCAGCACCGACTTGACGTTGATCGGCGTCACCTGCATGGCGTGCGCGATCGCCGGCACCGCCGTGTTCAGGATGGTCGTATCCAGCGACTGCATGAAGAAGGCGACGGCGACCAGCCACGGCAGCAGCCGCCTGGTGGACTCGTCAGGGACCGCGGTCGTGCTCGCGGCCATGGTCAGTCGGCGGAGTTCCCCGAGCCGGCGGCCCGCGAGTGACGTTCCTTGAGCATCCGCTCACTGTGCGTACGCGCCCGGCAGGGCGCAATCGGCTTTGTCGCAACGGGAGGGGCATGGTCTTTTGGACCGCGGGCGTCTCGTCCGCTCATGGTCTCATGACGATGAGCGGGCGGGACGCCCGCGGTCCAAAAGACCATGACCCTCAAGATGAGGATGTTGCTCGGAGTTCCTTTGAATCAGCCTCTACGGCGAGACACCTCAGCTTCGATTGAGCGCGTCCGCCATTTCCGCGATGGCCTGCGCCAGCGAGTCGCCGCCCTCCGCCTTCGGCTTCAGCCACAGCCCGCCGGCCGGCCGGCCGTCGCCGGAGAAGATCCGGCGGCCCCCGAGCTCGGTGCTGTAGAACAGCATCGCCTCGGCCGCCGTGTGCAGGGTGCGCGTGCTGCCGTCGGGACGGAACACGTCGAGCGCCTCCTCGTCGAAGCCGGCGAACAGCTCCTGCTCGCCGTGCTTGACGAGCGGTATTCCGCTCAAGGCGTTGACGGCGAACTGAACCGACCTGGTGTTCGGGCCGCGCGAATGCTTTTGCCCGGCCAGCTCCTCGTTGCGGCGCCGGATCAGGGTGGGATCGCCGGCCGGCGCGATCCCGAACAGGTCGTAGTCGCCGTGAACGTACCTGCCGTTCTGACCCTGCGGATAGGTCGAGTAGAGCAGGCAGCCATAATGCCTGGACGTCCTGCACATCTGCACCGCCCAGCCCGGGCGTGCCCCCGGCCAGGTGCGCACCTCGCGGCCGTTGCGCGGCTGGCAGAGGCCGATCGGCTCGCCGCGCTCGTACAGCCGGTGGAAGAACTTCTTCCATTCCTCCCTGGCCTTCGCTGCCTTGGCGGGGCTCTTGAATACGGCCTCGAACCCGAGAAGCTCGGGGTTCACGACCAGGCCCGCCGTCTCGACATGATGGCCGTCGATGTCGGTGTCGAAGTCCGCCGTCTTGGGCTTGCAGTCGATCGGTTTGGCCATGTAGTCGGCATGCCCGATCCACTGGACGGATTGGGCATTGGTCTGCCGGACGATGATGTAGACCTTCTGGATCAGCGCGACGCTGCGGAAGGCCTGCACATCGCGCGGTCGCATGACGGCGGTAGCCCTGGGATCGTACATCCGAGCCCTCCCGAGAATCATCCGCATGTGTCACGCGCTGCAGCCTCCTGTCGCCGACCAGGCGCCGGTCATTGGAACCGAGGCGTCGATCAGGCGGATACGGCGTGGCGGGTGAGGTAGAGTCCTCTCTCTTTCAGGCGACAGAAAGGCCAAGCCATGAGCGACACCGGCAATTCTCTCCCGCCCGGCATGGTCCTCGTCGAAGGCGCCGACGGGCCGTTCGGCGAGACCGTGCGCAGCGGCCCGCATGTGCTGCGGGCCGACGAGCCGGTCGAGGCCGGCGGCAACGACAGCGGGCCCGGTCCCTACGCCTACCTGCTGGCGGCGCTGGGCACCTGCACGGCGATGACCGTGCGCCTCTATGCCCGGCAGAAGAAGTGGCCGTTGACCGACGTCAGGGTCAGGCTGTCCCACGATCGCATCCACGCCACCGACTGCGCCGAGTGCGAGACCAGGGAGGGCCGGATCGACCGCATCGAGAAGGTGATCGAGCTCGTCGGGCAGCTCGACGACGGGCAGCGCCAGCGGCTGCTGCAAATCGCCGAGCGCTGCCCCGTTCACCGCACGCTGGTGTCGGAGATCCGGATCGAAAGCCGGCTCGCCTAGCCTGGATTTCCACGGAACCAGATTCCTTCCGTGGAAATCCAGGCTAGAGCGAAACGTCTCATGGCGCGGCGCTCACAGCGGCGCCAGGGCTTGGCGCAGCGGCGCGCTGTCGATCTGCATCAGGCCGGTGAACGGCTGATACATCTCGAGGATGAGGAAGATCGCGCCCGAGGCCGACAGCGCGATCAGCACCAGGGCGCCGAGCCCGGTCGGGTTGAGCGGCGAGAACAGGCTGAAGCTCGCGAACAGGATGCACAGCCAGAACACCAGAACGATCAGGAAGAGGAGCGGCATGCGGGCGGTCGATTGCTCGAA
>NZ_JBFWZI010000236.1:0-9283 GCF_050185545.1 Reyranella sp. | reverse complement strand
AGAAGCTGCGCGACCAGTTCGCCAAGGAGACCGATCCGGCGAAGCAGAAGCAGATCGTCGTCGACCTGCAGAAGTACTGGGTCGAGCATCCGACCCACGTCAATCTCGGCCAGTACCGCCAGCCCTTCGCGCTGCGCGCCAACATCGATGGCGTGATGCAGGCGCCGGTCACGGTATTCTGGAACATAACGAAGAAGTGACGTTCGTCTCCTCCCCGGCTTCGCTTGGCGAAGCTGGGGAGGTGTCGGCGTCTTCGCCGGCAGAGGGGTCATCGCTGGGAGCGCGCCACTCCCGTGGCGCTCATGACTCTTCCTTGGACCGCGGGCGTCTCGCCCGCTCGTGGTTCATGAGAAGAGCGGGCGAGACGCCCGCGGTCCGATTGAAGAGCATGAGCGCCACGGGAGTGGCGCGCTCCCAGCGACGAGATGACGTCCGCGCGGACGCAGAACACACTGCGGCGATGACGGACTCCTACCGCGTCACGGTCCCCTACAGTTGGGACTATCAGCCCGAGCTCAATCCGCTGCGCGCGCACCTCGTGCTGTTGCGGGCCGGGTTCCGGCCGCCGGCGGCCGGGACGGCCTGCGAGCTGGGCTACGGCCAGGGCGCGAGTCTCGTCCTCCATGCCGCGGCCTCGCCGGTCGCGTGGTACGGCACCGATTTCAATCCGGCCCACGCTGTCGCCGCGCGGCGGCTCGCCACGGCATCCGGCGCCCAGGCCTCGATCGGCGACGAGCCGTTCGCCAGCTTCTGTGCGCGCGGCGACCTGCCGGATTTCGACTTCATCGGTCTGCATGGCGTGTGGAGCTGGATTGCCGATACGGAGCGCGAGACGATCCTGCGCTTCGTGCACGCCCGGCTGCGCCCGGGTGGCGTGCTCTATCTCGGCTACAACGCCCTGCCCGGCTGGGCGGGCTTCCTGCCGCTACGCCAGCTGCTGGTCGAGCATGCCGAAGCGTCGGGCGGGCAGGGGGCCGACATCGTCGATCATGTCGGGGAGGCGATGGCCTTCGCCGCCCGCCTGCTGGCGACCGGCCCGGCGATGGCGCGCGACAATCCCGGGCTCGCCGGCATGTTCGCCGCCCTCGAGCGCCGGAGCGTGAACGCGCTGGCGCACGAGCTGTTCAATCGCGACTGGCAACCGATGTTCTTCAGCGCCGTGGCGCGCCGGCTCGGTCCTCTGGGGCTCGCCCATGCCGGCGCCGCCGACCTCTCCGACATCGTCGATCGCCTGGACATGTCGGCGACGCAGCGCCGCCTCATCGAAGGCCTCGCCGATCCGATGCTGCGCCAGCTCGTCCGCGATTCGATCTTCAACAAGCGCTTCCGCCGCGACTACTGGGTGAAGGACCCGCAGCTGCTGTCAGCAGCCGAGCGCGACGCTGCGATCCGCGACGAGCGGGTGATCGCGACGGGCGCCGCGACGGTCCTGCCGCGGCCGCTCAGCGCGGCATTGACGCTGCAGCCCGATGGTCCGGACGCCGGCACGGTGGCCGCGGTGCTGGCCGGCCTGTCGGCACGCCGGCCACGCCGTCTCGGTGACATCGAGGAGGGGCTGGCGGGGAGGCGCGTGGCGCCGCTCGCGCTTCTCGACGCGGTGATGTTCCTCGCCGCCCACGGCCTGGTCGAGTCGGCGCAGGAAGCGCAGACCGCAGCGGCGATGAAGCATCGCACCGATCGGCTGAACCGCCATCTGCTCGAGGATGAATCCCTCGGTGAGGCCGACATTGCCCTCGCCAGCCCCGTCACCGGCGGTGGCGTGGCCCTGTCGGCTTCCGAGCGGCAGCGTCTGCGGGCTCTGCACTACGGTCAGGCGCCGGCGCGGCCGCCCGCTGCAAACGAGCAGTCCCGCCCGTTCCTCGATGAGCGCCTGCCGCTGCTTCGGGCGCTGCAGGTCATCTGAAGAGTCGCTCTCTACCCAAAGTCCGCAACGGGGCGGCACGCCCATAGGCACTGACTTTGATGGAAGAGGGCGTCTTTTGCTGGGAGCGAGGTCGAGGGGAAAAGTCGGCGCCTGTAGGCGGCACGCCGGCACGGCAGATGCTATACTTCGTTCGATGCTTCTGCGAGACGACCGGGCCCGATGCCCTCTCTGACGCGTCGGGCCTGGATGATCGGTGCCGGTGCGACCGCTATTGCGGCGGCGGCATACGAGACCGCCAACACCACTCCCCGGCCTGGCGCCGGCGCACGGCCGGCGCGCCTGCAGTTCCCCGAGGGTTTCCTCTGGGGCACCGCCACCTCGGCCTACCAGGTCGAGGGCGCGGCCGAGACCGATGGCCGCGGGCTCTCGATCTGGGAGGCGTTTGCGCATCAGCCGGGCCGCATCCGCGACGGCTCGACCGGCGCGGCAGGTGTGGACCATTTCCATCGCTACAAGGAGGACGTGGCGCTGATGAAGGCGCTGGGCGTGCGCGCCTATCGCTTCTCGATCGCCTGGCCGCGCGTTTTTCCCGACGGCGCCGGTGCGGTCAACCCGAAGGGCCTCGATTTCTACGACCGCCTGGTCGACACCCTGCTCGCCAGCGGCATCGAGCCCTATGCCACGCTCTATCACTGGGATCTGCCGCAGGCGTTGCAGGCGCGCGGCGGCTGGGAATCGCGCGACACCGCGGAGGCGTTCGGCGCTTACGCCGCCCATGTCGTGCGCCGCCTCGGTGATCGCGTGCGCCGCTTCTTTCCCCTGAACGAGATCCGCGCCTTCATCGAGGAGGGCTACGCCAGCGGCATCTTCGCGCCCGGCCTCAGCCTGCCGGAAGCCCGCCTCAACCAGGCGCGCCACCACGCCGTGCTGGCGCACGGGCTCGGCGTGCAGGCGGTACGCGCCAATGGCCGGGCCGGCACCACCGTGGGACCGGCCGAGAACATCGCCACCGCCCTGCCGTCGGTCGAGACCGACGACAACATCCGCGCCGCCGGGATCGCCACCCGCGAGCTCAACGCGCCCTACCTGACGGTGATGCTGGAGGGCCGCTACACCGACGCCTGGCTGGCCGGGCAGGGCGCCGATGCGCCGCGCATCGCGGCCGGTGACCTGGCGATCATCTCGAGCAAGGTCGATTTCGTCGGCCTCAACGTCTACACGCCGAGCCAGTACGTGCTGGCGAGCGAGGCGGCGCCGGGCTTCATCGCCCTGCCGCTGCAGGCTTCCCATCCGCACATGGCGTCGCCGTGGCTGAAGCTCGGCCCGGAGGCGCTTTACTGGGCGCCGCGCCATGTCCAGCACCTGTGGGGCGTGAAGGACATCTTCATCACCGAGAATGGCACCTCGGGCGCCGACGAGCCGGCCGAGGACGGGACGGTCTACGATCTCGACCGCGTCATGTACCTGCGCAATTGCCTCGTCCATCTGCAGCGCGCCACCGCTGAAGGTGTGCCGGTGCGCGGCTATTTCCTGTGGAGCCTGCTGGACAATTTCGAATGGGCCGACGGCTACGCCAGGCGCTTCGGCCTCGTCCATGTCGACTTCACCACGCTGAAGCGCACGCCCAAGCTCAGCGCCGCCTTCTACCGCGCCGTGATCGCCCGCAACGCGCCGGCGTAATCATCCGGACCGCGGGCGTTCCGCCCGCTCACGCGTCAGTCATGAGCGGGCGGGACGCCCGCGGTCCGGATGAGCGTGGAGGCGGGTGCTTGACGAAGCCCAGCGGCCACGCCACCTCGGGATACTGATGGTTGCGGCTGAACCCGGGAGGTCACCGATGAGCGATGCGAAACCGCGGCTGGTCGGCATCAACCATGTCGCCCTCGAGGTCGGCGACATCGATCAGGCGCTCGAGTTCTACGGCCGCATCTTCGCGTTCACCCTGCGCGGTCGCAGCGAGCACGCCGCCTTCATCGACATCGGCGACCAGTTCATCAACCTCGTGCACGAGCCGGCGCGTCCGGCCGGCGGCAGTGCCGAGCGGCGCCATGTCGGCCTGGTCGTCGACGACCGCTCGACCGTCCGCGCGCGCGCCGAGGCGGCGGGGGCGACCATGCTGCCCGGGCGCTTTCTCGACTTCCTCGATCCCTGGGGCAATCGCATCGAGGTCATCGAATACGCCAACATCCAGTTCACCAAGGCACCACACATCCTGCGCGGCATGGGCCTCGCGCTCGCCAAGAACGAGAACGCGCGCCGCGAGCTGGCCGAGAAGGGGATGGCGGAGTAACGCATCGTTCTTCCGGACCGCGGGCGTCCCACCCGCTCATTGATTTCATGAGCGGGCGGGACGCCCGCGGTCCACATGAGCTCAGATCCGCCGCACCTCGCAAAGATTGGAGCGGTGGTTGGGCGTGCCGCTGATCGGATCGCGCGCCAGGGGATCGATCGTGGCGTTGAAGTTCGCGCCGTCGGGCGCGAACGGGTCGTAGCCCGGGACGCCCAGCTCCTCGCAGCCTTGCCACCACCCATGCTCGCCGACCACGACGCGCGGGTCGAGGTCGCGATTGAAGCGGGCGCGCGCCCGCATCGCGCCGGCAGGCGTGCGCACCTCGATCCAGTCGCCGGCGGCGATGCCGCGCGCCGCGGCCGCCGCGGGATGCAACTCGGCTTCGGGATGCGGCGCGCGCCGGCGCAATCCCGCAAGCGCGCGGAACTGGCTCTGGCAGAACAGTGTCGGCTTGGCGCAGGTCAGCACCAGCGGAAAGCTCTGCGCGAGGTCGGGCCGGGCGAGCGGACTGTTGCGGGGCTCGATGAACGCCGGCAGCGCCGCGTGGCCGCCCGCGCGCAGGGTTTCCGACCAGAGCTCGACGCGGCGCGACGGCGTCGGGAAGCCGCGCGGAATGCCCGCCGCGTCGGTCTCGGCGTGCTTGGCATGACGCGTGGCGAGCGGCACGCGCACGCCAGCCGGCGCGGCGCGCAGCTGCTCGAGCGTGAGCCCGCTCGGCTCGAGCTGCTGGCGCCAGGCAGCGTCGATGTCGCCGTTCCAGAACTGCTCGCCGAGGCCGAGCCGCCTGGCCAGGTCGAAGATCACGTCGGTATCGGGTCGCGCCTCGCCGGGCGGCGGCACCAGGGCGCTGCGGTACTGCGCCAGCGACTGCGCCTCGGCGCTGATCTCGAAGCCGATCTTCAGCGCATCGCGCTCGAAGGCGGAGGCGACCGGGAGCACGATGTCGGCAAGCTCCGCGGTCGGGTTCATGAACAAGTCGGCATGGACGTGGAAGTCGAGCGCCGCCAGGGCGGCGCGACCGCGCACCGGATCGCCCTGGGCCAGCAGCATGTTGTGGCCGAACCCCACCAGCCCGCGCACCGGATAGGGCTTGCCCTCCAGCACCGCGCGATAAAAATCCTGGGTCGACACGCTGTTGGTCTGGGCCACGCCGAGCGGGCGTTCGCTGAGACCGATCGGCGGCGCCATCGCCTTGGCCGACGGCAGCTCCTCGCCGCCGATCGAGCGGCTCGGGATCGCCGGCAGCAGCACGTTGCCGCCGGGCGCATCGAAGCTGCCGGTGAGGGCGTAGAGCAGCGCCATGGCGCGCGCCGTCTCGGTCGTGTTGTCGTGATGCTCGTGGCCGCTCCAGGCGTAGTACGATACCGGCCGCGCGTGCCAGATCAGGCGCGCCGCGCGCTCGAGATCGGCCGGCGCGATCCAGCAGGTCGCTTCGACGGTCTGCGGATCGTAGCGCCGGCAGAGCGCGGCGTAGTGATCGAACACCGGCCGGCAGGCGATCGTGCCGTGCGGCGTGGCGACGGCGTATTCACCCTCGAGCGCGAGCCCGCGCGTGTCCCCCCCGCGCGTGTCGCAATCGTACCGGCCGATGGCCGGATCGTAGACGGCTGGCTTTCCGGCGTCGGCGTCCCACGCCACATAGCCGCGCGCCGCGCCGAGCTCGCCAGCGCCGAGCAGCTGACCCGTGTCGGCGCGCACCAGCAGCGGCCCGTTGCTCCAGTCGCGCACGAAGGCGCGGTCGTACCAGCCGTTGGCGATCATCAGGTTGGCGAGACCCAGCGCCAGGACACCGTCGCTGCCAGGGCGCACGCGCAGCCAGACGTCGGCCTTGCTGGCGAGGCCGGCGTGGCGCGGGTCGACGACGATCAGCTTCATGCCGCGCTTCAGTGCCTCGACGGTTGCCGTCGCGTGGGTCAGGCGCGAGTAGGACGGGTTGTAGCCCCACAGGATCAGGCAGCCCGAGCGGTCGATGTCGGGCATGGCGCCGCCCGCGCCGCCGGTGCCGACGCTGGCCACGCCGAAGGCGAAGCGCGTCGCGAAGGCGCGGCCCCAGCCGCAGAGATCGAGCGGCCACACCATGTTGGGCGTGCCGAAGGCGTTCATCAGCCGGCGCACCAGCGGGCTCGAATCGCCGATCGCCGTGGTCGAGCCCGAGCACTGGCTGAAGGCGACGGCCTGCGGGCCGTGCCGGTCGGCGATCTGGCGCATCGCCCGGGCGGTGCGGTCGAGCGCCTCGTCCCACGAGATCGGCTGCCAGCCCGGATCGGCCTCGCCCTTGGGCCGCGTGCGCAGCAGCGGCCGGGTCAGCCGGTCCTTGTGATAGACCAGCTCGGGCGCGGCGCGGCCCTTGGCGCACAGCGCCTGCCCGGTGGGATGGCCGGGATCGGGGTCGAGCCGCGTGAAGCGGCCGTTCTCGAGGGTGGCGATTGTGCCGCAGCGCGCGATGCAGAGCCCGCAATAGCCGTGGACGCGCCGCACGCCGGGGTCAGTGGTCGTCGACATGGTGACCTCCGCCATCATCCTGATGCGCGGCGGCCCGGCGGGCAATGGCCGGGAGCGCACGGCTCATAGGCGCTAACTTTGATGGAAGAGGGCGTCATTCGCTGGGAGCGCGCCACACCCATGGCGCACCTGGGTAGTGTAATCATCGAGAAGAGCGCCATCGGAGTGGCGCGCTCCCAGCGCATGACCATCAAAGTTAGCGCCTATGAGCGCACGGCTTCATTGGCTTACGCCGCCACCAGTGGCGCGCTCCCGGCAAGGAGTGGCCTTTCGCCTTCGCCGGCTTGGTGGCACCGTGCACGTCATGACCCAGCCCGACATCGCGCACGCGCGATTTCCCGACGGTTTCCTGTGGGGCACCGCGACGTCGTCCTTCCAGGTCGAGGGCGCCGCCTCGGCGGACGGACGCGGCGCCTCGATCTGGGATGTCTTCGCGCGCGAGCCCGGCCGCATCCGAGACGGCTCGACCGGCGCGGCCGGCGTCGATCACTTCAACCGCTACGCCGAGGACGTGGCGCTGATGAAGGCGCTCGGCGCTCGCGCCTATCGCTTCTCGATCGCCTGGCCGCGCGTCTTTCCCGACGGCGACGGTGCGCCCAACCCGAAAGGTCTCGACTTCTATGACCGGCTGGTCGATGCCCTGCTCGCCGCCGGCATCGAGCCCTACGCCACGCTCTATCACTGGGATTTGCCGCAGGCGCTGCAGGCGCGCGGTGGCTGGGAGGCGCGCGAGACGGCGCATGCCTTCGCCGCCTATGCCGGACATGTCGCCCGTCATCTGTCCGACCGTGTCCGCCGCTTCTTCACCCTGAACGAGATCCAGGTGTTCATCGAGCAGGGATACGGCTGGGGCAACTTCGCGCCCGGGCTCAGGCTGCCGCGCGGCCGCCTGAACCAGGCCCGTCATCACGCCCTGCTGGCCCATGGTCTCGGCGTGCAGGCCGTGCGCGCGCAGGGCCGGCCCGGAACCCTCGTCGGACCGGCGGAGAACATGTCGACCGCGCTGCCGGCGATCGAGACGCCCGCCAACATCGCCGCCGCCGAGCGCGCGACGCGCGACCTCAACGCACCCTATCTCGGGCTGATGCTCGAGGGTCACTACGCCGACTCGTGGCTTGCCGAACAGGGCGCCGACGCGCCGCGCTTTCCCGCCGGGGACCTGGCGGTCATCGCGAGCCCGGTCGATTTCGTCGGCCTCAACATCTATACGCCGAGCCAGTACGTGCTGGCGAGCGGACAAGCGCCGGGCTACGTCGCCCTGCCCCTGCAGGACTCGCATCCGCACATGGCCTCGGAGTGGCTGAAGCTCGGGCCGGAGACGCTCTACTGGGCGCCCCGGCTCTGCCATCGCCTGTGGGGCGTCGAGACGATCTACATCACCGAGAACGGCGCCTCCGCCACCGACGCGCCGGACGAAACCGGCGCGATCCACGACCTCGATCGCGTGATGTATCTACGCGCCTGCCTGATGCACCTGCAGCGTGCGACCCGCGAAGGGGTGCCGGTGCGCGGCTACTTCCTGTGGAGCCTGCTCGACAATTTCGAATGGGCCGACGGCTATGCCATGCGCTTCGGCCTGATCCATATCGACTTCGCCACGCTGAAGCGCACGCCCAAGCTCAGCGCCCAATTCTATCGCGAAGTGATAGCGCGCAACGCGCTCGCCTGATCGGCCATCCCATCGGAGGCGTCTCGTCAGGCGAGCGTGGTCATGCGTGATTGGCGATCAGGGTCTCGGCGGTCCTGATGCCGGTGAGGATGGCCCGCGGGCTCGCCAGGCCGCATGCGGGAAGTTGGTGGCCGCCGATGACAGCGTCGGGCGACGTGGCGCAGTCACAAGCTTTCCTACGAATGCCTGCGGTTTGCGGGATAGACTGCTGTACGATGCCTGAACTCGGGTCGGTGCGGTGGTCCCCGGCCGAACAGCCTATGATGTCGCCATGTCTCCAGCATGGCAGACGAGGCTTCCATGACGATTCGGGTCCTGCTGTTGGCCCTTGCAACGCTCGCCCAGGCGGCCTGCGTCACGTCCAAGGGCACGCTCGAAGGGTCGCGGGCAGAGACCGTCCGTGTCGACGGCAGGCTCTACGAGGTGCGCATCGCGCCGGCCGAGACGGCGGGTGAGTACCGGCTGCTGCTGGTGCGCGGCACCGTCGTCGTCGACCCCGATCCCAGGCTCGAGAGCGAGCGAAACTGGAACGTCGTCCAGCCTTTCATGGAGCGCACCTGCAAGGGTCGATTCGCGGTGCTCGACCATCAGCTCGTCGACAACGTGAACCTCTACATCCGCTTCCGCTGCGGGGCGTGATCACCCCAACCCTCCCCCGACTACGGTCCGTCACCGGGGGAGGTGCCCCGTCATACGGGGCGGAGGGGGTGGGCCTCGATGGAGATTTCTCTGATTCCGACGTCGGAATCTGGAGAGATCCAGCCTGGTGGCCCTCCCCCACCGGCCAATGGCGCTGTAAACAGCGCCTAACTGGGCCACCTCCCCCGATTGCGGCCCGATTACGGGGGAGGGATATGACATACGAAATATGTGTCTATGATGATCCGAGGCACGGGCACCGACTTGTCGATTTCCTCCAGATCCATCCCCTTCAGTGTCGGCATCCTGCTGATGACGG
>NZ_JBFWZI010000235.1:0-9334 GCF_050185545.1 Reyranella sp. | reverse complement strand
TGGTACTATCGCGTGGTCGGCGACTCGCGCTGCCCGATCGTCGACACCTGGTGGCAGACCGAGACCGGCGGCATCCTGATCACGCCGCTGCCCGGCGCCACCCGGCTCAAGCCGGGTTCGGCGACGCGGCCCTTCTTCGGGGTGCAGCCGGTGATGGTCGACGCCGAGGGCAAGGAGCTCACCGGCCCCGCCACCGGCAATCTCTGCCTGATCAATTCCTGGCCCGGCCAGATGCGCACGGTCTACGGCGACCACCAGCGCTTCATCGACACATACTTCAAGACCTACCCTGGCAAGTACTTCACCGGAGACGGCGCGCGGCGCGACGCCGACGGCTACTACTGGATCACCGGCCGCGTCGACGACGTCATCAACGTGTCGGGCCATCGCATCGGCACCGCCGAGGTCGAGAGCGCCCTGGTCGGCAACCAGAAGGTTGCCGAGGCAGCCGTGGTCGGCTACCCGCACGACATCAAGGGCCAGGGCATCTATGCCTATGTGACGCTCAAGTCCGGCCAGTCGCCGTCCGAGGAGCTGCGCAAGGAGCTGGTCGGCTGGGTGCGCAAGGAGATCGGCCCGATCGCCACGCCCGACGTCATCCAGTGGGCGCCCGGCCTGCCCAAGACGCGCTCGGGCAAGATCATGCGCCGCATCCTGCGCAAGATCGCCGAGAACGACTTCAGCAATCTCGGCGACACCTCGACGCTCGCCGATCCGGCGGTGGTCGACGACCTGGTGAAGAACCGGGCTTGAACCTCTTCTCCTTCCCAGCTCCGCTGGGGAGGTGTCGCCGTCATGCGGCGACGGAGGGGTCATGAGTCATGTCCCCGCTTCGTTTTGTGACTCATGACCCCTCTGCCCCGTATGACGGGGCACCTCCCCCGGTTACAGGGGAGGAAAATGAATGCCGAGCAAGGAGTCCCATGCCCAATCCAACCATCCAGACCCTCGCCGCCGACCTCGCGGCGGGCCGCACCACGTCGCGCAAGCTCACCGAGGAGGCGCTGGCGCGCATTGAGGATCCGGCGGGCGAAGGCAAGCGCGCCTTCATCAAGGTATGGCGCCAGCAGGCGCTCGCCGCCGCGGATGCCAGCGACGCGATGCGCAAGGTGGGCCTCGTGCCCTCGCCGCTGGCCGGCCTCCCGGTCTCGATCAAGAACCTCTGCAACGTCGCCGGCGAGATCACGCTCGCCGGCTCGAAAGCGCTCGACGATGCGCCGCCCGCCACCCAGGATGCGCCGGTCGTGGCGCGCCTGCGCGCCGCCGGCGCCGTGATCGTCGGCAGCACCAACATGAGCGAGTTCGCCTTCTCGGGCGTCGGCTTCAACCCGCATTACGGCACGCCGGGCAATCCGGCCGACCGCAAGCGCGTCCCCGGCGGCTCGTCGTCGGGTGCGGCGGTGTCGGTCGGCGATCGCATGGCCGTGGCCGCGCTCGGCACCGATACCGGCGGCTCGGTACGCATCCCTGCCGCCGTCTGCGGCATCGTGGGCTTCAAGCCGACCGCGCGTCGCGTGCCGATCGACGGCGTGGTGCCGCTTTCGACCTCCCTCGATTCGATCGGACCGCTGGCCAACTCGGTCGAATGCTGCGCCATCGTCGACGCCGTGTTCGCGGCTCAGCCGATCACCGTGCCCGAACCGATGCCGCTCGCCGGCCTGCGGCTCGCCGTGCCGCGCCACTTCGTGATGGACGATCTCGACACCGTCGTCGCCCGCGCCTTCGAGCGCGCTCTGCAGACGCTCGCCGCCAAGGGCGTCCGTGTCGAGCACATCGACCTGCCGCAACTGAACGAGCTGCCGGCGATCAACGCCAAGGGGAGCTTCGCCGCCGCCGAGGCCTATGCCTGGCATCGCGCCCTGATCGCCCGCCGCGGCGACGTCTACGACCAGCTGGTGGCGCCGCGCATCCGCCGCGGCATGGAGATGTCGGCCGCGGACTATATCGAGCTGCTGGCCAGGCGCGCCGACCTGCAGCGCCGTGTCTCGGCGATCACTATCGACTACGACGCCGTGGCGATGCCGACCTGCGCCATCACCGCGCCGACGATCGAAGAGGTCGCGACGCCGGACGGCTTCACCAGGAAGAACATGCTGCTGCTGCGCAACACCACGGTTGGCAATTTCCTCGACCGCTGCGCCATCAGCCTGCCTTGCCACGCCCCGGCCGAGCTGCCGGTAGGCCTCATGCTGATGGGCGAGGCGATGGCCGACCAGCGCGTGCTGGCCATGGCGCGGAGCGTGGCACCGGTAGTGGGGACGCACTGATTCTCATTGCCGGGAGCGCGCCACTCCAGTGGCGCTCTTCTCCTCCTCCCCAACTTGTTGGGGAGGTGTCGCCGTCTTACGGCGACGGAGGGGTCATGGGTCATGGCCCCGCTGCCCTTTGTGACTCGTGACCCCTCCGCCCCGTATGACGGGGCACCTCCCCAGCAACGCTGGGGAGGAGTATGAGCGCCACGGAGTGGTGCGCTCCCGGCAATGAGCCTCACTGATACTTCGGATCGTCGGGGCGGCGCATGCGCCAGACGTTCTCGGTCGTGGTGTATTCGCTGTAGCCCAGGCGCGCGACCGGCCTGAAGGCCAGCGTGTCGATGCGGCCGTCCTTCACGATGGCATCGTCGATGTGCACGCCGACCACCTGGCCGAAGACGACCGAGCCGCGCTTGTCCTCATGGCCTTTCTCGACCGGCAGCTCGATGGTGCGCCAGTACCGGCACTCCAGCGCCACCGGCGATTCCTTCACACGTGGCGGCTTTACATAGCGGCTCGGCTCGGGCGTCAGGCCGGCCAGCTTCAGCTCGTCGACGCCGAACTCCACCATCGTGGTGGTGATGTTCATCTGCTCCTTCAGCTTCTCGCTCACCATGTTGACCACGAACTCGCCTGTCTGCTCGGCGTTCATGCGGCTGTGTTTGGTCGGCGAGCTGCCGTAGGTGCCGGTGATGGCGAAATAGACCATCGGCGGGAACTCGCCGACGGCATTGTAGAAGCTGTAGGGCGCGAGATTGACCCGACCCTGCCGGTCGATGGTCGAGATCCAGCCGATCGGCCGCGGCACGATCAGCGACTTCAGCGGATCCTGCGGCAGGCCGTGATCGCGTTTGGCGGCATCGTAGAACATGGCTGTCTCCTCCCGCGGGCTCCAAAGTCCCGGCTGCAACAACCGACCCCAATGGGCGCATTTCCGATTTGATGGAACCGCAAGCAGTTCCATCAAATCGGAAGGCGCTTCTATCGGCCGTAACGCCGTGCAGCCTCGGCATGGGCCGCGTCGAACGCCTCCTCGAGCATAGCATTGAGTCCGCGGCAGGATTTCACGACCTCGGCGGCCCACACGACATAGTCGGCCAGGCGCGCCTCTGTCCATCCGGCCGGCGGCGTCGAGACCAGGGCGCGCAGGTTCGAGGTCTTGTCGGCGAGCTTGAGCAGCCTGGCGCGCACCGACTTGGCCGGCGTCTTGGCGATCTGCAGCCGCTTGCGCTCTTCCTTGGGCAGCGACTTGTCGTCGGTCACCTCGGCGACCAGCGCTGCGACCTCGGGACCGAAGCGCTGCTCGAGGTCCTCGTAGGTGGCGTCGGTGTCCTCGAGCGTGTCGTGAAGCATGCCGGCGGCCAGCAGCACGGCATCGCGGCCGTCGGTGGCCGAGGCCAGGAGATCGGTCACCTCGGTCAGGTGGTTGATGTAGGGCTCCGACCGTTCGCCCTTGCGCCGCTGGGAAACATGCTGGCGGGCGGCATAGTCGGCGGCTCGGGCGAGCAGGATGAGGTCGGCGCTCATGGCTGCCGTTGTGCGACGCGCGGTCCGGCTTGTCGAGACGTAAGGGTCGGCCCATCTTCGGCCCATGTCTCGCACCATGAAGGCGCTGCTCGGCGTCTGGATCGCCGTCCTGGTCGCCGTCGTCGGCTGGATCGCCTGGGACGCCTTCCGGGGCGACGGCAAGCCGGCGATCGGCGGTCCGTTCGCGCTCACCGATCAGAACGGCGCCACCGTCACCAGCGACAGCCTGAAGGGCAAGCCGACCCTGATCTATTTCGGCTTCACCTTCTGTCCCGACGTCTGCCCGACCGCGCTGCTGCAGATGGCGAACGCCCTCGACAAGCTCGGCCCCGATGCGGCCAAGAAGGTGAACCTGGTGTTCATCACGATCGATCCCGAGCGTGACACCCCCAAGCTGCTGAAGGGCTATGTCGAGAATTTCGGCCCGACCTTCATCGGCCTGACCGGCACGCCGCAGCAGATCGCCGACGTCGCCCGCGCCTATCGCGTCTATTTCCAGAAGGTGCCCGGCAAGGACGGCGGGCCCTACCTGATGGACCATTCCTCGATCGTCTACCTGCTCGACCGCAACGGCCGTTTCGCCGGCCATTTCACCCACGAGGCCAAGCCGGAAGCGATTGCGGCAGCGGTGGGGCGGCTGCTGTAGGAAAGCGGTTAAATCGCTGAATCACAGAGATTTTTGCACTGCACTATTGCAGTGACAATACTTCGCAGGTGCGTACAATCCGCGCCCCATGCTGTACGCCGCCTACGAACTCCATCGCCAGCTCGCCGGGCCCGTGAGGCTGTGGGCGAACGCCTTGGAGCAGGTCTATTCGCACCCCTACAACCCGCTGACCGACACCTGGTTCGGCAAGTCGGTTGCGGCCAGTGCGGAGATCATCGCGCGCCTCACCCAGAACTACGGCAAGCCCGCCTTCGGCCTGAAGGAGACGCAGGTCGGCAACGAGACCGTGGCGGTCAACGAGGAGATCCTGGTCCGCAAGCCGTTCTGCCAGCTGCTGCGCTTCCGCCGCGACACGACGCGGCGGGATCCCAAGCTGCTGGTGGTGGCGCCGATGAGCGGCCATTTCGCCACCCTGCTCAGGGGCACGGTGGAGGCCCTGCTGCCCGACCACGACGTGCACATCACCGATTGGGTCGATGCACGCGAGGTGCCGCTGGCCTACGGCAACTTCGACCTCGACGATTACGTCGACTACGTCATCGAGTTCTGCCGCTATCTCGGGCCGGACGTGCATGTCATCGCCGTCTGCCAGCCGTCGGTGCCGGTCCTGGGCGCCGCCTCGCTGATGGCCGAGGCGCATGACCCGCGACAGCCGAGATCAATCACCCTGATGGGCGGACCGATCGACACGCGCCAGAGCCCGACCGTTCCCAACGACCTGGCGATGCGCAACTCGATGATGTGGTTCCGCCAGAACGTGATCTCGACGGTGCCCTTCCAATATCCGGGGGCGATGCGCCGGGTCTATCCGGGCTTCCTGCAGCTCACCTCGTTCATCAGCATGAACCTCGACCGGCACGTGAACGCCCACATGCGCCAGTTCGAGCACCTGATCAAAGGCGACGACGATTCAGCCGACTCCCACCGCGCCTTCTACGACGAGTATCTTGCGGTCATGGACCTGACCGCCGAATTCTACCTGCAGACCATCGAGGTGGTGTTCAAGGAGCACCGGCTGCCGCGTGGCGTCTGGCAGAGCCGCGGCCGCAAGATCGACCCGTCCCATATCGAGACCGCCCTGATGACGGTCGAAGGCGAACTCGACGACATCTCCGGCGTCGGCCAGACCAAGGCCGCACACGCCCTCACGCCCAACATCCCGGGCGCGCGCCACGTCCACTGGGAACAGCCGCGGGTCGGCCATTACGGCATCTTCAACGGCCGCAAATGGCGCGAGCAGATCATGCCGCGCGTGAGCAGCTTCATCCGCGACAACGACGCGGGTTGACGGGCTGTTTCCTACTCCCTCCCGCGATTACGCAGGGCATTCGCATACTGCAAATAATTCCGTCATCCCGGCCGGAGCCGAGCATGCGAGGCGTAGTGACCTTCCTTCTCGCAGCCTCAGTAAGAAAGGTCCCTCGACTGCGCCGCCAATGGCGCTGTAAACAGCGCCTGGTCGGGCGGCTCCGCTCGGGATGACGGAGCTTTTTTGTATGCGAATGCTCTGCCCGAATACGGGAGAGAAGCGCAGCGACTGTGCTAGCCGAGCTGCTCGACCATCTCGCCAACTTGATCCGACTCTACGAGGAGGACCGGGAGGCCTGAGCGGCTGCCCGGGCGGCCGGAAGATCGAGCGTCTCTTCCTGTAACTTGCGGCGCGCTCGCGGGTTGGAGCGACATGGTCTAGGGTCCTGCCATGGACATGCCCGTTACGGTCCCCGTCGAGATTGCCGACTGGAAGCCGGCGCCGTTCGACCTCAAGGGCGAGACGGTGTTCGCCATCGGCGACGTTCATGGCTGCGCCACGGAATTGGGCGCCCTGCTCGACGGCATCGCCCGTCTTGCCGGCGAAACGGCCGGCAAGCGGCGCCTGATCTATCTCGGCGACATGATCAATCGCGGCCCCGACGGCATCGGCGTGCTCGAGCAGTGGGCCGAGAGCGCCGAGACACGCGGTGTCGACCACATCGACCGGCTGATGGGCAACCACGAGATCATGATGATGCTGGCCGTGATCGGCGGACCGCACGCCGACAAGGCCGAGACGATGTGGCTCACCAAGCGCATGGGCGGCCATATCCTGCTCGACCAGATGCGCGCGCGGATCGGCAAGCCGAAGGCGCCGGCCAACCTCGCGCTGCTGTCGGAAGCGCTGGGCGATACCGTGGTGCACCGCCTCTACGGCATGCGTTCGCATGTCAGGCTCGGCAACACGCTGTTCGTCCATGGCGGGCTCGATCCCCATGCTGATCCGGACGAGTTCCTGACCCGGCCGTGGACGATCTTCACCGAGGCGCGCTGGGCCTGGATCAACCATGGCTTCCTCGACTGGAAGGGCGGCTTCGGCGGCACCCTGGTGGTGCACGGCCATACGCCGCCCGACAAGCACCGGGCGATCAGCGGGATGACCGACCCGCACCAGTTCGAGGGCGACCGCCTGGGACTCGACGGCGGCAGCGCCCGCACCGGGATCGTCACCGGCGCCGAGATCCGGGACGGCCGTTACCGCATCCTCAAGGCCGGCACGCCCTTCGCGACGCCGATATCGTCGGAGGGGGAGTAGGCGCACCAATCTTGATTTCCTCCCCCGCAATCGGGGGAGGTGCCCCGTCACACGGGGCGGAGGGGGAAGGCGTCAGTCGAGGTCTACGAGATTCCGACGTCGGAATCGGAAAGGTCTCGACTGCGGCCTTCCCCCTCCGGCCCTTGCGGGCCACCTCCCCCGATTACGACCCGATTACGGGGGGAGGAAGCCTGAACTGAAAAAATTCCGGCCCGCTGTCGGAATCCCGTCTGTTCGTTCGTCCTGAGGTCAAATCGAGGAGCGTTCGTCGATGCTTTACGCGATCCTTTGCTACAATTCCGAGGATGCCGTCGGCTCCTGGTCCAAGGAGTATCACGACGAGACCATGGCGCGCCTGCGCAGCGTGAACGACAAGCTGGCCCGCCAGGGCAGGCTGGGGCCGGTCGCCCGGCTGTTGCCGACCACGGCCGCCACGACGTTGCGCAAGGGCCGCGAGAACCTGGTGATCGACGGGCCGTTCGCCGAGACGAAGGAGCAGCTTCTCGGCTTCTACATCGTCGACTGCAGCTCGCTCGATGCCGCGCTCGAGACCGCCAGGGAGCTCGCCACCGCCAATCCCGGCACCGGCAGCTACGAGGTCCGACCGGTGGCCGAATTTCACGAATACACGGTCGGCCAGCAGCAGAAGCCCGCGGCATGAACGACATCGGCTGGATCGACGGGGTGCTCGGCGCCGCCCGCCCGCAAGCGGTGGGCGCGCTGCTGCGCTACTTCCGTGACCTCGATCTGGCCGAGGAAGCCTTCCAGGAAGCCTGTCTGCGCGCCCTGAAGACATGGCCGCAGAACGGCCCGCCGCGCGATCCGGCGGCGTGGCTGATCTTTGTCGGCCGCAACGCGGCGATGGACGATGTCCGCCGCCGCACCCGGCAGGTGCCGCTGCCCGACGAGGCCGAGCTGTCCGACCTCGACGATGCCGAGCACGCCATGGCCGAGCGGCTCGACAGCAGCCACTACCGCGACGACATCCTGCGACTGCTCTTCATCTGCTGCCACGCGGAGCTGCCGGCGACCCAGCAGATCGCGCTGGCGCTGCGCATCGTCTGCGGCCTGTCGGTGGCGCAGATCGCGCGCGCCTTCCTGGTGGGCGAGGCCGCGATGGAGCAGCGCATCACGCGAGCCAAGGCGCGGATCGCCAAGGCCGACGTGCCGTTCGAAACGCCGGGCGCCGCCGAGCGCGCCGAGCGCCTCGACCTGGTGTCGGCGATGATCTACCTGCTGTTCAACGAGGGTTATTCGTCGCGCTACGAGGAGGCCGGGCAGCGGCTGAAGCTCGCCGAGGAGGCGATCCGCCTGGCGCGCCTGTTGCTGCGCGCCTTCCCGGCCGAGCCGGAGGTGATGGGGCTCCTGGCGCTGATGCTGCTGCAGCAGGCGCGCGCCGCCGCGCGCTTCGACGACGACGGCAGCATCGTCCTGCTGGAAGACCAGGATCGCAGCCGCTGGAACGGTGCGATGATCGCCGAAGGCCTGGCGCTGATCGACAAGGCGGTGCGCCATCGCCGGCCCGGTCCCTACCAGATTCAGGCGGCGATCGCGGCCCTGCATGCACGCGCCGCGCGCGCCCAGGACACCGACTGGGCCGAGATCGACCTGCTCTATGCCAACCTCGAGCGCCTGCAGCCGTCGCCCGTCGTGACGCTCAATCGCGCCGTGGCGGTGAGCAAGGTTCGCGGGCCGGCGGCAGCGCTCGCCCTGATCGAGCCGTTGGAGGCCAGGCTCTCCAGCTACTTCTACTTCCACGGCGTGCGCGGCGCCCTGCTCGACCAGCTGGAGCGCCGCGGGGAAGCCCGCGCCTCCTTCGACCGCGCGATCACGCTCGCCAACAGCCCGGCCGAGGCGGCCCACATCCGCCAACATCTCGATCGACTGGAAAGGAAAACGTCATGAGCAATGGACTTCCCCCCGTCCTGGGCGGCGTCGCGCCCTATCTCTCCGTCAGCAACGCGGGCGCCGCCGCGGACTTCTACGTGAAGGCGTTCGGCGCCATGGAGGCGATCCGCATGCCGCCCGACGACAAGGGCCGCTACATGCACATCCATCTGGTGATCAACGGCGGCTCGGTCATGCTGGCCGACGCCTTCCCCGATCATGGCCATCCGCTCGAGACACCGGCCGCCTTCACGCTGCATCTGCAGGTCGACGACGTCGATGCCTGGTTCGAGCGCGCCACCAAGGCCGGTGCCGAGGTCGTGATGCCGCTTTCCGACATGTTCTGGGGCGACCGCTACGGCCAGCTGCGCGATCCGTTCGGCGTCCTCTGGTCGATGGGCATGCCGAGCGGCAAGCAGTCGGGGTGAGTGCTTG
>NZ_JBFWZI010000234.1:0-9594 GCF_050185545.1 Reyranella sp. | reverse complement strand
AGCGCGGCCGGGTCCTTCGCCTTGAAGAAAATGCCGCCGATGCCCGTGACTCGTTTCATCCGGATCTCCCGCGGTTCAAAGGTGACTGAAGAACTCCGGCGCGCTCTGCCAGCGATCGTTGCGGCCGTCGACGCAGGTGATCGGCGCGTTCGCCAGCTCCTCGTCCGTGACGTCCTCCAGGCAGCCGAGGTTGACGCCATACATCCTGCCGATCGGCGTGTCGTTACCGACGCCGAAAGGACGCACACCGCAGTGCCGGCAGAAGAAGTGCTGGTTCTTCCTCGTGTTGAAGAGGTACTCGCTCAGTTCCGTTTCGCCCGCCAGCAGGCGAAAGTTCCCGGGTTTCGCCACCGCGGGCCAGAAGCGCGTGCGCCGGCAGATGGAACAGTTGCAGCGGTAGGTCGCCTGCGTGAGGTCGAGATCGGCCTCGAACCGGACCGCGCCGCAATGACAGCTGCCGCGATAGGTCTTCAGCACACGGGACCGCTCATGGCGCAGGGATGCTCAACCGCAGCGCCTGGATGGTCGGCGGGTTGGTCGGGGCGAGCAGCAGGCCGCCGTCGAGCGTCGCCTTGTCGCAGGTCCACTGGAAGCGGCCCGAGAGCGCGCCGGTCGGCGTGATCGGCGAATCCGTCTGGCAGGCGCCGGCCTCGCCCTTGAGGCGCGCGAACTCGCGCGCCCAGTTCTCCGCCGAGCGGTCCATCAGGAAATTCATCGCGAGCAATCCGCGGCCGGGATCAACGCCGCCGGCCTCGAACATCGCAGCCGCCGCGCGATATGCCTGTGCCAGTGCATCGCTCACGGGGATCGCGCGGCCCATGAGCCAGCCGCCCTTGTGCAGTTCCATCGCGGCATTCCAGACCGGCACGGCGGGAGCCGAGTAGGTGCGGTTGGCGAAAGCGAAGAGGCCGATGCCGTGGTCGGGGAGCAGCAGCATGAACGAGCCATAGCCCGGGTAGCCGCCGCTGTGCGCGACCGTGAAGCCGGCGTCGCAGTCCACCGCGACGCGCATGCCCATGCCATAGGTCGCGGCCTGCGGGCAGGTGTCCTTGTCGCCACCGGGACGGCGCCCCACCTGCGGAAAATTGAGCCCCTGTGACAATTCGCGCACGGAGGACCGCCGTACCGGCCCCTGTTCAGGCCCGTCGCGCGCCGGCCAGCCCGAGAGCAGGAAGGCGACCCAGCGCGCATAGTCGTTGGCGCTCGTCTGCACGCCGCCCATCGCGCCGAACGTGCCGTGCGCCATGTCCGGCTCGCGCGCGTAGGCGTCGTTCTCCCAGCGATAGCCGATCGCGCGGCGCTCCGGCGGCGAGGCAAAGATGTCGTATCCGCTCGAGCTCATGCCGAGCGGCCGCATGATCTCCTGCTCGATGAAGTCCTTGTAGGGACGGCCGGAGACGTTGGTGACGATGCGCCCGAGCAGCGCGTAGCCGAAGTTCGAATACTCGTAAGCGGTGTCCGGCGCGCGCGTGAAGGGCACGCCGTCCCGCAGCATCTGCGTGAAATCCGCTTCGGACAGCACCTGTTGACGGTCACCCCAGGGATCGTCGGTGACGAAGCCGCCGACGTGGCTCAGCAGGTCGCGCACGCGGATGCGAGGGGAGTCGCTGGTCGGGTAGCGCCAGCCGCGCAGCTCCGGCACGTAGGTCTCCGCAAGCGCATCGAGCGTGAGCCGCCCATCGTCCCGCAGCTTCAGGATCGCGAGCGCCGTGAATGCCTTTGACATCGAGGCGATGCGGAACAGGCTGTCGGCATTCACGGGGCGCCTGGCCTCGAGATCCTGCACGCCCATCGCGCCGACATGGAGGAGCCGTCCGTCGCGCACGATGCCGTAGACGAGTCCCGGTACATGCGATTTCTCGATGTAATCGGCGAAGTGAGCGTTGATGGCGGGAAGCAGCTGCTCGAGGGCGGCCGGGGCGGGCGCCGCCGCTGGTTTCTCTTCGGCGAATGCAGTCACCGGCAGGCACAGCAGCATGGCCAGCAGCAATTGGAGCGGTCTGTTCATTTGTCGGTTTCACGCTCTTTGGTTCTGGTTGAGTCGAGGGCCTCGCGCTGCGCGAGCGTATGGCCGGCCTGGCGCTCCTTCTTCCAGAAGGCGCGCCGCCAGTTCACGCGGAAAAGTCGTCACGCGGCAACTTCCACGTAGTCGACACGACTGGAGGGTGGAGGGATGGGTGATCCATCCTCCCGCAACCCCTCCAGGTGAAACTCGATTGCCTCGCGAATGGCTGCTTCCGTTTCCGCGAGGGTCGCGCCCGTCGCGACGCACCCGGGAAGATCGGGGACATATGCCGAAAACCTGGCACCCGCCGTCTCGATGACGATGGCGTATCGCATGGCGTGTTACCTCGACTTCGTCAGCCCGGATTGTTTCAGGATACTGTTGAGCGTGCCGGCTGCCAAATCATCGCTGGGCTTGCCCGGAATTGTCACCCGGCCTGACTTCTGCGGATGCTTGTACTGCCTGTGGCTGCCGCGATTCGCGAATTAATTGTGGCCTAACTTTCGCGATCCGCGGCTGGTTCCTTGTCGGGAATCAGCAAGGAGCAGGCGCCGCCCACGCCGCCGATGATGGCGCCGTTCAGCAGCAGGATCGCGATTCCGAAATCCGGGCCGGGGCCGACGCTGAACAGCACTGCCGCGATGCCCGCGCAGAGAAATCCCGTGACCAGCCCGTTGATCGCGTGATGGCGGTTGGTCAGCGCGCCGGCGACGAAGCCGGCCACCGCATAGAGAATGTAGGCGGCGGCGTTGAGCCAGGGCATCCAGGCCTCGATCCCGGCCGCAGACGTTGCGACCGAGTCGGTCAGTGCGGTCAGCGCCAGGTGCAGGATCACGAATGACGCGATGGCGATTGCGTACGCGCGCAGCTCGGGCGGTCGGGTCCTGGACATCAGCGCGATCTGGTGCGGTGCGTGCGGCGCGCAAGCAGCATCAGCGCGGCGATGGACAGCACCCAGGCCGTGAACGCGACGACCGGATGCTTCGAGGCGGTCTCCAGCAACGTGAGGCAGGGCGCCAGGATGGCAGCTGGCAGGCCGCGATCGTAATGCGGGCCCTGCAGGAACAGGGCCATGATGACGGCCACGATCGCCGGCAGCACGAACGCTCCCGCGACCAGCCGGCCGCGGCGCCAGCCCACGAAGAGCGTCCAGCCATTCGCCAGCATCGTCAGGGGCAGGGTCACGAGCGCCATGAGCAGCAGGAGGATCGGCGCGAATTCCTTCCCCTTGCCGCCGATCAGCGCGAGCAGCACGGTGAATACCGCGAGGCCGAAGGTCGGCAGGGCCATTCCGAGCCAGAAGCGTGTCGCGACCGTAGTGGTTGTACCCATGCTCATTGCAGCGAGGAGATGCGCCGCGCAAATGCGTCAACGCCCGCCCAGTCCGTGAACTCGACGCAATCGTGCGAGCCGGTGGGGCCGCGCGTCAACCACATGATGAAGCGGATGACCTCGCGGTCGAGGAAACCATAGCGCGGGTAGTCGATCTTGCCCGCAAACACGCCGAGCAGCGCGGGCCGCCAGGTGGTCTTGCGCCGGAAGCCCTTCAGGTAGGGATTCGTGTCGGGTGTGTCCTTGCCGGGCTTGCGGGCGACGACGTTGACGGTGAAGAACGCGCTGGGCCGGCTCTCGAGCACGCGTTGATTCATCCGGATGAACTCGTAAACCGCAGGACGGTGCTTGCCATAGCGGATGCTCGCGCCGATGACCACCTTGTCGTAGGACGCAAGGTCCGCGGGCAGCGGCTCGCCGAGCGCGGCGAGTGTTACTGCGTGGCCGCCACCTTGCAGACGCTCGCGCAGGTGCTCGCAGATCTTGCGCGTGTGGCCGTCCACGGTGGAGTAGGCGAGGAGAATATGTGCCATCTAGCTGCGCTTCGCCCCGGACGCCGCGCTCTTCAACAGGCGGCGGAACGTCGGGCATTCCAGGTGGCTTGGCGCGGGGCAGGCAGCGGCGTGGCGCAGGCCGTTGCGCATGCCGATCAGCTTGCGAATCGTTGCGTCCAGTTCTTCCGCCTTGGCGGCGAGCATACGCCGGTCAATCCGCGGGCGCCCGTCGGGCGCGAACATGCGCGCGATGTCGTCGAGCGAAAAACCGGCCGAGCGCCCGAGCGCAATGAGCGCCAGCCGTTGCAGCACGCCGGGATCGAACAGGCGGCGCAGGCCGTGTCGGCCGATGGAGGCGATCAGACCCTTTTCCTCGTAGAAGCGCAGCGTCGAGGCCGGCACGCCGGACCGCTTCGCCACTTCGGCAATATCCATGCCGCACCCCTTGACTTCAAGTGGACTTGAAGTGGCACTCTGCAGCCCGTGCCGCAGGAAGGCAAGCCATTGGAGACGGTCATGGATTATCTGGTGTGGACGCTTTCGACGGGGGCGGGCGCGACGGCGGTGATCGACCTGTGGGCGATCGCGCGCAGACGCCTGCTCGGCATCCCGGCGCCGGACTATGGCCTGGTGGGCCGCTGGCTCGCCCATATGCCGCGCGGGCGCTTTCACCATGATTCCATTGCGGCCGCATTGCCCGTGCGCGGCGAACGCGCGATCGGCTGGATCGCCCACTACCTGATCGGCATCTCCTTTGCGGCCATCCTGCCCGCCATCTGGGGCCATGCATGGATTCAGCAGCCGACGATCGCGCCTGCCCTGATCGTCGGAATCGGCACCGTGGCAGCGCCCTTCCTGTTGATGCAGCCCGGCATGGGCTGCATCGCATGGTCAGGCACCTGGCAAGAGGCTATCAACCTGCGCCGCGAGGATCAGGTCGCGTTGCTGGTCTTGTCCGAGCATGAACACATGGTCACCGACAACGGAAAACCCGCACTTGCGGTAGAAGGCAATGGCCCTCGGATTGCGCTCCCATACGCCAAGCCAGATGCATTCACACCCCGCCCGGGCAGCGGCAGCGTAAACAGCGCGCATCAGCTCGTTGGCGATGCCACGGCCATGCCACGCATTTGCAACATAGATTCGATTCAGCTCGGCGGGTCGGTCGCCCTTGACGCACGCCGCTCCGTGCGCCCATCGCAGTTGCGCGAACCCCACCAGCTCACCGGCGACTTCGGCCAGGAGAGTCGACATTTGGGGATCGGATATTTCTCCACGCTGGATCTCGGCACTGAATTTCCCGGCACAGTGCAGATTGACGTTCTCTTCGGAATTGTCCGCGGCAAAGGTCTCGCGAAAAGTCCGCTCCGCGAGTGCCGCGAGAGCTGCTGCGTCGGACAATCTGGCCGGTCGGATCACTGCCATCTCAGTTCACTGCGTCCGGCCAGCTCCTCACTCGCCCGGCTCGGCACCGGCGAACGAACCGAGCCGGATGTCGCCGCCCGGTACGTAGGTACTCATCACGACGCCGCTGGTCGAAACCTGGGAGCGAACGAGCCGAAGTGCCGATGGCCTGGCCATCTCGCCGAAGAGGCGCTTGCCCCGCCCAAGCACCAGTGGAAATGTCCACACGTTGTACTCGTCGATCAGCGAGGCAGACTGGAGCGTCTGAATCAGATTGCCGCTGCCAATCATCTGCAGGTCGGGGCCCGGCTGGGCCTTGAGAGCGATGATTGCCGAATCGACGGCGCCCTGGAGCAGCGTCGAGTTGTTCCAGTGGAGCGCCGTCAAGGTACGCGAAGCAACGTGCTTTCTCGTCGCATTGAATATCTTCGCAATCGGATGGTCATCCGGCTGGCAAGGCCAGTACGCCGCGAATATTTCATACGTCTTGCGGCCGAGCACCAGCTCGCGATTCCTGGCGTCGAAACCTGATGCCGAGATGTCCATGCTCTCGTCTTCCCTGTGGGCGAACATCCAGCCGCCAAGGGTAAAACCGCCGGTAGGATCTTCTTCCGGTCCGCCGGGTGCCTGCATGACGCCGTCGAGCGACGCAAACGTAGATGCGATGAGTTTTCTCATGGTGATCGGTTTCGGGCTGCCCGAATTTCCTTCTTGGTCATCTGCGGCAAGTCATCGGTAATCTGGTCCCAGGGGGCCTTGAAGTCTGTGTAGATGTGCTTGTCCGGCCTGATGAGGGGATCATCGTCGAGGGCACCCGCTGGTATTTCGAACCACGGCTCCCCGGTTCTTGATGGATTCGGCACCTGTGAGCCGCAGCGGCTGCAGAAACTGGTGTCATACGGAGGAGGCGATTCGCTTACCGGACGTTCGTACGTCCTGATCAGGTCCGCTCCTTCAAGAAAGCGGAAATCCTCGCGCCGCACGCCCAGCCAGGTGAGGTAGGCGGATCCGCTGACTTTCCGGCAACGAGTGCAATGACAAAGCTCAAAGGGTCCGACGGCGCGTTCGATTTCGAATCTGACGCCACCACAGAGGCAGCTACCACGGATCATTGCCCATCTCCTCTCTCATGCCGCGCACGCACCTGGGCGGCAACTTGGCCCCGTTCAGTCGAGGAATTTCCAGGTGCTGGCACCATCGAACCTCCGAATTCGAGTCGACTCAATCACGGACGGGTCGAAGTTGCGGAAGTTGACGCCCATCCTGCTACTGGCGCGACTGATGGGTTGCCAGTGCGTCACACAACCGCAGTTGGCGCATCTGCAGAGCCGAAGGTACTTGTCGCCCCAGGAATAACAGGCCAACGCACCTCTGCGGGCAACGATTTTCACCTTGCTTCGATCGTAGTACCCCCAGAGGCCAGCGTGGTGACGACAGATCGAACAGTTGCAGCTGGTGAGGCGCCGTGGCTTGCGTGGGACCTGGATCTGAATTGCGCCGCAGTGGCATGAACCTGTCAGCATCTCGATGTCCTTTTCGGCTCATACCGCATCTCCACCGCGCACGAGTTTATCTCAAGCCGACTCGCGAGCTTCAAGACGACAAGCATCGCGCGGCGGCGCGCCTGCCAATCAAACCTCTGAACCCGCTCCCTGACCGTTAGTCTCGATCGCGCGATACAGCTCCGCCAGCGTGACTGTCTTCGATCCGCCCGAGAATACTCGTTCAATGATCACCGCGGCGTCGGTCGGGCGATCGACACTGAGAGCGGCCAGAAAACGAATCGCCTCCTCGCGGGACAGGCCTGGCGTACGCACGACGGCAAAGCAGCGGCCCGGGCGGATCAGGGCCTCGTCGATGTCGCCGATATTGTGCAGGTTGGTCGTGAAAACGATCTTCCTGCCCAGAGCCTGAACGACTCCGTCGGCAACCGTCAGGAACCTGTGCAGGTCCCGATTGCCGTTTGAGCGAGCACCGAGCAGGTGATCGGCGTCCTCGACAACCAGGGCGTCGTGCGCTCCGGTGAGAAACTCGACGTAAATCTCGTCGTTCTCGATTGCACGGCGATCCGCGGTGTACAGCACATTCGCGCTGTCGTGCTTTCGTCTCGACATCGCGGCGAGTATCGCGCGCACGAGCCGCGTCTTTCCGGTGCCGGGCGGCCCCTGCAGCACCAGTATCGTGTCGCGTGCCGTGAGGTACCGCTCGATGAAAGCGGCAACGCCTCCCTCGATCGAAGGATAGGCCTCGTTGGTGAGGGCCGGATCAGCCAGCTCTTCGAACGAAATGTTCGTGAGCCCGCTGTGGCCACCGTGGAAGTACCAATCGATCGTGAACTGCTCTTCACGCACCATCTGGTCACCGAGCGCGCGCAGGATGTGGGTTTCGACCTCGCGCAGCCGGTCGAGGTCGCGCGCCCAGATACTGACTGTTCCGCTCGAGTAGTCCGTCTTGCGGCGACCCGTCGCGGACGCAAAGAATCCTTCCCCTTCGAAAATCACGGCGCCCGCTTCGAGGCGCTGCGCTCGGGGCGCGGCGTGCAGCGCGAGGTCGTCGAATACCTCCTCGAGATGTCGGCGAACCGCAAATCGAAGCACGCGGTGAACGGGAAACAGCGTTGGATCGTTGTCCAGTGCCTGAATCGCCCGCATGCCCAGCATCGAATCGGCAAGCGAATCGAGGTCAGCCTGCAGGCTAAGGCGCGGCAGGTTGAGTGCGAGGCCTCGCTGCTCAAGCCGGAAACGGGATCGATGCGGTGTACGATGCATAAAGACAAAAGGCCTCAGGTTTCGCACCCAGAGGCCTTTCATCGGCTGCGCCGAAGCGCGATCCGGGGCGAAACGTCAGTTGCTTGAAAGCTCCTGTGCGATCTGAACGCTATCCGATATACACGCCATGGCGACGCTCCGAAAATCGAGCCGCGTAGAATACTCCTGCAAATGCGACTGTCAATGGGGTGGGGCCATCGCGGCCGGGTGAAACTCGGGCGTCACTTCGTCAATGAAGCCTCGAGCCAGGCCGCTTCGACATCCAAGTCGGACGGTCTATCCAACTTCTCCCACAACAAGCGCAGAAGCGTCTTCTTGTAGGAGGCGCCAAGTGTCCGGATATGTTCCTGAATCTTGGCGAGGGGTTGTGCCATGAGGATCAAGTTAGCAGGGGCCGGTCTACCGGGGAACAACGCCTTCCAAGCGACTTCTGACGTCCGCGATCAGCGTTGCACCTCGAAGTTGATATCACGTGTCAGTCAGAGTTGATACCGCGTGATGTCCAGCGCGTCATGAAACACGCCGAGAATGTCGATGTTTCCGTCGTCACGCACCAGGTAAGCGATACGGTAGTGTCCATACAGCAGTACCCGCACATGACGGGACGAGGCCCCGTAGCGAGCTCCAAGCTCTGGAAAATCCGTTAGCGTTTGGGCACGTTCGTAAATGCCATCGACTGTTTCCGCAGCAGCTCGCGGATTGTCAGTGGCAATGTAATCGTAAATGTCCCGGAGCCAGCCATGGGCTTCGTCAGTCCAGCTTATCCGCGCCATGTCCGGATGCGCCTGCCCATCTCTTCATTGGAAATGCTACGACCGGCGTCGGCATCGGCAAGTCCGCGCTGTACCATAACGTGGAACGCCAACTCGCGGATGATTTCCTCGCTCGAGCTGTCCGCAGGCTGCTGTTGAATCAGTTGGGCGAGCTCTTCCTTGGCCTTGGACATCGCCTTTACCTCCTGGCTGAGGCGCAGTGTGCCACAACGTCAATCCGGGGCAAGACTGGCATCTAACGTCCGCGATCAGCGGCGGCGCGCTCGCCTCAAACTACTTGCAGGGGGAGTCCATACACGCATTGTTAGGCGTCACTGCCTTTTCGAAGACAACGAAAGCCCGAAACCTAGTTGGCAACCTTGGTCCAGCCAACAGCCAGACCGTTCTCTACTTCCATGCCGACGCCTCTAGCACCGACCTTGCCATCTACGATCCATGACACGTTGTAGAAGTCGCCGGTCTTTTCGATGACGAGGTCGTACTCATCCGAGAACTCTCCATTCTCGAAGAAATAGCGAACATGGTAGCGTCCGGCGAAACCCTCGACGGGCCCTCCGGTTGCCTCTCCAGGGCCACTGTAGGCATTTGCGTAGTTCCACCGCGCCTTCAGTGTGCCTGGTGCATCGCTCTTGGAATATAGAACGAAACCGACATTCACTAGCTCCTGCGCCTCTGTAGCCATCGAAAGCGGCACGAAGCACGAGGTCAGAAGGAAGCCCATCAGCGATGCTGTACTCAGCAATGACCTAACCATACCGCCCCTTTATGTGTGTGCTACAAACTTCATGTGACGCCTAACGTCCGCGATCAGCGGCGGC
>NZ_JBFWZI010000233.1:3623-9650 GCF_050185545.1 Reyranella sp. | reverse complement strand
GAATCAATGAAGGATCAGTTGCGTAAGATGGAGCCGATCTCATCGCGGGACGGCAACGCCGAGTAGGCACCGCGTCGTGTCGCGGTGACGGCGGCAGCCTTCTGGGCGGGCGGAATCGCATCGGCGATCGCCAACCCTCTCGCCAGCAGCGCGGCGACCACACCGCAGAAGGCATCGCCGCAGCCTGTCGTGTCGACCGCCGTGACGGGTTCCGCAGGAAAGGATTGCCGGCGCCCGCCCTCCATCAGCGTGCAGCCCTCGCCACCGCTCGTGACGATCGCGGCGCGGGCGGCGTGCAGTGACGGGCCCAGCGCTTGCGCCTCGAGCCGGTTGGCGATGACGAGGCTGCACTGCTCGACGAGGGCCTCGGCACCCGGCCAGAAAGGCGCCGGGTTGAACACCGTCGTGGCGCCCTGTCGGCGTGCCAAGGTGAGGATCACGCCGGTGGTGTCGAGCGCCAGGTTGCCTTGCAGGAGGACGACGTCGCCCTCGTGAAGACCGCGCAGGGCGGGCTCGGCCTGTGCGAAGGTCAAGGCAAGGGAGCAGGCGCTGGTGCTGACGATGCTGTTCTCGCCGCCGGGAAGCCCCATGAGCAGGGAGAAGTCGGTGGGATAGGGGAGCCGCGGCAGATCGAGCTTGGCGAAGCCTTCGCGTCGCAGACATCCTTCGAGCATCGCGGCTTCGGCGGGGTCGTTGCCGAGCGGCGCACAGAACCGCACCTCGCCGCCGCAGCGTGCCGCCACGACCGCCTGGTTCAGGCCCTTGCCGCCCGGCGCTCGTGCGTCGGGACGGCCGATCAGGGTTTCGCCGGGCAGCGGCAGGCGGGGCACCGCGAGCGGCAGGTCGAGCCCGGCATTGCCGATGACTGCGACGCGGCTCATGACGATGGCGCCTCGGCCATCAGGCGGTCCGCTCGCCGCGGAGGGGATAGGTCTCGAGAATGGCTCGGCATTGCACGATCAGGGCGGGCAGGTAGCTCTGATCGATCTCGAACTGGAACCAGTGCTTTTGCGTCAGGTGGTCCGGTGTGATCGCGACCTCCATCATGATCTGGCCGCGCGATGCGGCCTTGAGCAGCACGGAGAGATTCGGTTCCAGGCAGGACAGACGCGCCTCACCGGCAAGCGCTTCCAGAAGCTTCTCGGCTTCGCCTGTCCACCGGGTCAGCTCCGAGAGATGCAGGATGGGCCCGCGAACGACGACGCTGCCGCCGTCACCGCCGCATCGGACGGTAACCCTCAGCCAATTGCCGTCCCGGTAGTCCATGGTATCGGGAAACTGCCACCCATGCACCCAGATGCGCAATCCGGCGAGTTTCAGGTCGGCTGTGTGCGTCTCGTCCACAGGGCCATCGATAGCCTGTCGGCGGCGGATGAGAAAGGGTTGGCAGACTCTCCTCACTCTCTTCGATGAAAATGCGCTGGGGGCGCGCCACTCCAGTGGCGCGCCCCCAGCGCATTTTCGTAGAAGGGCTTTGAGGCGGCTACTCTGCGGCCGTCTTCGGCTCCGCATTTGGCGCCACCGCGGCCTTGCCGGAGACGCGCTCACGCAGGGACTGGAAGACGACGTACAGCATCGGGATGACGAAAATGCCCAGGACGGCGGCGGCGATCATGCCGCCGAACACCGGCGTGCCGACGGCGCGGCGGCTGGCGGCGCCGGCGCCTTCCGCGAAGACCAGCGGCAACAGGCCGAGGATGAAGGCGAAGCTGGTCATCGCCACGGGCCGGAAGCGCAGGCGGGCGCCCTCGATCGCCGAGTCGAGCAGGCCGTTGCCATGCCGGCGCTGCTCGACGGCGAACTCGACGATCAGAATGCCGTTCTTGGCGGCGAGCGCTACCAGAACCACCAGGCCGATCTGGGCGTAGACGTCGAAGGCGAGCCCGGCGAGCACCACGCAGACGATCGCCCCCAGCACGGCAACGCTGACCGACAGCAGAACCGGAATCGGGATATTCCAGCTCTCGTACAGCGCCACCAGGAACAGGTAGGCGAACAGGATGGCGAGCCCGAGCACGATGGCGGTCTGGCCACTCGCGGCCTTCTCCTGCAGCGCCGTCGCCGTCCATTCGAAGCCGTAGCCCGGTGGCAGTGTCGAGCCTGCAATGCGCTCCATGGCGGCCAGCGCCTGGCCCGAGCTGACTCCCGGCGCGGGGGCGCCATTGATGATTGCGGCGCGGAAGCCGTTGTAGCGGATCACCGTCTGCGGCCCCTGCACCAGGCGCGCCTGGGCAAGCGCGCGGATCGGCACCATGGCGCCCTGGTTGTTGCGCACGTAGACGCGGTAGATGTCGTCGATGGCGTCCCGGTTGCGCGCCTCCGACTGGATGTTGACCTGCCAGGTGCGGCCGAACAGGTTGAAGTCGTTGACGTAGTAGCCGCCCAGGGTCGATTGGAGGGCGTTGAACACGTCGCTCACCTTGACGCCCAGCACCTGCGCCTTGTCGCGGTCGATATCGAGATAGATCTGCGGCGTGTCGGCGGCGAAGGTGGTGAACACGCCGGCGAGCTCGGGTTGCTGGTTGGCTGCCACGAGCAGCGCGCGCGTCGCCGCCGAGAGGTCGTTGGGCGACTGGCCCTGCAGGGCCTCGAGCACGAACTGGAAGCCGCCGGTGCTGCCGAGGCCCAGGATCGGGGGCAGGTTGAAGGGGAAGACGACGGCGCCCTGGATGGCGGCGAGCCTCGGCCGCAGGGCCGCCAGGATGGCATCGACTTTCTGCGCCGCCGCGGTACGGTCCTCGTAGGGATTCAGCCGGACGACGAAGAACGCACTGTTGGATGACACCACGTAGTCGATGAAGTTGAGCCCGACAACCGAGACCACGCCCTGCACGCCGGGCATCGGCCCGACGATGTTCTCGACCTCGGTCACGATTGCCTCGGTGCGGTTGAGCGAGGCGCCCTCGGGCAGGCGCATGGCGATGAAGAAGGCGCCCTGGTCTTCCGCCGGCAGGAAGCCTTGCGGCGTCATGCGGAACAGGCCGAACGCGGCCCCGCCGACCAGGATCGCGGCGACGACGCCGAAGGCTGCCCAGCGCACCAGGCGGCGCACGATCGCGACATAGCCATCGCGCAACCAGTCGACGGCCCCCAGCACCCGCCGCATCGGCCCGCCGAGCGGCTGGCCGCGCTTCAAGAGCACGGCACAGAGCGCGGGGCTGAGGGTCAGCGCATTGATCGCCGAGATCACCATCGAGGCCGACACGGCGACGGCGAACTGGCGGAACAGCGTGCCGCTGACGCCGGGGATGAAAGCCACCGGCACGAACACCGAGAGCAGCACCAGGGTGATGGCGATGATCGGTGCGGTGATCTCCGACATCGCTTTCCTGGTCGCTTGCGCGACGGTGAGGTCCGGCTCCTCCTCGATGACGCGCTCGACATTCTCGATCACCACGATCGCATCGTCGACGACGATGCCGATGGCCAGCACCAGCGCCAGCAGCGACACGGTATTGGCCGAGTAGCCGATCAGCAGCAGCACGGCGAAGGTGCCGACGATCGACACCGGCACGGCGAGCAGCGGGATCAGGGTCGTGCGCAGCTTGCCGAGGAAGAGGAAGACCACGACGGCGACCAGCAGGAAGGCGATGACCAGCGTGTGCACCACCTCGTCGATGGTCGAGGTCACGAACACCGTCGAGTCGTAGAACACTTCGTAGTCGAGGTCGTCGGGGAAGCGCTGCTTCAGGCTCTCCATGACCTGACGGACGTTGGCGGCGACCTCGACGGCGTTGGCGCCGGGCGCCTGGAAGATGCCGATGGCGGCCGCCGGCGCGCCGTTGAAGCGCGAGTAGCGCTCCTGGCTCTTGGCGCCGAGGTCGGCGCGCGCCACGTCCTTGATGCGCACCACCGAGCCGTCGGGATTGGCGCGCACCACGATGTTGCTGAACTGCTCGGGCCGGGTGAGGCGGCCTTGGGTCTTGATGGTCAGCTGGAACTGCTGGTCGGGCGACAGCGGCGCGGCGCCGATGCGGCCGAGCGCCGCCTGCACGTTCTGGCCCTGCACCGCCGCCACGATGTCGGACGGCGTCAGATTGAAGGCGGTCAGCCGGTCAGGGTCGAGCCACAGCCGGAGCGAATAGTCGAGCGCGCCGAACAGGCTCGCCTGGCCGACGCCGCGCACCCGGCTCAGCGGATCGAGCACGTTGATGGTGGCGTAGTTGTTGAGCCACAGTGCGTCGTGCGTGTTGCGCGGCGAATGGAGCGTGATGATCTGCAGGAGCGCCGCCGACTTCTTGCGGATGGTCAGGCCCTGCCGCTGCACTTCCTGCGGCAGGAGCGGCGTCGCGAGCTGGGCGCGGTTCTGCACGTTCACCGTGTTGATGTCGGGATCGGTGCCGAGGGCGAAGGTGATGGTGAGCGTATAGCTGCCGTCGGTACCGCTGGCCGACTGGTAGTAGAGTGCGTTGTCGACCCCGGTGATCTGCTGCTCGATCGGCTGAGCCACCGTCGCCTCGACCACCTCGGCGTCGGCGCCGGGGTAGACCGTGGTTAGGGTCACCTGCGGCGGCACGATGTCGGGGAACTGCGCCACCGGGATCCGCAGGATGGCGAGCAAGCCGGCGAGCGTGATCACGATCGACACGACGAAGGCGAGTCGCGGCCGGTCGATGAAGAGGCCGGAGATCATCGCCCCCTCTCCTGGCGCCCCACTGCCTGGCGTCGGTCCGGCGGCGGCAGGACGGCCTCCTGCACGACCTGACCGGGCCGTACCTTCTGGATGCCGTCGACGATCACCTTGTCGCCCTCGGTGAGCCCGGAGACGACGACGATGTCGGTGTCACGGCTGGGTCCGGTCTGGACGCGCCGCTGCTCGACCTTGTGCTGGCCGTCGACGACCAGCACGTAGTAGCCCGACTGGTCGACCTGCAGGGCGGCCTGCGGCACGACCAGGCGCTGCTCCTCCTGGCGTTCGCGGATCACCGCGGTGACGAACTCGCCGTCGATCAGCTCGCCATCCGGGTTGGGCACGGTGGCGCGCATGATGAGCGTGTCGGTCTGCTGGTCGACCTGCGGATCGGTGAAATTCCAGATGCCGCGCTGCGGGTACTCGTGACCGTCCGACTGCCGGATCAAGATGTCGATCTTTGCCATCCCGCCGCCCTCTTGCCGCCGTGCCTCGCGGATCGCCTGCAGCTCGCGAACGCTCACCGGGAATACGACATAGACCGGGTTCTGGCTGACGATCGTCGCCAGCACGCCGCTGGTCGGGTTGACGAGGTTGCCGACCGTGTAGGCCGTCCGGCCGATGCGGCCGTCGATCGGCGCGCGGATGTCGGCGTAGCCGAGGTTGATTTCGGCGAGGGTAAGCGCAGCGCGCGCCTGCATGATGCGCCCGTTCGCCTGGTCGAGGGCGGCCTTGTTCTGGTCGACCTGGCTTTGCGGGCTGTATTGGCGTTGGCTGAGCTCGAGCTGGCGCTTGTACTGCAGCTGGGCATTGGTCCGCTCGGCCTCGGCGACGGCGAGGTTGGCCTTGGCGTCCTCGACGCGGGCCAGGAACTGGGATTTGTCGATCTGGTAGAGCAGGTCGCCCGCCTTGATGACCTGGCCCTCGCGGAACAGCACCTTGTCGAGGAAGCCTTCGACGCGGGCGCGGACCTCGACCTTCTCGATCGCCTTGATGCGGCCGACGAACTCGAACGACTGGCTGACGCCGCGCAGGCCGGCCGGGCGCACGCCGACCCCCGGCGCCGGCATCGCCTGGGCAGCGGCAGGGGCCGAGGCCGCGGAGGGCTTCAGCAGAAGCCATCCGCCGCCGGCCGCGATCACCAGCACGACGAGACCGGCAACGACAATCCAACGCGACTTCGAAGGGGCAGGGCGAGCTTCGTCCGGCATGTGTCACTCCCGACGACAGGCGCGTCGCGTCCCCGCAGCCGCGATGGCCAATCGTTGGAGGCCAGCATCGAGCCGACAGGCCGGCGACGAAAGACATACCTTGGTATGATCGACCTGACCCACGAGCGAGTCTTTCTCACGTGTGAGCTAGGGGAACGAGGGTGGGCGTCGCGCCACGCTGAACGG
>NZ_JBFWZI010000233.1:0-3523 GCF_050185545.1 Reyranella sp. | reverse complement strand
GGCCAGCATCGAGCCGACAGGCCGGCGACGAAAGACATACCTTGGTATGATCGACCTGACCCACGAGCGAGTCTTTCTCACGTGTGAGCTAGGGGAACGAGGGTGGGCGTCGCGCCACGCTGAACGGTCAGTGGTTCGAGGCGCAGGGTGTAGGAGGGATGCGCGCGCGGATCGGCATCATTGTCGCCCATGAAGATGAGATCGAAGCGGCCGCGCTCCGCGGTCCGCGCGATTTCCTGGACGGCCGCGAGATCCTGGAAGCTCTTGATCGCGCCGGGATAGCGCCAGCCGGCGACGTCACTGCCGGTTCCCAGGATGAAGAGCCCGAGATGCATTTGCCGCTTCGCCGTCGCGCTCATCCGTGGAAGTCCGTCTCCCTGGTTCTGCCCGCAATCGTCACGGGCAAGCGCCGAGCGATGACGAGGCAAATTCCATGCCCTCGCCCCTCCGAAGCCCTGCGGGGGCACCATGAGCTTTAGATCTTTAATGTGACAGTTGATATATAGACAGTGCACTGTCTATATAGAGACATGACCACGCGACTCGACAGCCGCTACACGGCGGCACAGCTCGGCCAGCTCTCCGGGGTGGGCGAGCGCACGGTGCGGTACTACGTGCGCGAAGGCCTGATCGATCCGCCGAACGGACGCGGGCGCGGCGCCCATTTCGACAACCGCCATCTCGGCCAGCTGCAGCGCGTGCGCTTCCTCCAGGAAGCCGGACTCGATCACGCCGCCATCCGCCAGCACGGCGAGGAGATCGAGGCGGCGCTGGCCAAGCGCGGCGTCGCGCGCCGGGACTGGGAAGCCGAGTGGGCGCGCTCCAGCCAGGATGTCGCGCGGATCTACCGCCGCCTGAAGGCGCAGCGCTACGCGCCGGCGGTATCGACGGTGACTCGGGTCGAGGTGGCGGATGGCATCTCCTTGCTGATCGAAGGCAGCCATCGTCTGCCCGCGCCGACGCGGCTTGCCGAGGCTGTTGCCGCCTTGCGCGCAGCGTTCGATGTCACCGATTCGACCAAGCAGGCCGAGCGGAAATGAGAGGAGCAGCCGACATGTCTTCGATCGAAGCGGCGCGCCACTACTACGCCCAGCTGGTCACAGGCCATGGCGGCGTCCGCGACCCACGAGTCACCGATGCTTTCGCGACCACCCCGAGAGAGCGCTTCGTCGGTGCTGGTCCGTGGACAGTATTCAATTTCGCCGGCGGATATATCGAGACGCCGTCCGACGATCATGCCTGGCTATACCAGGACGTCCTCGTTGCGCTGTCGCGCGGTCAGGGAATCAACAATGGAATGCCGAGCCTGCATGCCCGGTGCCTGGATGCCCTGGCGCTGAATGAAGGCGAGACGGTGCTGCATGTCGGTACCGGGACCGGGTATTACACATCGATCCTCGCCGCGCTGGTCGGACCGGCGGGATCGGTCGTGGCCTACGAGATCGAGCCCGCGCTTCTCGCCATGGCGAAGGCCAACCTCGCCGGGCAGCCCAACGTGTCGCTGCAAGGGGTATCGGGAACGAGCGGCAGCCTGCCGCCCTGCGACGCGATCTACGTCAACGCCGGGGCGACGCATCCGGTAGACACTTGGCTCGACGACTTGCGGCCGGGCGGCCGGCTGCTCTTCCCTCTGACGCCCGATCAGGGTTTGGGCGGCATGCTGCTGGTGACCCGCGGTGATGGCAAGACGTGGCCGACACGCTTCGTCTGCCCGGCCGGCTTCATCCCGTGCCACGGCGCGCGCGATCCGCAGATGGCCGCTGTTCTCGCCGACGCCTTCCGCCGGCAGAGCCTGTGGACCGTGCAAACGCTTCATCGCGGCACCGTTCCCGACGATTCGTGCTGGGTCGCCGGAAACGGCTGGTGGCTGTCCACGCGGTAGACCCTCATGTTCTTCCGGACCGCGGGCGTCTCGCCCGCTCATGATCATGATTCATGAGCGGGCGAGACGCTCGCGGTCCAGAAGAGCATGAGCGCCCACTGGAGTGACCCATAAGACCACCGCCGGCAGCGATCGTCCGAGCGCGCGGGCGAGCGTCGTCTTGCCGGCGTCCGCCTTGCTGCAGTCGCCGCGGAGCGGCCGTCACACCGGCCTGTCGCCGCAGAGCTGGACGCGGCGCATCAGGCGACGAAACGGGCCGGTATCGCCCAGCGCAATATGCTTGGCGCTGCGGTTGTCCCAGAAGGCGATCGAGCCTTTCTGCCAGCGGAAGCGGAAGGTGAATTCCGGCCGGTTGCCGTGCTCCAGCAGGAAGTCGAGCAGCGGCCGGCTCTCCTTCTCGGTCATGCCTTCGAAGCCCACCGTGTAGGAGGCATTGACGAACAGCATCTTCCGGCCGGTCTCGGGATGGGTGCGCACCACGGGATGGCTGTTGCGCGTCTCGCGCCAGTCCGGCCCGTCGCGATGCTTGGTCGAGCGGCCCTTGTTCTTCCCGGCCTGCGGCCCCGCCACCATGATGTCGCTGTGCACGGCGCGCACGCCGTCGAGCATCCTCTTCATGCCGTCCGACAGCGCGTCGTAGGCGAGGTACTGGTTGGCGAACATCGTGTCGCCGCCATAGGGCGGCACGTCGATGCCGTAGAGGATGGCGCCCATCGGCGGCTCTGCCATCATGGTCGTGTCGGCGTGCCAGTCTTCGCCGACATAGGAGGTGTCGCCCGGCTCGCGCCGCACCATGACGATCTCGGGGTCGTCGCCGATGCCCCTGTAGTTGGGATGGACGAAGATCTCCCCGAAGCGGCGCGCGAAGGCCTTCTGGCGTTCGGTGTCGAGCTCCTGGTCGCGGAAGAAGACCACGCAATGCTCGTTCAGCGCGTCGCGGATCTCGCCGATCGTTCCGTCGTCAAGATCCTGGGCGACGTCGACACCCGAGATCTCGGCGCCGCCGGCGCCCGAAAGCAGCCGTATCTCGAGGCGCGTGTTTCGCATGGCCGTTGCCTCCGCCCTGTCAACCGAGGTGAGGCTACACGACGAGATGCCGGCTCGAAAGCCGGGGGCATGCGACACGCGTCATGCTCTTCCGGACCGCGAGAGGTCGCGCTCGCTCTGAGGAAGAGCGAGCGCGGCCTCTCTCCGTCCGGAAGAGGATGAGGATCGCGACGGGTCTGCTGGCGGTCGATCTGGTCGAAAGGGCTTCAGAACAGGGCACGATGGAATAGATTGCATCCCAGTCCGCCATACCGGCGTGCCCCTGTCGACGGAGCAACGCGATGAAGCCGCACGTGATCTGCCACATGGTTTGCAGCCTCGACGGCCGCACCTGGTCGAGTCGCTGGCGGCCGCAGGGCGCGCACTCGGCGGGCCTGTTCGAGCGCCTGCACGAGCAGCTGGGAGGCGGCACCTGGCTGGTCGGGCGGGTCACCGGCCAGGAATTCGCCAAGGGCAAGGAGCGTCCGGCGCCGACCGGCCAGGTCTTCCCGCGCACGGCGTGGATCGCCCGGCGCGATGCCGCCGCCTACGGCGTCGTGCTCGATGCCGAGGGCAAGATCATCTGGGGCCGCTCGGACATCGGCGGCGATCCGA
>NZ_JBFWZI010000232.1:0-9654 GCF_050185545.1 Reyranella sp. | reverse complement strand
GACTCGCCCGTGTATTCCTGCAGCGCGAAGTTCGGGATGCAGGCGTCGAGCTGCACGCAGGCCGCGGTCGAGATCGGGGACAAAGGATTGTGCGGGATCACCTTGACGTGGTGCGCCTCGGCCATCGCGGCGACCTTCTTGCTGCCAGTGAGCCCCATACAGAGGCAGACGTCGGGCCGGACATAGGCGCAGCCGTTGTTCGCCAGAAGCTCCTGGAACTGGAAGATCGACGAGAAGCGCTCGCCCGTCGCCACCGGCAAGCCGCTCCGCGCCTGCACGTCGCCCATCATCGCCGGACTGTCGGGCAGCATCGGGTCCTCATAGAAGTACGGATGGAATTTCTGCAGGCGCTGTCCGAGCGCGATCGACTCGGCGGGGTTCATCTGGCGGTGCAGCTCGATGCAGATGTCGGCGTCGCCCTGGAGCGCCTCGTGCACCGCGCCGACGCGGCGCTCGGCCTCGCTCACCCATTCCTCGAACGACTTGCGCAGATGATAGTCGGGCGCAAAAGGCGAGAAGCGGATTGCCGTGAATCCCTGGCGCTTCCTGGCGACGGCATCGGCCACCAGCTCGTCGAGCGTGTTGCCCTTCGCGTGCATGTAGCAGCGCACGCGGTCGCGCGTCTTGCCACCCATCAGCTCGTAGATCGGCACCCCGTAGCGCCTGGCCTTGATGTCCCAGAGCGCAATGTCGATCGCCGAGATGGCGCCGCCGACCAGCGCGCCCATGAAGTGCGAGTGCCGCTGCAGCGCCTGCGCGTGATGCTCGATCGTCGAGGGATCGCGCCCCACGAGATAGGACTTCATCTCGTCGACCATGGCGGCGGTCGGCCGTGGCCAGCCGTGCACGCCTGCCTCGCCGGTGCCGACCGTGCCGTCCTCGCAATGGATGCGCAGCAGGCACCAGCGCTCGATCAGGAACGTCTCGACCTTTTCGATCCTGGTCGGGGGCAGATTGCTGCGGTGCGCGGTCATGGCTCGACTATAGCAGGGGCCAGCTCCCATGGGCGTCAAGGTAAGGAGGAAACCTCATGCTGAGGAGCGCCCGAATGGTGCGTCACCGAGCAAGGGCAATTAGTACCGCCCTTGGGGGCCCAACCATCGAGAACCACCCATCGGGCGCTCCACAAGATGAGGACTTTGTTGGGCTTTCGAACCAAATCCAAAGTCCAAGGGGCCGATCCCACTCGCTCGCCGCCCGAACCTCATCCCGCCCCTCACCGGCGGCCACGGCCCGGAGATGCGACCGCCTCTTCCGCACTTCCGTCCTGCGTGGCCATCGCTTGACCGGAGCGCCCGGCCCGTCGGTAATCGCTTGGGCCGCGCTGTTGCGGCGCAGGAGTGACGCCATGCCGACCGTCCATCCGCAGCTCCAGAAGGCGCGCGATCTCATGCCCCTGATCGCCGCGGCCGCGGACGAACACGACAACATCCGCGAACTAACCAGGCCCGTCGTCGAAGCCCTGGTTGATGGCGGGTTCTTCACCATGCTGAAGACGAAATCGGTTGGCGGCATGGAACTGAAGCCCTCGATTTTCGCCCGCGTGACCGAAGCCCTCGCCTATGCGGATGGGTCTACCGGGTGGGTGGTCTGTCAAAGCAACGGCTGCTCGACCACGAGCGCCTATCTTCATCCGCATGTTGCCCAGGAGATCTTTGGCAGGCCGGACGGGATCGTCGCCTGGGGGCCTCCCGGTTCACCCTACGAAGCCACACCCGTGGAAGGCGGGTACCGCATCACCGGGAAATGGCGCTTCATGAGCGGAAGCCAGAATGCCACCTGGCTGGGCGCGCATCTCAGGGTAGCGGGCACCAGGGAAACGAAGACCTTCCTGTACCCCAAGTCGAGCGCCACGTTCCACGACATCTGGCACACGCTCGGACTGCGCGGCACGGCCAGCAACGAATACTCTGTCGACGATCTGTTCATTCCGCACGAGCGCGCCATCTGGCGCGACGATCCGCGCGACCGCCGGAGCGACAGCCCGCTCTACCGCTTCACCAGCAACCAGCTCTATTCGATCGGCTTCGGTGGCGTCGCACTCGGTATTGCCCGTGCCACGATGGACGCGTTCCTGGCGCTGCCGCGGGAAAAGACCCGCCGCGGCGCGGGCAAGCCGATGGTCGAGAACAACGTCGTCCAGTCGCACGTGGCGCAGTCCGAGGCGAGGTGGCGGTCCGCGCGCTATTTCCTTCACGCCGCGGCGGACGAAGCGTTGGAAACGATCGAGGAGCGCGGCGAGATGGACCTGGATCAACGCACCCGCCTGCGCCTCGCCTCGACCTGGGCGATCCAGTCGTCACGGGAGATCGTCAATACGCTGTTTCACGACTGCGGCTCGATGGCGGTGTTCGAGGAGAACCCGTTCGAACGCCGCCTGCGCGACATCGACACGGTCGCACAACAGGGCCAGGGCCGCATACTGCACTACGAGACGGTCGGCCAGGTCATGCTCGGCGTGTCGCCCGAGAATATTTTCTAGCTTTGGACCGAAGCCCTGCTGGTATCCTTCGCGCCTCCGAGGAGGCGACAAGGCGCATGAAGTCAGTGCAATCGCACCCATCGGCGGCGCTGCTGGGCGTCGCGAACAAGCCACCGCTCACATGGGAGCTGCCACAGCCCAGGCGTCCGATTGCTCTCAAGGTCGCCATCCTGCTCGACGGCAAGGGCGGGACGCTGCGGGACACCGTGGTCGTCGTCTCCGGCGACAAGATCGAACGCATCGGCGGGCCGGTCCCACAAGGGGCCCAGGTCTACGATCTCGGCGGCCTGACCGTGGCGCCGGGATTGATCGACACCCACGTTCACGTGACCTACCACTTCAGCCACGATCGCTTCATCGACAACCGGCTCGTCGGACAGGACGAGCCCATGCCCGACTCGGTCCTGTTCGGCGTGGAAAACGGCGTGCGCATCCTCGAGGCCGGCTTCACGACGGTGCAGAGCCTGGGACCAGGCACCGCGTGGGATCTCCCCTTGCGCGAGGCCTGGGCGCGCAACCTGGTGCCAGGGCCGCGACTGCTGACCTCGCTGCAATGGTTCCGCTACGATCAGCCCGGACAGACCGTGCAGCCGGAACCGCAGCTCCGGGCCATGGTGCGCGATCTCAAGGCGCGCGGCGCCGACGCCATCAAGATCTTCGCCTCGACGAGCGTGCGCGAAGGGTCGCGCCCCACGCTCACGCAAGCCCAGCTCGATGTCATTTGCGGCGAATGCAACAGCCAGGGCCTGCGCAGCGTCGTTCACGCCTATACGTCGGCGGTGAAGATGGCGGTCCAGGCGGGCTGCACGGCGATCGAGCACGGGACCGGAGGCATGACCGACGAGGCTCTGGCCCTGATGGCGGCCAAAGGCACCTTCTTCGATCCAACCGTTGGCGTGGTCACCGAGAACTACGTTGCCAACAAGGACAAGTACCTGGGCGTCGGCAACTACACGGCCGAGGCGTTCGAAATGATGGAAAAGCTGATCGCCAATCCGAAGCCGCCGGAGGAATTCATCCGATCCCTCAAAGTACCAGGCCTGAAGATCGTCTATGGCAGCGACGCGACCGCGGGCGCTCACGGCCACAATGCCGAAGGACTGCTGTACCGCATCAAGTTCGGCGGCCAGGATGCGATGCAAGCGCTCGTCTCGGAGACGTCGCGCGCAGCAGAATCGCTCGGTCTCGGCGGCGAGATCGGCACGATTGTCCCTGGCATGACGGCCGACATCGTGGCGATGCGCGGCGATTACCTTGCCGATGCGACCGCGCTGCGCCACATGGCGTTCGTGATGAAGGGCGGCAGAGTCTTCAAGTACCAACCGTGAAGGAGCGCAACGATGGACCAGGCCTTGTCAGGCGTCCGCATCATCGACATGACGCACAACCAGGCGGGGCCCGCCTGCACGCAGATTCTCGGCTTCCTCGGCGCCGACGTGATCAAGCTCGAGGAGCCCAAGGGCGGCGACATTGCGCGGGTGAACATGCGCGACCAGGCCAACAGCGACAGCCTGTTCTTCCTGATCCTCAACGCCAACAAGCGCAGCCTGACGCTCAATCTCAAGACCGACGCCGGCAAGGATCTGTTCCGGAAGGTGATCGCCCAGTCGGACGTGCTGGTGGAGAATTTCGGGCCGGGCGCGCTCGATCGCCTCGGGCTCGGCTACGAAGCCCTGGCCAAGATCAACCCGCGGCTCATCTACGCCACCATCAAAGGCTTCGGCACCTACGGACCCTACAGCGGCTTCAAGAGCTTCGAGCCGGTCGCCCAGGCCATGGGCGGGGCGATGAGCGTCACCGGCTTCCCCGAGAATCCGCCGACCTACGTCTATCCGGCGATCGGCGATTCCGGCACCGGCATGCACATGGCGATCGGCATTCTGGCGGCGCTGCAGCAGCGCCATGCGACCGGCCGCGGCCAGCATGTCGAGGTGTCCATGCAGGACGCGGTCGTCAACCTGGTGCGGGTGAGCCTTCGCGACCACCAGCGCTTCGGCCATCCGATGCCGCGCACCGGCAATCAGCTCGGGCGCAACGTGCCCGGCACGACCTACGCCTGCGCGCCGGGCGGCCCGAACGACTACGTCTACCTTTACGCACAACCGCAGATGTGGCCGGCGGTGGCGAAAGTGCTGGGGCAGCCACAGTTGACCGAGGATGCGCGCTTCAAGACCCTGGAAGCGCGCTGGCAAAATCGGACCGAGCTCGACGCCATTGTCGAGGCGTGGACGCGCCAGCGTAGCAAGCACGAAGTCATGCGCCTGATGGGAGACGCGGGTGTTCCCTGCGGCGCCTGCCAGGACACCGGCGAGGTGCTGGCCGATCCGCATCTCAAGGCGCGCGAGATGATCGTCGACGTGGATTACCCGACCCGCGGTACCTATCAGACGGTCGGCTGCCCGATCAAATTGTCGGATTCGCCCGTCACGGTCAGCCGTCCGCCCCTGCTGGGCGAGCACACCGACGTACTGCTCGAATCCCTGTGCGGGATCGAGCCCGATGAGACGAAGCGTCTGCGCCAGGAGGGAGTCGTCTAGGCCGAGGTGATCGAATGAGGAACAGGCATTTGCGATGTCAGCGCGCAAAGCCGGCGCGGTGACGACGACTTGGTTGACCGCGATCATAATCGAGTGGACCGCGACGGGTTGGTCGCCGAGCCCCGCCTTGGCATCCGGCTCGGCGAGACGGAGGGGTCGTGTCCTGCAGCAGGCGGGGCCAGACCGACACCGAGCGAGGCCGAGGAGAGGGAGGAAAGAGGGCGAGAGCTGCGCGCCGCGCAGGAGCTCGCCCGACGGCGGCGGCGCCAAACCATTCTGGCAAGTACTGCGGCCGTCATCGTCCTGGCGCTCGGCGGCGGAGCAACGTGGATGTTCCGCGAGCTGGCGGTTTCGCGCGGAAGCCAGGTCGCGCAGCTCGAGTACGAGAACAGCGTCCTCTCACGATTGCTCCGCCAGGAGTACCAGGTGCGCTTCGATGGCGCGAAAGTGCCCCCGGCACGCCAGGAATTGGTCGCGCAAAGCGTCAGGAAGATACTGGGCAATCGTGCCCGGTACGAGCGCATCACGAAGTCTATGACGATGCCCTGGTACTTCCTCGCAATCATTCATGGCCTGGAAGCCGACTTCAGGTTCGACGCCCATTTGCACAACGGGGATCCGTTGACCAGCCGCACGACACGCGTGCCGGCCGGGCGACCGGCTCGGGGTACGCCACCGTTCAGCTGGGAAGAGAGTGCGAGGGACGCCATCGCGATCAATCGTTACGACAAGTGGAACGATTGGAGCATTGCCGGGATGCTGGTCGTTTGGGAACGCTATAACGGCCTTGGATATCGGCACCATGGCGTCAATTCGCCGTATGTCTGGGCATGCACCGACCTTTATGCAAAGGGTCGCTACGTCGCCGACGGCCGGTTCGATGCGAAGGCCGAATCCAGGCAATGCGGCGCTGTGGCAATGCTCAAGGGACTGATCGCGACCGGCTCGGTGTCGCCGCCGGCGGGTCCGAAATAGGCTGCTGCGGCAGAGCCGGCCGATTTCCTTACACGTGTGATTGACAGGTCCGGCACGGCGGCAGACTGTACGACCGTTGCAGTAGGGCGCATCGGCCGAGGCCGAAGGGGCTATGCCCACCTACCTCACACAACCAAAGATGCGCCCATGCCGAACCTCGAGAACCTCAAGAAGCAAGCCAAGCTCTACGTGCGCTGGCATCGCGACCGCTACTATCCGGTGGCCGCCCAGATCCGTGCCGTGCTTCCCCGCTACAGGGACCTGACCGACCGGCAGGTCCTGGAGGCCGAATTCAAGCTGAGCGACGCCCAGGAACTGGTGGCGCGTCAATCCGGCTTCGACACCTGGCAGGCGCTCAGAGACGGCGTCCAGGCCATGCCCGACACCGCCAAGCCCGAGCGCGCGGCACCGATCCTGACCGAGGTCGAAGCCCAGCTCTACGTCGCCGACATCAAGGCCTCGTGCGACTACTTCACGGCGAAGCTCGGCTTCACCACCGTCTTCACCTACGGCGAGCCACCCTTCTACGGCCAGGTCAGGCGCGACAATGCGCGCCTCAACCTGCGGATGATCTGCGAGCCGGTGTTCGTGGCCGACATCCGCGAGCGCGAGCAGCTTCTCGCCGCCTCGATGACGGTCGACAGCGCTGCCGAGATCCGCGAGCTCTTCGTCCAGTATCAGTCGGCCGGCGTCGACTTCCTGCAGACCTTGAAGCAGGAGCCGTGGGGTGCCCGGACCTTCATCGTCCGCGACCCGGACGGCAATCTCCTGTTATTCGCAGGTCCAGCGACCTAGTTCGACCGCCGAATGGCACTGACTTGCCTCTCGATCGTTACAGCATGGACGGACGTTGCAGCAAGGATGGACGTTGCGGCAAGAACGGACGTCGCAAGTGAAGGGGGTGCTCATGCTGAAAGGTCGTTGCTGCTGCGGCGCCGTCCGCTACGAGGTCGACGGCACGCCCCGCCATTCGACGGGTTGCCACTGCTCGATCTGCCGGCGCACCAGCGCCGCGCCGTTCGTCGCCTGGTTCACGGTCGAGCCGGCGTCGTTCCGGCTCGTCGCCGGCGAGCTGACCCGCTTCAGATCGTCGGCGCACGCCACCCGCACGTTCTGCACCAGGTGCGGCACCCCCATCACCTTCCAGTCGGCGCACTATCCGGACGAGATCGACATCACGACAGGCTCGCTGGACGACCCCGAACAGGTGCCGCCGAAGGCCCATACCTATGCCGCCTCGGCCCTCAGCTGGGTGAAGCTGGCCGATGGCCTCCCGGTCTATCCGGACAAGCGTCCGGAGCAGTGCTAGGGCTGAGCAAAGCGCGCCGCCTACTTCGCGTAGCCCGAACCTATGTCGCTATCGAAGATCCTGAAGGCGTCGCTCAGGTCCGCCACTCGAACTGACGACCTTCTCGCGATCGCCATGGATCACGAGGGCCTCGCCATCTCTCAGTGTCCGATAGGGAGTGCCAAACTCCTCATAGAAGGCGATCTCGCGATCGACCGACGCGGATTCGGGATGATCCGACCTGAAGTGAACGGCGATGGCGAACGGCACGAAGTCGAAACCGGATTGACCGCGACTGCAGCCTTCCCCCTCCGGCCCTACGGGCCACCTCCTCCGATTACGGGGGAGGAAAGAAGATCGCAGCAGCGTCACCCCGGTCGATGAAGCGCGGCCACGAGCGCCCTCGCGATCGCCGCCGGCGACTTGCCGCCGGGCCGATACCAGGTGGCTGTCCCGTTCAGCGCCCCGAGCAGATGCAGGCGCCACAGGGTGCGGTCTGTGCCGGCTGCCAGAGGCAGGGCCTCCACGAGGTCGACGAAGCGGCGTTCGTAGCGGTCGCGCAGGACGACCAGGCGCCGGCGCAGCCGCGGATCGAGGCGGCGCAGCTCGGCGGTCATCACGGCGGCATGCGCGGAGTCCGCCAGCAGGGTCTCGAGATGGGCGATGCAGGCGGCTTCGAGCCGGCGCCACGCGTTCGGCTTGCCTGTCACCGCGCGATCGACGGCGGCGCCGATCTCGGCCACGCCGGCCTCGTAGACGGCAGCGATCAGGTCGTTCTTTGACGGGAAGTGATAGTACATCGAGCCGGCCAGCATGCCGGCCCGTTTGGCGATGTCCCGCATCGACGTGGCCTCGAAGCCGCCCCTGGCGAACAGGCGGGCCGAGACGGAAAGCAGCTTCTCGCGCGACATGGCGCCAGCCTATCACCAAACACTTGTTTGGTACGAGGCCGGGCGCTAGCCTTTGCGCCATGGCTTACGTGTTCGATCTCGGTAATCCCGCCACCAACGCCAACCCGTTCCCCGAGTTCGCGCGCCTGCGCGTCGAGGACCCGGTGCACTGGACGCCCGCCATGAAGGCGTGGATCGTGACGCGCTACGCCGACGTGCGGCAGGTCGCGCTCAACAATCGCGAGATCTCGGCCGACCGGCTGACCCCGTTCTTCAAGGCGAACCCCGACTATCGCAACGGCTCGCTCGACAGCCTGGTACGCTATCTCAATCACTGGATGGTGTTCCGTGACCCGCCTGACCACACGCGCCTGCGGCGGCTGTTCACCAAGGCCTTCACTCCGACCGCCGTCGCCAATCTGCGGCCGAACATCGAGGACATCGTCGCCCACCTGATCGACGGCATGCTCGCCAGGGCGCGCCGTGGCGATCCGGTCGATTTCATCGCCGACTTCGCCTATCCCCTGCCCGCCTCGGTAATCATGGATCTGCTGGGCGTGCCGCGGGCCGACCTCGAGCAGGTAAAGGTCTGGTCGGACGACATCGCCCTGTTCATCGGCACCGCCCAGGTCGCCGGCAACAAATACCTGCGCGCCGAGGTCGGCGCCAAGGCGATGTCGGGCTACTTCCGCAGCCTGGTCGAGGACCGTACGCGCGAGCCACGCAGCGACATGGTCAGCCAGCTGGTGCTGGCGCGCGACGATCGCGACGCGCTCAGCACCGACGAGATCATCGGCACCTGCATCCTGCTGCTGTTCGCCGGCCACGAGACGACGACCAACCTGATCGGCAACGGCTTCCTTTACTCGATGAAGAATCGCGACCAGTGGGACCGCCTGGTTGCCGATCCGACGCTGGCGGCGGGCGCGGTCGAGGAGTACCTGCGCTACGATGGACCGTCGGGCGCGCTGGCCCGCGTGGCCGCGGCCGACCTCGAGATGGCCGGCAAGACCATCCGCGAGGGCCAGCGCGTGTTCGCCTTCATGAATTCGGCCAACCGCGATCCCGAAGCCTTCGACGACCCCGACCGCTTCGACATCGGCCGCGCCCAGAACCCGCACATGACCTTCGGCCACGGCATCCACTTCTGCCTCGGGGCGCCGCTCGCCCGCCTGGAGGCGGAGATTGCCGCGACCCGGCTCAGCGAGCGCCTGCCGCACATCCGGCTGTGCCCCGGCGAGCCCGACTGGCACGATTCGCTGATCCTGCGCGGGGTGAAGAAGCTGCCGGTGATGCTTTAGCCCTCCCCAACTTTGCCGGGGAGCTGTCGCCGTCTTGCGGCGACGGAGGGGTCAAGCTTCAAGCGGACCGCGGGCGTCCCGCCCCCTCATCGTCATGTGACCCTGTTCGGGCGGGACGCCCGGGGTCCAAAAAGACCATGACCGCTCTTTACCCACCCCCGCGATGGCGGGGAGCTGGCGC
>NZ_JBFWZI010000231.1:2303-9657 GCF_050185545.1 Reyranella sp. | reverse complement strand
TCGGAGGGGGAGAGCCCGGTCGAGATTTCTCCGATTCCGACGTCGGACTCAAAGAGATCTCCACTGCGGCAATTCCCCCTCCGCCCCGTATAACGGGGCGCCTCCCCCGATTACGCGGGAGGGATTTGAGAATGCCATGTGCCAACCTCGGCCGCCGCCGCCGGACCGCTGGCATGCTGCTTGCTGTACTGGGCGGCGAACGACCTCGACCCCGACCCCGCGTACAGGAGCGTCTGATGGATATCGGCGTATTCATCCCGATCGGCAACAACGGCTGGCTGATCTCGACCACCTCGCCGCAATACATGCCGACCTTCGAGCTCAACAAGCAGATCGTGCTGAAGGCCGAGCACTATGGGCTCGATTTTGCCCTGTCGATGATCAAGCTGCGCGGGTTCGGCGGGAAGAGCGAGTTCTGGGACCACAACCTCGAATCGTTCACCCTGATGGCCGGCCTGGCGGCGGTGACCCAGCGCATCCAGCTCTATGCCTCGGTGGCCGTGCTGACCATCCCGCCGGCCATCGTGGCGCGCATGGCCTCGACCATCGATTCGATCTCGGGCGGCCGCTTCGGCGTCAACATCGTCTCGGGCTGGGCCAAGGACGAGTACGAGCAGATGGGCCTGTGGCCGGGCGAGGCGCACTTCGCCAACCGCTATGATTACAGCACCGAGTACGTCACCATTCTGCGCGAGCTGTGGGAAAAGGGCTCGTCCGACTTCAAGGGCGAGTACTTCCAGATGACGGACTGCAAGCTCTCCCCGCGTCCGCAGGCCGACATGAAGATCGTGTGCGCCGGCCAGAGCCCGCGTGGCATGGAGTTCGGCGCCACCTACGGCAACTACAACTTCACCCTCGGCAAGGGCGTCAACACGCCGACGGCGCACACCCCGACCAACCTCGCCATGCAGTCGGCGGCAGCGAAGACCGGCCGCGACGTCGGCAACTATGTGCTGATGATGGTGATCGCCGACGAGACCGACGAGGCGGCGATGGCCAAGTGGCGCCACTACAACGAAGGCGCCGACATGGGCGCGCTGTCCTGGATGTCGGGCCAGGCCAACGCCGATCCCAACGCCGCCGAGGGCGGCACCGCCAAGGCGATCTCCGCGCCCGAAGGCGCCATCAACTTCAACATGGGCACGCTGGTCGGCTCCTACGCCTCGGTCGCCCGCATGCTCGACGAGGTCGCGACCGTGCCCGCCACCAAGGGCATCATGCTCACCTTCGACGACTTCCTGATCGGCATGGAGCAGTTCGGCCAGCGCATCCAACCCCTGATGCAGACCCGGCGCGAGAAGCTGAAGGCGGTGGCGTGATCATCTCGCCTCCCGCGTCTTACGGGGGAGGTGCCCCGTCATACGGGGCGGAGGGGGAAAGCCTCAGTCGAGATGCTTCCGAATCCGACGTCGAAACTTCATGAACCTTGCATGCGGCTCTCCCCCTCCGGCCCTACGGGCCACCTCCCCCGATGACGGGGGAGGCAAAGAGAGTCACCGCGCCGCCACGGCGCTTCGCGCCGGTGCCGGATCCTGTTGCGGCAGGCCGTCGTCCAGGAGCTTGACGTCGGAGGCCGACCAGCGGGCGACGACCTTGTCGCCGATGTCGAGCGGGTTGGCGAAGAAGGTCTCGTCCGGCATGTGGGCGACGAACTCCTCGTTGTCGGCGAGGTCGAGGGTCACCTTCACGTAGGAACCCTGGTTCTCGATGGTGTGGACCTCGCCCGCCACGCTGTTCAGCCCGGCCGCCGGCCTGGCGCCGGGCGCCAGCCTCTCGACCACGATGCGGTCGCGGCGGATCGAGCCGTAGAGCTTCGACCCGCGCGCCGGCCGCAGCTCGCCCACGGGGAAGGCGAAGCGGGCGCCGCTCGGGCTGGCCACGGCCGCGGTGCCGTTCATGAGGCTCTCGACGCTGCCCGCGAGCACGTTCTGGCCGCCGACGAAGCGCGCCACGTAGGCGCTTTTCGGGGCGACGAAGATGTCGCGTGCGCTCGCGGCCTGCTCGATGCGGCCCTGCGTCATCACCACCACCGTGTCGGCGACGGCGATCGCCTCGAGCTGGGTGTGGGTGACATGGATGAAGGTGATGCCGAGCTCCTTCTGCACGCGGCGCAGCTCGCCGCGCATGCGCAGGCGCAGGAACTCGTCGAGCGCCGACAGCGGCTCGTCGAGCAGCAGCACGCGCGGGTTGGTGATCAGGGCACGGGCCAGCGCGACGCGCTGCTGCTGGCCGCCCGAGAGCTGGGCGGGCAGGCGGTCGGCGAAGCTCTCGAGCTGGACCTTGGCCAGGAGCTCGCGCGCCGTGGCGTGGCGCTCGGCGAGGCCGGAGCCGCGCATCTTGAGGGCAAAGGCCACGTTGTCGAGCACGCTGCGATGGGGAAACAGGGCGTAGCTCTGGAACATCATCGCGGTGCCGCGTTCGATTTGCGGCAGGCCGAGCACCGAGCGTCCGCCGATGCGGATGTCGCCGCTGGTCGGCCTCTCGTGGCCGGCGATCATGCGCAGGATGGTGGTCTTGCCGCAGCCGCTGGGACCCAGCAGGCAGCAATAGGCGCCGTGCGGGATGGTGAGGCTCAAGTCGCGCACGGCGACGGTCTCGGCGAAGCGCTTGGTGACGTTGGCGACCACGACCTCGCCACTGCCGGCTGCCCCGTTTGTCCCAGCCCCCATTTTCTCAGCCATGCGACTGCTCCGCCTGCTTGCCGCGCGCCCGGCGGCGCTGGATCGCCGCGATCGAGGTCAGGGCGGCGATGATGACGATGAACGAGACGATCGTGGTCACCGCGCCCACGGCATAGAGCGTCGGCGAGGTGACGTTGGTGGTCATCGCCCAGATCTCGAGCGGCAGCGTGTTCTGGCTGCCGGCGGTCAGCGCGGTGCGCGCCAGCTCGTCGTACGACAGGGTGAAGCCGAACAGCGCCACGCCGATGATGCCGGGCAGCAGCATCGGCAGGGTGACCTCGCTGAAGCGCTGCCAGTTGGTGGCGCCGAGATCGGTCGCCGCCTCCTCGTAGGAGCGGTTGAAGCGGCCCAGCACGGCGAACATGATCAGGAGCCCGAACGGCAGGGTCCAGGTGAGCTGGGCGCCGAGCCCCGTCGTGTACCAGCCGGTCTGCAGGCCGAGCAGGCGGAAGGCAAGCGCAATGCCCAGCCCGACGAACAGGCCGGGCATGATGAGGCTGGCGATGGCGAGATAGAAGGCGAACGCCGAGCCGCGGAAGCGGCGGCGGAAACCGAGGCCGGCCAGCACCGACAGGGCCACGGTGATGATCGCCACCAGGGCGGCGAGCCCGATCGAGCGCACGAACGAGCCCGCGATGTCGCCCACGCGCGTCTGCGAGATCAGGGCGCCGAACCAGTGCAGCGACACGCCGTTCAGCGGGAAGGTCATGCCGCCATTCGGGCCTTGGAACGACAGGATGTAGATCACGATCATCGGCCCGTAGAGGAACAGCACGAACAGGCCGAAGAACGCCGCGAAGGCGTAGAACGTCCAGGGCCTGCCCTCGTCAGAGCCGTGCATGGGCCCACCTCATCGCGCCAGCCCCCTCATCGGGCCAGGCATCCGCATATGAAAAGAAAACCCGTCATCCCGAGCGGAGCCGCCTGAGGGGCGGCGCAGTCGAGGGACGTTTCTTGTCGGTTCTGCAAGAAGAAAGGTCCCTCCACTACGCCTCGCTACGCTCGGCTCCGGTCGGGATGACGGCGTTTTTGTCATATGCGAATGCCTTGCCTCATCGGGCCAGCTCCTTGCGCACGTCGACCAGGCGCAGGATGCCGGCCACCATCAGGGTGACGATGATCACCATGATGACCGCGCTCGCAGCCGCCGGCGGGTACTGCAGGGCCGCGACCTCGTTCTGCAGCGCCGACACGACCGAGGCGCTCTGGCCGCCGCTCATGGTGCGCACGACGAAGGAATCGCCCATCACCAGGGTGACGACGAAGATCGAGCCCAGCGCGATGCCCGTCTTGCTGAGCGGCAGGACGATCTCGGCGACGACGCGGAAGCGTCCGGCGCCGGCGTCGCGCGCCGCCTCGAGCAGGCTCTTGTCGATGCGCGCCATCGAGTTGAAGATCGGCACCACCATGAACAGCGTGAACAGGTGGACGTAGGCCACGATCACCGCGAAGTCGGAGAACAGCAGGAACTCCAGCGGCTGGCTGGTGATGCCGGCGCCTTCGAGCGCCTGGTTGAAGATGCCGTTGCGGCCGAGGAACGGGATCCACGAGATCATGCGGATGATGTTCGAGGTCAGGAACGGCACCGTGCAGACCAGGAACAGGCCGATCTGCCATAAAAGGCTCCTGACGTGGAACACCAGGAAGTAGGCGATGTTGAAGCCCAGCACGAGCGTCGCCAGCCAGACGATCGCGGCGAACTTCAGCGAGCTCAGATAGAGCCGCAGCGTCACCTGCGAGCGGAACAGGTCGACGTAGTTGTCGAGGATGAAGGCCGGGATGATCTCGGTGCGGCTGAAATCGAAGAAGCTGACCGCCAGCACCACCAGCATGGGCAGGCCGAAGAACAGCAGCAGCACGATCACCAGCGGGGCGGTCTGCCACCACGACGCCCGCTCGCCGCTGCGATCGGCGGCGAGCTGCTCGGCGGTCGGCGGAGCGGCCTCCATCGCGCCGTCCGCCGTCTGATTGAGAAGCGCCATGGCCGACGCCGACCCTATCAGGACGAGACGAACTCGTTCCAGCGCCGCGTCAGGTAGCGGTCCTCGTCCATCACCGTGTTCCAGCAGGCGATGTTGCCCATGCGGTCCCAGATCGCGCCGCCATCGCGCACGGTGCCCTTCTTCTCCATCAGGGTGCCGTAGGGGTCCTTGATGTCGACGGCCGCCGGCTTGCCGTCGTACCAGTAGTCCCACTCCTCGGGGGTCAGGAACTTCTTGGCGGTCGTGGGCACGGCCGAATAGTAGCCCTGCTTGGCGATGAAGCCGCCCTGCCAGCCCGAGTTGAACCAGTTCATGTACTCGTAGGCGCAGTCGAGCTTGAGCCCGCTGAGATGGGCCATCGGCGCCAGGCCGACGAACCAGCCGCGATAGCCCTCCTTCAGCGGCACGTAGAAGCAGTCGATGCCGCGCGAGCGCACGGCGGTGACGGCCGGCGACCACATCGACTGGATCACCACCTCGCCCGACGCCATAAGGTTCACCGACTGGTCGAAGGTGCTCCAGAACGAGCGGAAGTGGCCGCCTTTCTTGAGATCGATCATGATCTTGATGGTCTTGTCGATCTCTTCCTTGGTCATGTTGCCCTTGTCGGCGTACTTGAAGTCGCCGCGCGCCTCGAGCGCCATCGCCACGTCGATCACGCCGACCGGCGCGTAGTCGACCAGCGCCGTCTTGCCCTTGAACTTGGGATCGAGCAGGTCCTTCCAGCTCGTGACCTTGTCGCGGCCGCCCACCAGGTCGGGCCGGATGCCGAGCGTGTCGGCGTTGTAGATGGTGGGAATGAAGGCGAGGAAGTCGGTCGGCTTGGTCGCCAGCTTCTTGCCGTCCGCGCCGGTGTAGAACAGCGCCTTGGCGGGCGACAGGCCCTGGTTCGAGGTCTGCCGGCCGTCGGGATAGGCGTTCTTGGTGAACAGCGGGACGGTGTCGTTCCAGTACTTGTACTTCGACACCGGGACGGGCGCCAACGCACCCTTGCCCACCAGGTAAGGCATCTTGGTGCTGTCGATGTTGTTGATGTCGATCGTTTGCGGCTGGGTGAGCGAGCGGTTGAGCTGCACGTCGTCGGTGATCGCCTGCATGATCACCTTGAAGCCGAGATCCTTGGTCGCCTGTTCACCGATCTCCTTGATGGCAGCGTAGGACCCGCCGGCATGGACGAGCGTGATGTCCTTGGCGTTCTGCGCCCACACGGTGGGAAATCCGGCGATCGCCTCGGTTGCGACGACGGCGCCGCCGGCGGCGGCACCCTCGAGCAGACGACGACGATTGAGCTTGTTGGCGGTTTCAGAAGATTTGCGCGCCATGCGACACTCCCGTTCTGATCGGACGGAAAACTGGGCCTTGGAAAATCCCAGTGCCGGAACCGTCGCAAGAATCATGCCGCGAGATCGCAGGCGCGGCGGTGCAGGCTTGTCGACGGTATCCGCAGTGGCAAACGCGACGCTGCTGATTCAATCGTAAGCGATCGAGGACGGCAAGTGAACCTGCTTTGGGCAGCGGCATCGGTCCGGGTCTTGCACGCCGCTGCCATGGGCTCGCGAAGGAGTTCGAACCGCATGGAAATCGGCGTCTTCATCCCGATCGGCAGTAACGGCTGGCTGATCTCGACGACCTCCCCGCAATACCGGCCGAGCTTCGCGCTCAACCGGCGGGTCACGCTCAACGCCGAGCGCTACGGGCTCGACTTCGTGCTGTCGATGATCAAGCTGCGCGGCTTTGGCGGGAAAAGCGAGTTCTGGGACCACAATCTCGATTCGTTCACGCTGATGGCCGGTCTCGCCGCCGTGACCTCGCGCATCAGGCTCTACGCAACGGTTCCCACCCTGGCCGTCCCGCCGGCGATTGCCGCGCGCATGAGCGCCACCATCGATTCGATCTCGAACGGCCGCTTCGGCCTGAACGTCATCACCGGCTGGCAGCGGCCCGAGTATTCGCAGATGGGGTTGTGGCCGGGCGATGACTATTTCGCCCATCGTTACCGTTACGCGACCGAGTACGTGCGGATCCTGCGCGACCTCTGGGAGAGGGGCGTATGCGATCTCGCCGGCGAGTTCTTCACCATGAAGGATTGCCGGCTGAGTCCGCGCCCGCAGGCCGACATGAAGATTATCTGCGCCGGCCAGAGCGACGCCGGCCTGGACTTCACGGCCCGCTACGCCGACTACAATTTCTGCCTCGGCAAGGGCGTCAACACGCCGACGTCGTGCACCGACATCGTGGCGCGCATGCAGGCCGCCGCCGGGCTCACGGGTCGCGCGGTCGCTTCATACGCGCTGTTCATGGTGATCACCGGCGAGACCGACGCCGAGGCCGAGGCGAAGTGGGAGCTCTACAGGCAGGGCGCCGATCTCGAGGCATTGGCCTGGATGGTCGAGCAGGCGGTCGCCGACAGGAACGCGACCGGCGAAAGTAGCGTGCGTCACGCCATCGACCCGCGATCGATGGTCAACATCAACATGGGCCTGCTGCTGGGCTCGCACGCCAAGGTGGCCCGCCTGCTCGACGAGGCGGCGACCATCCCCGGCCTGGCCGGCGTGCTGCTGACCTTCGACGAGTTCGTGAGCGGCACGGAGATCTTCGGCGAGCGCATCCAGCCGCTGATGCAGTGTCGTCAGCATGTCGCCCCGGTGAGGGCAGCGTGAGACTCTCAATCTTCCCCCGTCATACGGGTCG
>NZ_JBFWZI010000231.1:0-2203 GCF_050185545.1 Reyranella sp. | reverse complement strand
CGACGTATGACGGGGGAGGGACATGATGAGCGCCGTCTGGCATCCTGCCGGCGTCATCGGCAATCGGCCAATCCAGGAGATCTTGGCGCATGGAAATCGGCGTGTTCATTCCCATCGGCAGCAACGGCTGGCTGGTCTCCACGACCTCGCCGCAATACAAGCCGAGCTTCGAGCTCAACAGGCAGACGACGCTCAACGCCGAGCGCTACGGTTTCGACTTTGCCCTGTCGATGATCAAGTTGCGCGGCTTCGGCGGCAAAAGCGAGTTCTGGGATCACAATCTGGAATCGTTCACCCTGATGGCCGGCTTGGCCGCCGTGACGTCGCGCATAAAGCTCTATGCCACGGTGCCGACGCTCGCCATCCCGCCGGCGATCGCGGCGCGCATGTGCTCCACCATCGATTCGATCTCCAACGGCCGCTTCGGGCTCAACGTCATCACCGGCTGGCAGCGCCCGGAATACTCGCAGATGGGCCTGTGGCCGGGCGACGAGTACTTTGCCCACCGCTACGCATACGCCGCCGAGTACGTGCAGATCCTGCGCGAGCTGTGGGCATCGGGCGTATCCAATTTCAAGGGCCGCTTCTTCACCATGGACGACTGTCGCCTCAGCCCGCGCCCGCAGGCCGACATGAAGCTGATCTGCGCCGGCCAGAGCGATGCCGGCATGGAATTCACCGCCAAGTACGCCGACTACAATTTCTGTTTCGGCATGGGCTTCAACACGCCGACCGCCTGCGCGCCGACCGTGCAGCGCATGCAGGCCATGGCCGCCAGGACCGGCCGCACCATCGGCAACTACGGACTGTTCATGGTGATCACCGGCGAGACCGATGACGAGGCCGAGGCCAAGTGGGAGCTCTACAAGGACGGCGCCGATCTCGAGGCGCTGCGCTGGCTCACCCAGCAGGGCGCCGCCGACACCAAATCGGGCAAAGACACCAACGTTCGCCACATGGCCGACGCCAAGTCGGCGGTGAATCTGAACATAGGTCTGATCGTCGGCTCGCATGCGACCTGCGCGCGCCTGCTCGACGAGGTCGCGACCATCCCCGGTCTGGCCGGAGTCTTGCTCACCTTCGACGAGTTCGTGAGCGGCACGGAAATCTTCGGCGAGCGCATCCAGCCGCTGATGCAGTGCCGTCGCCACGTTGCATCGACTGCGAGGGTTGCCGCATGACCACGCCAGTAAGCTATTTCCCGCCCGACGATCCGGCGGCGCGCTGCTTGCCGGCCCGCCCCGAGCCGATCATGATCCGCCCCGCCGAGACGGCGCTGATCATCGTCGACATGCAGAACGCCTACGCCTCGCCGGGCGGCTATCTCGACTTGGCGGGCTTCGATATCTCCGGTGCGGCGCCGGCGATCGCGAAGATCGGCGAAGCCGCCGCCGCGGCGCGCGCCGCCGGCATGCCGGTGATCTTCTTCCAGAACGGCTGGGACAAGGACTACGTCGAGGCGGGCGGCCCGGGCTCGCCCAACTGGCACAAGTCGAATGCGCTCAAGACCATGCGCCAGCGGCCCGAGCTCCACGGCAAGCTTTTGGCCAAGGGCGGCTGGGACTACGAGCTGGTCGCCAGCCTGCCGCCGCAGCCCGGCGACATCGTCGTCGCCAAGCCGCGCTACAGCGCCTTCTACAACACCAACCTCGACAGCCTGTTGCGCGCCCGCGGCATCCGCTCGCTGGTCTTCACCGGCATCGCCACCAATGTCTGCGTCGAATCGACCCTGCGCGACAGCTTCTTCCTGGAATATTTCAGCGTCGTGCTGCACGACGCCACGCACCATGCCGGGCCGGACTTCATGCAGCAGGCCTCGCTCTACAACATCGAGAAGTTCTTCGGCTGGGTGTCGTCGACCGACGAGTTCCGCGCTGCCTTGCAGGCGAACATCAATCCCATGCTGCTGACCAAGGGAGAAAAATGATGCCGATGAAAGCCGTCTTCCCGCCCGGCTCGGGCAAGACCCTGGCGCCTTACTCGCCGGGCGCGATGGCCGACGGCGTGGTCTATGTCGCGGGCACGCTCGCCCTCGATGCCGACGCCAACCCGGTCCATGTCGGCGACGCCGCGGCGCAGACCGAGCATGTGCTCAACACCATCAAGTCGGTGATCGAGGCGGCAGGCGGCACCATGGCCGACGTCACCTTCAACCAGATCTTCGTCACCGACTGGGCGAACTACGCCGCCGTCAACGGCGTCT
>NZ_JBFWZI010000230.1:2029-9723 GCF_050185545.1 Reyranella sp. | reverse complement strand
CCGACCAGGGAGCACCCCTTGAGCAATCGGGGCCGAGCCGGAAGACGGCGGTGCGTGAGGCTTTCAACTCGCCATTCTGGCCGTTTGTGCTGTCGACCACGTCAGTCGGGCAAGAGGGGCTGGACTTTTCTTCTGCCCCGACATCGTCCATTGGAACCGGATGTCCTTCCTCCCGCAGCATCCGGGCCAGCCGCCGCGAGCCCAGGAACGGCCAGCTCGTGAACAGCTCGTCGATCCGTCGCATCAGGCCCAGGTCATTGTCATTGGCCGGCCGGCACTCGCGGTAGACGCCCGAGCGGGCGATCCCCAGCAGCCGGCACTGGCGACGCACTGAAATCTGCTCATGGTCGTGGTCGAGCAGCGCTCCGCGGTCCGGCACGCTCATCTTCCGGACCTCTGCGCTAAAAAATCCCGCTCCACGATCAGCTCGCCGATCTTGGCGTGCAGCCGCTCGACCTCGCGCTCACGGTCCGCCGACACGGTGCCACCACCGGCGTCGAACGCCCGTGATGCCCGCTCCTGCAGCTGCTTCTTCCAAGCATAGATCTGGTTGGGGTGTACCTGATTGCGCTGGGCCAGGTCGGCCACCGTCGCCTGCTCTCGCAGCACCTCCAAGGCGATCTTCGCCTTCAACGCCGCATCGATCTTACATCTCGTTCTCTGGTTCATGGTCTGCTCCGTCTAGTTGCACGGAACAGCTCTGTCTCCAACTAACCGACTAGTCCCAAAAACCGGGGCCAGTTCAGGTGTCTGACCTGAAAAGCGAGTCGGAAGTCAAAGGTGCACAGGGTGCCGATCAACCCACCGATACCGATGACGAAAACGGCGGACGGCCGGTCTTGTAGCATGCGTTGTTGGCTCTACCGTGGCTGCAGGGCATCCCGACACTGATGCTGTGATTAAAGGCGATCGCCCGCGCGTTCCGATGGCCAGACGATGCTGGCGACTGGTCAGTATCCGACGACCAAGGAGATTGAAAAGATGGAGAAAACAAGTCCGTCCTGATGTGTCACGGAAGTCCAGGGTTTGCGCCCGTTCACCCGTGCGCCGGCACCAGTGCTCGGCAATGGCAACGCACTCGTCGGCTACCGCCGTCTGACTTGGACACCTATTGACGCTGAGCCCGCCTGTGGTTTCAGGGGACCTCGCCACATGGTATATTTTAAGCTGTTTCGAGGTCATCTGAGAATGAAAGAGATCCAGCTCGTAGTGGCGGCTTCCATTGCGCTGCTGACCAGTTCGTCAGCGCCCATCGTATTGGACCGATTTTCGGAGCAGCGCAACGCGGAAGAGCACGTGCTGGGCGCACGCGACGAAGACCTTCCGGCTACGCGAGAGATCACAGCGGACGGCGTTGTCGTGGGTTTGCTCGACCTCGCCTTTGTACGAGCAAGGTTGAACACGGTTTTGATTGTGGAACTGCGCCAGGCCTTTGCCGCCGGCCTCGACCTCGAGCGCGCCGTGCATCCGGGTGACGCCTTCCATGTTCGCTACGCCGAGACCCGAGCCTCCCGAGGGGCGGTGATCGCGCGCCGACTCTTGTGGGCCGAGTTCCGCACCGGAACCAAGGGAAGCGTTGCTATCCATCGCTTCCGCGGACGCGACCATGTCGAACAGCTTTGGTTCGCCAACGGGTATTCGACCCGACCTCCGGCGATGCGGATGCCGCTCGACACCTTGACCGTCTCGTCCAAGTTTGGCGTGCGGCCCGATCCGTTCAAGCAGCCGCCCGCAACTTCGGTCAAGGCGGCTTCGATGGTCAGCCTCAAGCGCAGCGCGTCGACCAAGCTGCCAAGCACCAGTGGTGCCGGTACCGCGATCAATGCCGCGACGCCGCTTGCCGAGCTGCTGGGCCTGGAGCCGGCTGGCCGGGCGTCGAAGGAAGCGGCGGGCGGCATCTGTTCGTCATGCCTGCATGAGGGCATCGACCTCGCGGCTCCGGCTGGCACGCCGATCCATGCGGCCGCCGACGGTGTCGTCTCCGGTGCGGCACCAAACGGGCGATACGGCAACTGGGTGCGCATCGAACATACCGGCAGGCTCACCACCGTCTACGGCCATCTCAAGGAGTTCGCACCCGGTATCCAACCCGGCCGCCAGGTTGCGCGTGGCGACGTGATTGGCCTGGTTGGCAGCACCGGGCACTCGACCGGCGCCCATCTCCATTTCGAGCTCCGCAAGGACGGCAGGGCGGTGGACCCGATCAGCAGTCCGATGTTCAAGGCGGAGCGTCTGCAGGGGGCGGAACTCGAACGTTTCCGCCGCCAGGTCGCTCGATCGCTCGAGCAGCGCCGCCCAGTAGCGCTTCCGTGATCATAGGGCGGAGTGGGATCATACGGCGCAGTCGGATGATGCCTGCCAAGGCGACCCAAGGTCCCCTCCCTGTGAATCGGCGTCCAATGGGGTACCTGTGCCCGCTCAAAACTCCAAAAGCCTTGCAAATGTAGCGTTTCTGGCGTGCAGTCATACCGCATCGGCATGCTCACCGTTCTGTCGGCCCTCACTTCCCTGCTCTTGTTCCGGCTGCGCAGCCGCGCCTCGCTGGAACTCGAGGTCGTCGCCCTGCGACACCAGGTGACCGTCCTGCGCATGCAACGCCCGGGCCGGCCTCGGCTCTTCGCCGCCGACCGGCTGCTCTGGGTTTGGCTCTACCGGAGCTGGCCGAAAGTCCTCGACGCCATGGTGCTGGTCAGGCCGGCAACCGTGATCGACTGGCATCGCAAAGGCTTCCGATTCGATTGGCGGCGGCGATCACGCCACCTGGGACGGCCCGGCATCAACCAAGAGGTCCGTGACCTGATCCGCAAGATGAGCACAGCAAACCCGCTGTGGGGCGCTCCCCGCATTCACGGCGAGTTGCTCAAGCTCGGCATCGTGGTCAGCCAGGCCACGGTCGGCAGATACTGCCGTGGCGGCCCAAAGTCCCTTCCCCGACTTGGCGCTCATTCCTGCGAAACCACGTGCACAAAACCGCAGCGGTCGACATGTTCGTCGTCGTGACGGCCAGGTTTCGGCTGCTCTACGCCCTGATCGTTCTCGGTCACGAGCGACGAAAAGTCATCCATTTCGATGTCACCCCAAACCCGACGCAAGGCTGGCTGGCACGCCAGATCACCGAGGCCTTCCCCTGGGACACCGCGCCTCGCATTCTGCTGCGAAACCGCGACGCTTCATATGCGCCAACCTTCCGTAACCGTGTCCAGGCGATGGCCATCGAGCAGGTCGTCACCGCGCCGCGATCGCCGTGGCAGAACGCCTACGTCGAGCGTATCATCGGCTCGATCCGCCGCGAATGACTCGATCACGTCATCATCCTCGATGAGCGTCACCTGCGCCGCGTGCTGTCTACGTGCTTTGACTATCATCACCGGAGCCGCACACATCTCTCGCTCCGCAAGGATTGCCCGGAGCCTCAGCCTATACAACCACCCGCTGCAGGTACCGTTGTTGCCTTCCCACAAGGCGGCGGCCTGCACCATCGCTACGAGCGCCGCGTAGCTTGAAGCGCTGCCAGCGTCTGAACTGGTGCCGCCAACTCGCTGCGGCGGTGTACTCTGCCGTCCGCCATCGCGATTGCTCGGAGCCAAGCGTCCGATGTACGAAGCCCCGCCGCAAGAGAGCGGCGCCCTCGTCAATGCCGAATGTCGTTGGTCTCGCTCCTCACCGGCTCTTTTCCCTGGCCTCAATCGCCTCGCGACTTCGGCGCACCTCCCTATCCTATTTGTCGCCGCCACCCACTCAGCCGGCATGCTGTTGATAGTACATTCGATGTCTAACAGCGCGTCGTCGATGGGCTTCTCGGACGCCGAGCGAAGCGCGCTCGGCGAGATCGCCTATCGGCTGGGCAGAAAGGTTCTTGCCGACGTCGCCATCATCGCCCGGCCGGACACGGGGGACCGGCACGTTCATGGTCGTCCCGCGCGTGTAGGCTCCGCTCAGCCGGCCAGCGGCCAACCGATAGGTACCGCCCAGGGCAGTCCCGATCGTCAGCGAAGAAGCCAGAGCTTGGCGGCGGATCCCGCCAACCCTTTGGCTACCAGTCCGCCGTACACGCCGCTACAGTGGGGCGCCGTGACATCCTTGGCAACGGCAACTTGAACCGTGCGGAACGTCCTACAAATCGTCCCGGGAAGCTGAAGATCTATATGATATGTGCTGTCCTGACTGTTACGCTTGATCGGCGGCAACCCACCGGCAGGTCCCAACGATGAGTCGTGCTCACCTCGAGATCATTGTCGTCAGCCTCGTCTGTTTTCTATGGGGCGCGACCAGTGTGCAAGCCGAACCGCCGCGGGTGGCCCTCGTCATCGCCAATAGCCAGTACAGCAACCTCCCTACACTGGCGCGCTGTGCCGCCTCGGCGGGTGTCGCGCGCGATGCGCTGCGGGCCGAAGGGTACGAGATCATCGACCGCCGCGACCTGGGGCGGGGTGAGTTCGACAGTGCGATCGGCCAGCTGGCGCGGCTTACGGCGTCCGGAACGTCGACGGTCGCTGGACTATACTATTGCGGCTACGGGGTCGCATTCAAGGAACGTCCCTTCCTGCTGCCCACATCGGCGACGCTGGCGCGCGAGCACGACGTGCTGACGCAGGGCATACTCGTGAAGAGCATCATCGCCAGCTTGCGGCGCGCACCGGACGGCGCCGGCTTCGTAATGCTTGACGTGTTCGCGCCGCCCGGCACGCCGCCGGGCGGGATGGTGCGCGTCATCGAGCACGTTCCCGCTTCGAGCTTCGCCGTCGTCGCCGCTGGCAACGACGGGCCCGGCCAGGGACCGACCACGGCGGCGCTCGCCCTACGTGACCAGCTCGGCGTTGACGCGCTCGTGCTTGGCCGGCTGGTCGACGCGCTGCGCGGCCGTTTGGCCGGCGATGCCGCCATCACCGCGCACGTCGTCGCGGCGACCGACAGTGCGGCCGCGGCTATCATCGGCCGTCGCCCGCCGCCGGCCGAGGCCAGCACCGCCAAAGGTCCCTCCGGCGGTACGCTCGCCACCCTGCCGCCGTTGCCAGCGGCGCGGCCGGACTCTTCGTTCGACGGCGCGCCGGGTGGATCGGCCCCCCGACTGGCGATGCCCGGCGAGAACGACATGTCAGAGCAGGACAGGCGCCGGGTCCAGGCCGTGCTCGCGGCCATGGGTTACTACGCCGGCAGCATCGATGGCGTCTTCGGCCCGGAGACGCGAGCCGCCATCCGGCGCTACCAGTTCGAGATCAAGGCCGAGAGGACAGGACGGTTGACGGCGGAACAGGCGACGCGACTCGTCGGCGGCTCGCTGACGTCGGACGGGAGGATGTGATGGGGCTTCGGACCAAGTTCAACCTGGTCATGATCGTGGCCTTCGCCGTCGGCCTGGCGGTGGCGAGCCTGCTGGCGCGCGAGATAACCACCGAGGAAGCCAAGCGCCAGATGCTGAACGAGGCGACCTTGATCATGCGCGCGGGCACCGCGGTCCGAACCTACACGCAGCACGAGATTGGGCCGCTCCTCAGCGAGCAGATGGCGGTCCGCTTCCTGCCGCACTCTGTGCCGTCGTGGTCGGCGCACACGGTGCTCCGCCAAGTCCAAAAGAATTTTCCCGACTACACCTACAAGGAGGCCGCGCTCAACCCGACCAACCCGGCCGACCGCGCGACCAACTGGGAAGCCGACATCATCGACGCTTTCAAGCGCGATGCCGGTCTCACTGAGCTGGTCGCCACGCGCGATACGCCGACCGGACAGTTCCTGACTTTCGCCCGGCCCTTTCGGCTTGCCGACAAGGCCTGCCTCACCTGCCATTCGACGCCGGCGGCGGCGCCGGCGACGATGGTCGACCTCTACGGCAACGGCAATGGCTTCGGCTGGGTTTTGGGCGACGTGATCGGCGCGCAGGTCGTGTCTGTGCCGATGACCGCGGCGATCGCGCGCGCGGACCGCTCACTGCTGGCCTTCATCGCTGCCCTGAGCGCGGTGTTCCTGGTGATGCTGGTCATCCTCAACGTCCTGCTGCATTACGTCATTTTGCGGCCGATGCAGCAGATTACCGCGCTGGCGCGCGACGTCAGCGCCGGCAAGCCCGACGTCAAGGAATATGCGGTGAAGGGCAGCGACGAGATCGCCTCCCTGGGGCGTTCGTTCAACCTGATGCATCGCAGCCTGCAGAACGCCATGAGAATGCTGGAAAGCCAATGAGGGCCAGCCATGGAGCCAATTCCCGACCGCATTGGCCGCTATGTCGTGGAAAGCCTAGTCGGCGCCGGTGGCATGGGCCAGATCTACAAGGCGCACGACCCTGACATCCACCGTCCGGTGGCCATCAAGCTGATCTCGACGAGGCTGATGAGCAGTGCGGACCGCGCCGACTACATCAGGCGATTCCGCCGCGAGGCGCAGGCCGCCGCGCGCTGCGCGCATCCCAACATCGTCGCGATCTACGACTACGCGCTGCACGAGGGTCAGCCCTTCCTGGCCATGGAGTTCGTGCACGGCATGAGCCTGCGCCACATGCTGGACGAGCAGCACCTGTTGGCGGTGCCCGATGCGATCCGCGTCATGCTTCAGGTGCTGGACGCGCTTGACGTCGCCCACCGGCAAGGGGTGATCCACCAGGACATCAAGCCGGCGAACATCATGCTGACGCCGCAAATGCAGGCAAAGGTCACCGACTTCGGCATCTCGCGGTTGGCCAACACTGAAATCACCATCGTGTCGTCGTCGATGGGCACGCCGAACTACATGTCGCCGGAGCAATGCCGCGGCGGTGTCGTCGATCGGCGGGCTGATCTGTTCTCGGTCGGCGCGACGCTGTTCGAGATGGTCGCGGGCGAGCGCTCCTTCTCTGGACACACCACCGCCGAGGTCACCTATCGCATCCTGAACGAAAGTCTACCGTTGCTTCCGGTCGCGGTGCGCGGCGCCGCGCCTCGCCTGCAGTTTGTCCTCGAGCGCGCGCTGAGCAAGCAGCCTGACGATCGCTTCGACTCGAGCACGGAGATGGCCGAAGCGCTGCGCCAGATCTTGCAGACCAGCCGGAGCAGCGGCTCGCTCGAGGAGGAGACCCGCCTCTCGTCCCTCGACGCGGCGGCAACGCGGCTCGTCGCCGAGACAGCGCAACCGCCGCCCACGGAGCTGCCGCGCGGTACGCCGACCGGATCGTCCATCGGCGCGCCGATCGATGCCGGCATGCTGCTCGGGCTGGAGCAGAAGCTTGCCGGCTACGTCGGGCCGATCGCTCGCATCATGGTGCGCAACATCGCCGACCGCGCCGCCTCGCTCGACGCCTTGTGCAGAGAGCTCGCCGACTCCGTGCCCGAAGGCCGGGAACGCGAAGGATTCCGCCGGGACGTCGCCACTCTGATGAAGGGGTGGGCAGTCGAGTCGGCGCGCGCGTCATCGGAACCGCCGTCGGGCCAAACGCTATCCGAAGCGGATCTGGAGCACGTGCAGGCGGCTCTGACCCAACATGTTGGGCCGATTGCCCGCGTTTTGGTGCGTCGGGCTGCGCGGGAAGCCGGATCGGTCGAGGCGCTTTGGCAGAGCCTTGCTGCTCATGTCGACTCGCCGACGGAGCGCGCCGCATTCCTGCGACAACGGCATGTCGATCGAACCTGAGCCAATCCAATCGGTTGCATGGTCGCCGACCATTGCAGGAGGCCGCCAAATCGCTCGCGGAACAGGACGGCTCATCGCGCTGGGGAGCTTGCTCGGAC
>NZ_JBFWZI010000230.1:0-1929 GCF_050185545.1 Reyranella sp. | reverse complement strand
CCGACCATTGCAGGAGGCCGCCAAATCGCTCGCGGAACAGGACGGCTCATCGCGCTGGGGAGCTTGCTCGGACGTCTCCCGAGGAACCTCTGAACAAGTCGTGGCCGTCGGCGAGTGATGATAGGCTGCTGGCGGGTACGAGGAGTGTCGAGGGGTGAAGCAGCTGAGTTTTCGGACGCGGAGGCGGCAAGCGGAAGCAGACCCGGCGGGAGGTGCTTTTTGCGGCGATGGAGCGTGTGGTTCCGTGGCAGCAGCTGGAGGCGGTGATCGAGCCGCACTAACCGAAGGTTGGCGGCGGCCGGTCGCCCTATGCGCTTTCAACGATGTTGCGCATTCACTGGCTTTCAGCGGTGGTACGGGCTGAGCGATCCGGCGATGGAAGAGACGTTGTATGAGATTGCGTCGATGCGGCAGTCGCTGGTCTTTCGCCGGCACGCTTGCGCCATGGCGGCGTCGCCCGGCGCGACCAAGTCTGCCGGCGTGCTCGCGACCGTCAAGGACAAGCCCGTGCGGGCGCGCCCCAAGAGGCGCGTCCTTGACCGCCGCTACGCGCGCCGGCCTGCGCTGTGCGTGGGCCGGGACGAAGGAACGGGCTTCGGGGGAGCCGAACAAAGGAACAGCACAACCAGGAAGAACAAAACCTCGTTACATCACATGCCGTGATCCCAAATCATCAACCGTCCACGAAACCGGCGCAGGTCCAAAGCACGAAAGTTACCGCAGAAATTACATGGAGAATCTCATGAAGGCACGAGAACCGCTTCTCGCAATTTGCGCTTTAATCTCGATTGTCGGCCTAGCGTTGCCCGCCACAGCCCAGACGGCAGTAGCCATCATGAAAGACGCCAGCGGCAAGGAGGTCGGCAAGGTCGACCTGACCGAAACGCCACACGGCGTGCTGATCAAGCTGTCGTTGAAGGGCTTCCCCGCTGGCGAGCGCGCCTTCCACATCCATGCCGTCGGCAAGTGCGAGCCACCGTTCAACAGCGCCGGCGGCCACTTCAACCCCACCGGCAGGAAGCACGGCATGGCGGCGGCTGAGGGCGCCCATGCCGGCGACATGCCCAACCTGTTCGTGCCGGCGAACGGCGAGCTCATCGTCGAGGTCGCCAATCCGGCCATCACCTTGGTCGAAAGCAAGCCGAATAGCGTGTTCGATTCGGACGGCTCGGCGATCATCATCCATGCCGGCCCCGACGACTACAAAGCCGATCCCACCGGCAACGCGGGGGATCGCGTCGCTTGCGGCCTCATTGCGAAGAAGTAGCGCTACAGGCCGAGTCCTGCACCTTGAGGTACTCTTCTGAAGTTGCCTGCCGTCGTTGGGCGCCCCAACAGCCGGTTCGAGGGCATTGTCACGGCAATCTGAGTGTAGCGGTCCCTTTGGCAGAGTGGTAGCCACCGGGTTGAACAAGATCAGCTAAGCCGGCATTGTCACGTTCGCTGGTTTTGCCGGCAATCTTCCTAGCAGCCTGTCGGACTGAGGTCGCATGGAAGTTGATTGAGGGCCACCTCGAAGAATGGCCTGTTTCGACGAGTCTTGCCGATAGGTGGTGGAATCTGATTTTTGTCGACGAGGGACGTTGAGAGTTTCGACTAGAGGTAGTATTTCCAACGGCCTCGGCGGCCGTGAGTGGCTGTGATCGGAGTTTTCTGCTCCGCTCGACGTGCTGCAGGCAGACTCCACCCGTCACGTTGCCGCCGACTGCTCCAAGCTCATCAGGCGACGGATATTGTAGGTGAGGTTCTGGAGCCCGATCTTGATCTTCGCACGAACGATGCCGATCGTGCGCACCATACGCCCGCCCGGCGCATTCTCCTGCGCGCCGAACACGTGCTCGATGCGAGCGCGCACCTTGCTCTTGGCCGTGTTGGCCGCCACCTCCGCCTCGGTCAGCGGACGATTGCGCCGGCCTCGCTTGTGAATGC
>NZ_JBFWZI010000229.1:0-9731 GCF_050185545.1 Reyranella sp. | reverse complement strand
GGTGCCGAGGTCGTGATGCCGCTTTCCGACATGTTCTGGGGCGACCGCTACGGCCAGCTGCGCGATCCGTTCGGCGTCCTCTGGTCGATGGGCATGCCGAGCGGCAAGCAGTCGGGGTGAGTGCTTGTGATTCGATGATCATCCTCCTCCCCAGCTTTGCTGGGGAGGTGTCGGTGTCTTCGCCGACGGAGGGGTCATGGAAACTTGGACCGCGGGCGTCCCGCCCGGTCATTGGCACAGATGAGCGGGCGGGACGCCCGCGGTCCGCATGAGCATGCCCCCTCCGCCTGCCTGCGCGAAGCCGAAGCGGCTTCGCTTCGGCGAAGGCAGGTCCGCGATGACGCGGACACCTCCCCAGCGAAGCTGGGGAGGAGACTCTGATCACCGCGCCGCGCCGCGAATGACCTCGAGGAAGGCGTCGCCGTAGCGGTCGAGCTTGGCGTCGCCGACGCCGTGGATCTCGCGCATCGCGCCGGGCGTGCCCGGACGATGGGTAGCGAGCTCGACCAGGGTGCGATCGGAGAACACCACGTAGGCGGGCACCTTCTGCACCTGGGCGAGCCGGGTGCGCAGCGCCTTCAGGGCGCCGAGCAGGGCCTCGTCGGCGCCGGCGACGACCAGCGGCGTAGCCGCAGCCTTGCGTCCCCGGCCTGCGCCCTTCGACGTCGATGGTGCGAGGTTCTTGCGTAGCTCGATGCGCGCCTTGCCCTTCAGCACCCGCCAGCCTTCGTCGGTGACCAGCCAGCGGCCGTGCTCCATCAGATCCTGCGATATCAGCCCGGTCGCCGAGAGCTGGCGGAAGACCGAGCGCCACTCGGCGGCCTTGCGATCGGCGCCGACGCCGAAGGTCGGCAGGCGATCGTGGTTGAACTTCAGCACGTTCTCGGTGCGCTCTCCCGTCAGGATGGAAACCACGTGTTCCATGCCGAAGCGCTCGCCGGTGCGCACGATGGCCGACATCGCCTTCTGTGCCTCGATCGTGCCGTCGAACAGCTCGACGCCTTCCTGGCAGAGGTCGCAGTGGCCGCATGGCTGCGAGGCCTCGCCGAAATAGGCGAGCAGGGTCTGGCGCCGGCAGCGCGGCGCCTCGGCGAGGGAAAGCAGCGCTCCGAGCCGCTGACGCTCGATGCGCTTGCGCTCGTCGGACTGCTCGCCCTGCTCGATCTGCAGGCGGCGCAGCTGCATGTCGCCCAGGCTGTAGAGCGTCAGCGTATCGGCCGGCAGCCCGTCGCGACCGGCGCGGCCGATCTCCTGGTAGTAGGCCTCGACGTTGGCCGGCAGGTCGGCGTGACAGACGAAGCGCACGTCAGGCTTGTCGATGCCCATGCCGAAGGCGACCGTCGCCGTCATCACCACGCCATCCTCCTGCTGGAAGGCGTCCTGGTTGGCGTCGCGCACCGATTTGTCGAGCCCAGCATGGTAGGGCAGCGCGCGCAGGCCCGCCGCCGCGAGTCCGGTCGCCAGCTCCTCGACCTTGCGCCGCGAGGCGCAGTAGACGATGCCGCTCTCGCCGGCATGGGCGCGAACGTAGGAAAACACCTGGCGGGTCGAATGCTCCTTCGGCTTGAAGGAAAGCCGCAGGTTGGGCCGGTCGAAGCTGCGGACGAAGACGCGCGGCGACGCGGCGAACAGCTTGTCGATGATGTCGCCCCGCGTCGGCGCATCGGCCGTCGCCGTCAGAGCCAGGGTCTGCAGCGCGCCGCCGATCTGGCGCGCAAGATTCCCCAGGGTCAGGTACTCGGGGCGGAAATCGTGGCCCCATTGCGATACGCAATGGGCCTCGTCGATCGCCATCATACGGACGTCCGACTCGGCCAGCATCTCGATCGTGTCGGGCCGCGCCAGCCGCTCCGGCGCGACGTAGAGCAGGCGCAGCTCGCGCCGGCGCAGGAGCCCCAACACGCGCGCGTTCTCGCTCCATTCGTTCGACGAGTTGAGGCTGCCGGCCGCGACGCCGGCGGCCGTCAGCGCGCGCACCTGGTCGCGCATCAGCGCGATCAACGGCGAGACCACCAGGGTCAGGCCGGGCCGGGCGATGGCGGGGAGCTGGTAGCATAGCGACTTGCCGCTGCCGGTCGGCATGACCGCCAGCACGTTTTCGCCCGCCAGCACCGCGCTGACGATCTCCTCCTGGCCCGGCCGGAAGGCGCTGAACCCGAACACCGTATGCAGCAAGGCGGACGCGCTGGCGAGATCATCGGACATGTCGTGGTCACAGTATCACGTGAGCACCAGATCCGGCGTGCCCGGGCCGGCGGTCACGGACGCACCCACTGTGGATGAACTTGCGTCGCTATTTCGACGAAGATGGGGGCAAAACACCGCTTACATTTCGGCTAGGGGTCTTCGACAAGGCCAAGACTTCGCTTGGTCCATGAGAAAGGCCGCTTTCGCTGCGCTTTTCACAGGCCGAATGAAGCCTTCACTGACCCTGATTCCATTCACGGTAGGCTCGCGCCTGCGACAGCGCTGTCGCCTCACCATCGCACCCCGAGGGACGCTCCAGCCGGTCGGCTCGTATTGCCCAGGAAGAGTTCACGGAGGAGTCATGGACGACAAGATCGCCGCTCGATATGAGCGCGGGCGACCATGCTGATTTCATGCCTGTTGCTGGCGGCGCTGGGCGTCGCCGTCTTTCCCTGCTGGCGCTACAGCGCCACGTGGGGTCACGGACCCAGCATCGCCGTCGGCGGCCTGCTGATTTTCATGGCCGCGCTCGCCGTGAGCGGCAAGGGTTGGCAGCGCGCCGGCGCGGCCGTCGCACCGGCTCCCGCCGAGCTCAGTGTCGCGCTGCCTGCCCGCCATCGAGAGTCATCACCACCCCGCTGATGTAGCTCGCGCGATCCGAGGCGAGGAAGACAGCGAGGTCGGCGACCTCGTCGGGCTCAGCCGGCCGGCCGAACGGCATGTGCCTGGTGAGCTCGGGCCAGCGTTCGGGATCGCCCAGCTGCTGTTGCGCCTGGCCGCGCAGCAGGGTGAGCATGCGATCGGTGCGCGTGGCCGGCGGATTGATCGCCACCACCCGCACGCCCTGGTCGACGCTCTTCGACCCGACAGTTCGAGTGAAGGCCATCAGGCTCGCATTGCCCATCGAGCCGGTGACGTAGTCGTAGTTGTAGCTCTCGCCCGCCAGACCGATGATGTTGACGATGGCGCCCTTCTTGCGCGCGTACATCTTCTCCAGCATGGCGCGCGTGGCATTGATGTAGCCGAACACTTTCAGCTCCCACGCCTCACGCCATTTGGGCTCGGTCATCGCGTGGATGTCGCCGCGCGGGATGGCGCCTGCGTTGTTCACCAGGATGTCGGCGTGACCGACCGCATCCACCACCGAGCGCACCGTGTCGCCCTTGGAGAAGTCGGCGGGGTGGATCTCGACCGGCACATTGTACCGCGCCCGGATCTTGTCTCGCGCCGCTTCCAACGATTCCTTCGAGCGCGAGGCAATGTGCACGGCGCAACCTTCGCCGGCGAAGGCCATGGCGCAGGCGAAGCCGATACCGCGGCTGCCACCACTGATCAGCACGGTCTTGCCGGAGAGTTTCATGTCCATTGGTCGTTTCTCCCTTTCTTCCTGGTCTCCCCCGTAATCGGGGGAGGTGGCCCGTCAGGGCCGGAGCGGGAAAGCCGCAATCGAGGTTCACCCAAGTTCGACGTCGGAACCTCAGAGATCTCGACCGAGGCTTTCCCCCTCCGCCTCGTATGACGGGGCGCCTCCCCGACTACGGGGGAGGAATGAGTAACGCGTCCCCCTCAAAGCCTGTAGGTGCTGTCGCTCCTTGCCTGGCCGTCCTCGGCCCTGACGCGGCCGTCCTTCACCATCTGCACGAGATGGGCCAGCATCGAGCGGCCGGCGGCGGCGTGCAGGTGCATGGGCGTGTCGGCGTAGTTTTTGGCGACCATCTGCGGGATGGTCTGCGGGCCTTCCTGGAGCCGCGCCATGATCTGCGCCTCGCGGCCCAGGCGATGCTCGATGTAGGACTGCACGAACGGGTTGGGATTGCGGATCTCCGAGCCGTGCGTCGGGACGTAAAGCGTCTCCTCGCGCGGCAGGAGCTTGCGCAGGCTGGCGAAGTAGTCGGCCATGTTGCCGTCGGGCGGCGAGATCACCGCGGTCGACCAGCCCATCACGTGGTCGCCCGTCAGCAGCGCGTTGTCCTCCTTCACCGCGAAGCAGAGATGGTTGGAGATGTGGCCCGGCGTGTAGACCGCCTCGACGTTCCAGCCGTCGCCCGCCACGACGTCGCCGTCATTGAGCTTGATGTCGGGGGCGAAGGCGAGATCGCCCGCCTCCTCCGGCTTCTCGCCGGTCGGCGGCCGGGGATGCGGCCCGTAGGAATAGACCTTGGCGCCGGTCGCCCTGGCGATGGCGGGCGTCGCCGGCACGTGATCGACGTGCGTGTGGGTGACGAAGATGTGCGTCACCGTCTCGCCACGGACGGCATTCAGCACGGCGTCGATATGGTCCTGCATGTCGGGACCGGGATCGACGATCGCGACGTTGCCGTGGCCAATGACGTAGGTGCCCGTGCCCTTGAAGGTGAAGGGGCTGGGGTTGCGGGCGACCACGCGCCGGATCAGCGGCGTCACCTCCATCGCCGTGCCGTAGTCGAACTTGAAGTCCTTGATGAAGGGGATGCCGGGCATGGGTCCTCTCAGGGCGCGGGGGGCGTGAGCTTGTAGAGGGCGTTGCGGATGTCGGAGCTGACATAGACCGTACCGCTGCGGCCGACGGCCACGCCGGTCGGGATGAGCGCCGGCGGTCCGCCGGGATAGGGCGGCAGGCCGATATCGAGGTTCGAGGCGATCACCGTCTTGGCCCCGGTGGCGCGATCGATCGCGACCACGCGCTTCTGGCCGACTTCGGCGACGTAGAGCCGGCCGTCGGGGCCCATGTCGATGCCTTCGGGACCGGCCAGGCCATCGGCCACCACCCGGCGCACGCCGGTGGCGACGTCGATCTCGGTGACGGCGCCGGCAGCGATCTCGGTGACGTAGATCAGGTTGCCCGGGCCCTGCGCCATCGCCGCCGGCCCGCGCAGCTCCTTGACCACCGTCGAGCGCGTCTTGCCGTCGGGGCTCACCTTCACCAGGTTGGCACTGGCCAGCTCGGCGACGTAGAGCGTGCCGTCGACGGCCTCCAGCGCATCGACCGGCGCGGCGAAGTCGCCCAGCGTCGCCACCGGCTTGCCGGTCTTGCGATCGACCTTCTCGACGGTGTTGGAGAACCAGCTGGTCAGCAGCGTGTGGCGCGGCCCGATCGACAGGCCGAGCGGATAGGCGTGCGTCTCGCCGTGAACGCGGATCACGTCGGCGACGGCGCCGGTCTGGCCATCGACGGTGCGATAGCTGAACACGTCGGCGACATGCACGGTCTCCTTGCCGCCTTCCGAGGTGACGGCGAGGTCGGCGGGGACCGCGAGCTTGCCTTCGACGATGGTCTTGTGCGCGCCGGTCTGCTTGTCGACCAGGTAGATGCCGTTGTCGGTCATCGAGGTGACGAACAGGCGGCCGCGCGAATCGAAAGCGAGATTGTCGAGCCCGGGCTTCATCGAGGCGACCAGCTTCTTGGTCTTGCTGGAGAGGCTCACGCTCCAGATGCCGCCGGTGCCGGTATCGACGACGTAGACGTTGTCGCGGTTCTGCGGATCGATGTTGGCGGCGGCCGGAATCTTGAAGCCTTCGGCGATGACCTCGATCGCTCCGGTCTCGAGATTGATCTTCACCACCTGGCCCTTGAACCACAGCGGCCCGTAGAGGAATCCGTCGTCCTTGTGAATCTCGAAGCCGTTCAGGCCGCCCATCTTCTCGGCGATGCGCCTGAGCTCGCTGCGCGGGAACGGCTTGAAGTCGGGTTTGTCGACATTCTTGAGATCGATCTCGTAGAGCGCGTCGCCGAGAAAGACCTCGGACACGAACAGCCTGCCGTCCTTGCCGAAGGCCAGCGAATTCGGGCCACCCATGCCGTTGGCGACCTCGATGGTCTTGCCGTTGGGCCGGCGGATATAGACCTTGCCCAGGAGGAAGGCGGTCCACGCCATGGTGCCGTCGTCGGCAAAGGCGATGTCGTCGGCCATGCCGGTCGGCGGATCGATGACGCGGTCGACCTCGCCGGCATCGACCTGCACGCGATAGAGCGTCTGGCCGACCACGGAGCCGGCGAAAAGCTGATCATCCTTGTTGAAGGCGAGGCCATGCACGCCATGGAACCACGAACCCGCAACCAGGAACTCCTGGTTGTACTCCTTGGGCGACGCCGGCGGCGCCTGTTGCGCCAGCGTGCTGCCGGCCACGGCAAGCACCAGCGCCAGCGACGTCACAAAGCGGCCCACCTTCATTGCCGTCCCCTCCGACCCTTTTGCGGCGCGGACTGTAGAGCATTCCGGGCGCGGAAGTCATGGTGCTGGATGAACCGGTCCCGGACCGCTCCCTGGCCCTGTTCGGGATCATGCTCTCCTGGACCGCGGGCGTCCCGCCCGCTCATGATTAATGTAACAAGAGCGGGCGGGACGCCCCCGGTCCAGAAAGAGTCCATGAACTCATCGCGAGCCATGCGTCGGTTCAGCGCCCCGCCCGTGACAGGACAGCCGGATCGGCTAACATCGCGCGACACGAGCGATCAGGAATTTCGCAGGAGGAAAGTCATGGCGGGTCCGCTTTCGGGACTGACGATCGTCGAATTGGCCGGCATCGGCCCGGGTCCGATGTGCTCGATGATGCTGGGCGACATGGGTGCCGATGTCATCCGCATCGACCGCACCAAGGCGCATGTCATGGACCGTTTCGCCGATCCCAAGTACGCCATTCACAACCGCAGCCGGCGCTCCGTGGCGGTCGACCTGCAGAAGAAGGAAGGCGTCGAGGTCGTGCTGCGCCTGATCGAGAAGGCCGACGGCATCACCGAGCCGTTCCGGCCCGGTGTCGCCGAGCGGTTGGGCGTTGGGCCCGATGTCTGCCTCGCCCGCAATCCGAAGCTGGTCTACGGCCGCATGACCGGCTGGGGTCAGGAAGGCCCGCTCGCCAAGGCGGCCGGCCACGACATCAACTACATCGCCCTTACCGGCGCCTTGCATGCCATCGGCCCCAAGGACAAGCCGTCGCCGCCGCTCAACCTGGTCGGCGATTTCGGCGGCGGCGGCATGCTGCTGGCCTTCGGCATGGTGTGCGGGCTCCTCGAGGCGCAGAAATCGGGCAAGGGCCAGGTCGTCGACGCCGCCATGGTCGACGGCACGGCCCTGCTGCTGGGCGGACTCTACGGCATGGCCGGCGCCGGCTTGTGGAACGAAAAAGACCGCGAGGCCAACGTGCTCGACGGCGGCGCGCATTTCTACGGCACCTATGAGACCAAGGACGGCAAGTTCGTCTGCGTCGGCTCGATCGAGCCGCAATTCTACGACCTGCTGCTCGAGAAGACCGGCCTCAAGGGCGAAAGCCTGCCGGCGCAGAACGACCGCAAGGCGTGGGCGCAACTCAAGAGCCGCCTCGCCGGCATCTTCAGGAGCAAGACGCGCGACGAATGGTGCGCCATCATGGAAGGCAGCGACGTCTGCTTCGCGCCGGTGCTCACCATGTCGGAAGCCTCGCAGCATCCACACGCCAAGGCGCGCCACGCCTTCGTCGATGTCGACGGCTTCGCCCAGCCGGCGCCGGCGCCGCGCTTCTCGCGCACCAAGGAAGGCATCAAGGGACCGGCCGCCAAGCGCGGCCAGCATACCGACGAAGTGCTGGGCCAGCGCGGCTTCTCGGCCAAGGAGATCGGCGAGCTCAAGGCAGCAGGTATCGTCGGTCCGCAATGATGCACGTTCGGACTGTTCTGGACCGCGGGCGTCCCGCCCGCTCAAGCTCATGAGCGGGCGGGACGTCCGCGGTCCAGAAGACCGATCATGATCAACGCCTTCGAGCGCGCGGTTCGGCAGCTCAGCGATCCGCGCCTGCGCGGCGTCATCTGGTGGTCGCTGTTACTCAGCCTGGTGCTGCAGGTGGGCATCGCCTGGCTGGCCTGGTGGGGCCTGCAGTCGTTCGCGACCTTCGAGATGAAGTGGATCAACGAGACGATCCGCTGGCTAGGCGGCGGCGCGGTCATCGTGCTGGCGCTCATGTTGTTTCCGGCGAGCTTCGGCATCGTGATCTCGATCTTCCTCGAGCAGATCGCCGACATCGTCGAAAGCGAGCATTACCCGCATCTCGGACGGGCGCACGGCATTCCGATCTGGACCGGCGTCTGGACGGGCGTCGTCTTCCTGCTGGCCGTCATCGCCCTCAACCTGGTGATGCTGCCGTTCTACATTCTGTCGATCTTCATCGCCGGCCTGGGCGCGGTGCTGTTCTACGGCATCAACGGCTGGCTGACCGGCCGCGTCTACTACGAGCAGGTGGCGCTGCGCCGCCGCACCCCGGCCGAGGTCAAGGCGTGGCGACGCAACAACTCGGGCGTGCTGTGGCTCACCGGCATCGTCATCGTCTTCCTGGGCACCATCCCGATCCTCAACCTGATCGTGCCGGTGCTGGGCGTGGCGGCGATGGTACATGTCGCCCAACAGCTCAAGCAGCCGCCCGGAACGCCCGGCCAACCTTTCAATCCGCCTGCCGTCCCGCGTTAGCGCAATTGCCGATTCGAGGGCATTGCGGCGGTTCCACCGCGATGGGAACGCACGAACTGCGAATAGTTGTTGCGACGAGCACATTCTGTCGGCTGGTTCCAGCCGACAGAATGTGCTTTAGACTGCCCGGCATGAGATCGGCTTGTACGGCGCTCGCACTGGCGCTCCTTCTGGGTGGCTGCACCACCGGTTCCGAGCCCGCTTCTCTTACCGGCGGCGAGAAAGGCGTGTTCAGCTCGCGCAATGCCGGGACGCCGATCCCGGCCGATCGCATCAAGGGGCTCGACGAGACGCAGCTCGCGGCGCTGCTGGGCGCCGGGGTGCTCGATCGCAAGGATGAGCCTGCCCGCGCGCTGCGCTACCAGTCCGATGCCTGCCAGCTGTTCGTCTATCTCTACCGCCGAGACGGCACGACCTGGCGCGCCGAATACGCCGACGCCTACGATCTTCATCTCCGACCCCTTCCGGTCGACCGATGCGCCGGCTCGGTGGCGGCGCAGAAACGACGGGTCGCCTGATCAGCGAAGAACGTCACACGGCGATCGCGGCGAGGGCGACATGATCCGCATCGGGATTCTGGGCGCCGGCACCATGGGGAAGATGCACGCGGCCGCCTATGCCGGCGTCGCCGACGCCACGGTCGTCGGCGTGTACTCGCGCCATGCCGAGCGCGCCGCGACGGTGGCGGCGATATGCAAAGCTCATCCCAGTACCGATGCCCCCCGACTGATCGACCATCCCGGCATTGACGCCATCGATGTGTGCCTGCCGACACCGGTTCACCCCGAGTTCGTCCTTGCCGCCCTGCGCGCCGGCAAGCATGTCTTCTGCGAGACGCCTCTGGCGCTGCAGCTGGGGGATGCCTGGGAGATGCAGGAGGCAGCCCGGCGCGCCGACCGTCTGCTGCAGGTCGGCCTGTTGATGCGCTCGGTCGCCGCCTGCGAGCACGTAAAGAGCAGGTCTCTCTCCGGCAAGCACGGTCGCCTTGTCAGCGTCACGGCATGGCGGCTGGGATCCTACCTGCGAGCCGATGCACCCGATCGCAAGACCCACTACAGCGATCCTTCGACCGAGCTGATGACGTTCGACTTCGACCTCATCCACTGGCTGATGGGGCGCCCGGCGACGATA
>NZ_JBFWZI010000228.1:0-9736 GCF_050185545.1 Reyranella sp. | reverse complement strand
CCGGGAATCGGCCTCGCTGACCCGCAATCGCGGCGAAAACCTGCAGCGCAACCCCGATCCCATGCAGAAGTCCGCCTCAGATTACATCCGTGCTTTCAAACCCGCCGGTTGTTCAGACGTTCCCTAAGTAGTGGAAATTCTCTAAGATCACCCACTTCTCAGATTTTACTTGACGAAGCAAGTCAGCCACATGTTGTGGCAACTCTAGATTGATAGGGACTTCCTCATACTGAGTGTCTTTGCCCGAGCCAGTTGTAACCTTGCGACCGCCCTCTACTTCGCCCCCGCCGAATAGTGGAATCATCGCCTTTACACGCGTGGCAACACCCACTTCTGTTTCGGTCGCCCGCCTCTCGGTTCCGCCGATATGAATCTTGATGCCCGCCTTACTGAGAATGCTTTGGTAGATATCGCGTACATTCATTCTTGGAGTTAGGCTCACAAGAAGGTGTTCGGAGTACGGCAGATATTTAGAAACCAGCGCTGTCTTTCCCTGCTTTGACGAACCGTAAACCACGACTTCCTTGTCAGAAATAAGTGCGTCTAAAAATCGGTTGTCAACGTCTGGTCGCTCCACGTACGACAGCACTTGACTTGCGCTGACGCCGAAGACTTGTTCAAGCAGGGCCATTGCCGTGTCTCCTATCGTCTATTTCAACTACGATCTGGACCCGCGCCGACCACTATAGATGCAGTCTGTTTGAGTGCCGAGTCGGTCACTCCAGTCGCTCTTCGATATTTTTGGCAACTCGCAGCGGATATGCAGGCTCACCCCTTGAGCCCATCTGCGCATCATGCTCCCGCCATGTACGCCTTGCCACTGGTCACCTTCCGCGACTTCCTTGACCGCGCATTGTTGCCCTAAGAAAGCCGCAGCACTAGGCTACGTGTCTATGGCGCTTACAGAACAGCAATTGCTCGGGGAAATTGGCGAACTGATCCGCACTGCGCCGCCAGCAGATCAGGCTTCAAGCCCGGAAGGCATGGCGTGGCAAGGTCGCGTGGCAGCGATTCTGAAGCGCTGGGATCACACGCGAAGCGTCACTGTCGATGTCCAGCTCACACAGATGCGCAGTTCATATGGACGGCTTGCGTACCAAGGACACGGAGAGGTAATAGGCTTGCTGCATGAGGCACGGGCCGATTTGCAGTTGAAGACTGCGGGTCCCCTCAGCGTGGCAATCGACACGGCATCAGAGTTCGACTATTTCGACGTAATACGACGGCTGATCGCGGAAGCCAGGACTGAACTCTTGTTTGTTGATCGCTACATGGGAGCAGAATTCGTCGCCAAATACATGGGATTGGTCGTAGCCGGCACAAGCGTCCGCCTGCTAACCCGCGACCGATTGACGTCCCTAATCCCTGCGGCGCATGCATTTACGGCCCAGCACGGTCTTACGATTGCTGTGCGCTCTAGCGATAACATTCACGACCGCTACATGTTCGTGGATCGGCGGGCGTGCTACGTATCAGGTGCGTCATTCAAGGACGGCGGGCGCGATTCGCCAACCGCTGTCACTCAGATCGTTGACACCTTCGCGGATACGCTCGCCACATACGAAAGGCTGTGGGGCGAAGCTACCGTCCAGATTTGACTAGCTGCCTATAGCCGTAGACCGTCGTTCCTATCTCAGTTTTGAATCGCGATGGTGCGGGCTTAATTCGAGCACTCACATAAATTTGCCTCCTGCCAGAACTTCAGGCAGGCTTTCTGTGCGCTGAGGCATTCCAAACGACGCTAGGCCACAGCGCTCCATAACGACATACCAGATTGGTCCTGCGCAATTGCGCGGGTCGCTGGCGTCGTTTTGGAGTGCGTATGTCGGACCAGATCTTTCGTTCTACTTCGCCACTTGTCGCGACACGAGTGGTTGCAGCCCGGTTGCAGGTTTCCACCGCCGCAGTTTCCACTGCCTGTGAAGTGCTCGGCGTTCGCGGGCAGCGTTCGCCAACCGGGCGCCTTCTGTTTTCGCTGCAAGACTGCCAGCGCCTCGAAAAGCACTTTACCGCTCGCGGGCGGTAATGAAGTTCGACCACGCCGCGCTACTCGATCTAGTCCGCTGGATCGCGGAGCTGGACGCGCGTGCGTGGCTCACCGAGCACGAGCAACGTCGGAAACATCCTGATGGCACGCGGCCGGACGAGCCCAAGGATGCCGGAGACACTCATGGCGCGTGATTGGCCGGACGTCCTGATAATCGAGTGGCACCCCTACCAGCCTTACCTTGAGCCATCCGGCTGGATGCGGCGCGTGCGCATCGCGTCTGAACAGTACGAGCGTGAGCACGGCGAGTGGCCTGCGCGTATCTCGATCACGCTCGATGAGGACCGCGAGCGCATTCTGAAGATTGAGGCGCTGCCGGAATGAGCGCCGCGACCATCACGATTTTTCCGACCAACAAGGGCACAAGCATTGATTCGGTGCGCTCGATGACCCTCGCGGAACTCGAAACCGTCATCCGCATGGTGCGACCCGCCACGGTCAAAGATCAGTTGCCGTTGCTGAAGTTCGCGACATTCGGCGACCAGAGGTCGCCGGGTGGATCGCTGCGCCATGACGCCAACACGCTGTCAATCACTGGCTGCGAAGCTGACTACGACGGCGGCGAGATGCCAATGGCTGATGCCGTAGCACTCTGCACTAATGCCGGGATCGAAGCGCTATTCTACACGAGCGCGAGTCACACTCCCGAGAAGCCGCGCTGGCGCGTCCTCTGCCCGCTCGCCGCGCCAATCACTGGCACCGAGAATGAATTGCGCGAGCGCCGGGCGCATTGGGTCGGCGTCCTCAACGCGATTTTGGGCGGCACACTCAAGGGCGAAAGCTTTGCGTTGAGCCAGACGTTCTACTTTGGTGCCATCGCGGGCCGTCCCGCTCCAGAGATCGTGCGGCTGGCAGGCACCTGCATTGATAAGATGCGCAACCCGCCAGAGCCGGTCATGCTGGTGTCTGCACGGAGCAAAGCTCCGAGTGCCGCGACAGTCGACGACGCAGCGGACGACTGGCCGAGTCTCGTCGAGTACGCTGACCGCTCCGCGCACCTGCTGGCCTGCGTGCGCAAGGCATTGCTCGTCAAGAAGCTGTCGCCGCCTACGATACGCAAGCTGTTCGCCGATCACCCGCACGCGCTCGATCAGAGCGATCCGGCCCGCGCTGTGAATCGCGCAATTGAGCGCGTGCTTGCAGGACAGCCGCCCGCTGGCGACGTGTTAGAGGGCATGACCGACTCGCGCGTGGTTGCGCTGGTCCGCCCACACGTGGAAGCAGGTGCCGTGTTGGTGCCCAGTGATGACGTGCCGCATTCCGTGGCAGCCCGGATCACGTTGCGGGCGTTGCGTGATCGCATGTATTCGCAGGACGGTCACGTCGTCGAGGTTGCCCGCACGCCGGAAGGCGTGTCGATTCAGCCTGTCCGCGATCAAGCTTTGGCTTCACGCGTTGATGATCGCCGGCAAGTTCTGAAGGTCCACTTCAAGAACGGACGCCATACGCTCGGCCCGTCTCGAATGCCGGTCAGCAGCGCGGCAGTCGTCCTCGCCTCTGCGGCAGTGCGCGAGGAACTGCGCGAGATCCGGCTTGTGCTTAAGCGCCCGATTGCCGTCGAGCATTCAGGTCGCCTGCAAGTTCTGCATCCCGGCTTCAACGACGGTCCCGGCATCTATGTCACGGCAGGTGAGGCGATCCCGAATGTGGCGTTTGATGTTGCCAAGCGGGATTTGCTGGCGCTTTTGGACGGCTACCAGTTCGCCAGTGCTGCCGATCACTCGCGGGCAGTAGCGGCGCTCGTACTACCAGCGCTCGCGCTCGGCGGCATGCTCTCTGGCAACAAGCCGATGCTGCTGATCGAAGCCAACGAGCCGCAGGGTGGCAAAACGAAACTTGCCAAGGCCATCGCTACGACACTGGGTGAACGGCAGCAAGCCATCACTCAGCGCACAGGTGGCGTCGGCTCACTGGATGAGTCCATTTCTGAAGCACTGCTGCGTGGCGCTCCGTGCATCCTGCTCGACAACTTCCGGGGCCACCTCGACTCGCCGCACCTTGAGGCAATCCAGACGGCTGGCAACGCGCTGATCGGCTGTCGCGTTCCGCATCGCAGCGTGGTTTGGCTGCCGGTTTCCAATTACCTTTTCACGCTGACGTCCAATGGGTTGCAGTTGACCGAAGACCAGAGCAATCGCGTACTAGTCGTCCGGATCGTGCGCAGGCCGGATGGCTACGAGTTTCCCGAATACTCGGAAGGCGGGTTTCTCGAACACATGGAGGCAAACCCGTCTCACTATGCCGGGTGCGTGTTGACCGTCGTGCGACATTGGTTCGACGCGGGCAAGCCGCGCAATCCTGTCCAACATGCGTTCTTTGAGACTATGGGCGTACTCGACTGGATTGTGCGCGAAATCTTTGGCATGGCGCCGCTGCTCGACGAGCACCGGACGATCACTGCGCGGCTTGCTTCACCGGACGGCGGCTTCATACGGTCGTTGGCGCTGGAAGTCGAGCGGCAGCAGCGGCTCGGGCGCTGGGTGCTCGCCAGCAGTCTAGTGGACACGGCCAAGACTGCCGGGCTCGCCCCAAATGGTGGCTGGCCTGAGAGCGATGACGAGTCCAATAAGCTGATGGGCCGTGTGCTGGCCAAGGCGTTCGCGAAGTCCGAGGTCCTGGACTACGGGCACCTGCACATGCGCCGCGCTGTGGGCCAGTACGACCACAAGCCCGCCAAACGGTATTGCGTCTGGCGGCTCGCTGACGGCCCGCCGCCGCCCTACGTGGACGACGAGGCCCCACTGTGAGCCACACCGCCCATCGCCGCCCATACCGCCCGGGCCTTAAAGCGCTTAGGGAATCGACCCGATTTTCCTATAGAAACGGGGTCCGGGCGGCATGGCGGTTCATGGGCGGACGCAGGAGCATGGGCGGGATCGCGCCGCCTGTGCCGCCCAGCGCTCTGGACATTTCCAAATATCGAGCCGGATTTTTCGAGAAGTTCCATGCACAGGCGGCATGGGCGGTGACTGCTGCCACGTTTGGCCGGGGGCGTGCCGTGAATTTGAAAATGGTCGGTCCAGAAAACCGCGCCCCCTCATGTGCATGCAAAAACCCGGGTGACCTTTGAAAAATTCCGCGCCGCAAAACAGCCCTCGTCCACCGGCTGGTCTGTCTGCCGGGAGCCAAAAATTGTGGCAGGAATTGCAGCAGCAGTACGGAATCGAGGACTCCGCCGGGTTGCTGCTGCTCACGAGCGCGATGGAAGCCCACACGCGCATCGAGCGCGCCCGCGCAATCATCAAGCGCGAAGGTGAAGTCGTGCTGGACCGTTTCGGCCAGCGCAAAGCGAATCCTGCCTGTCAGGTCGAGCGCGACGCCCGTTCCGGAATGCTGATGGCTCTGCGTCAACTCCGTTTGGAACTACCGAAGGCAACGCACCATGACGACGACTAAGCGCTTTCACCTACCGCAAACATCCACATCGGATGTGGACCACATCGTGACCTTCTTCATCTCAGCGGGATCGCTTTGGGACGCCGATCGCCCGCCAAGTCTTTTCTGGCTGCCTTACACCAGCGGTCGGCTCCTGAGATTCTTCTGGCGCAAGGCATGCGAGGGAGTGCAGCAGCGTGTTTCGGCGCGGGCCTTTGAGTTGATGTCCGCCGAGTTCGACCGTGGCGGACCAGCCCGCCAGTTTGAGAGTTGGCCAGTCGATCAGCGTCGCGAGATTTACGCCTTGTGCCAGACCACGGGCGCGATGTGGTGGGTTGATGAGCACGGCAACAGTCTGCCGATTGGCGTGAGAAGCATAGCGACCTACCGCGAGGACCTAGCGCGGCTGCGGGCGGCTAATGACGACGCCGACTGAACCGCGCTGCCCGCACTGCGGCGGACCGCTCGACGCGCAGCCGAGCACCGAGGCGCAGCTTCGCGCATGGTGCGTCGAACACGGGCACTTCATCAGTCCGGATGACGCCGTCCACGAGGACGTGGCCGCGCTTCTGCTTGATCGCGCGCCGGGGACGTTGGCGAATTGGCGAGCCAATGGCGGCGCAGGTGTGCCGTTTTTCCGCGCAGGGCGCACCGGCAGAGTGCGCTATCGGCTACGGGACCTCGCGGCCCACATCGATGCATCGAGGGTCAACGATTGACAACGATTGACAACGATTGGCGCTTTCCCGCCCGCGCGATCCCAGCGACGCTTTCGGCATCAATTCCCAACGCCGAGGCACGATCATGATTTCTGTTCTACCCCGTGGTATGACTCACTTCCGCTCGATCCTCGCTCGCGCTGCTACCGGCGGGCGCAGCGACGGTGCCGCATATGCCGCCGAGAAATACGGCGCGACCGTCGCCCGTGTGACGAAGGAGGCGATTGATGCCGGCGGGTTGGCTTCCGGCTCATGGACTGCTGCACTCAGCAGTCCGGAATCTGCTGAATTCTGGGGCGCGGTCGCGCAAGCTTCTGTTGTCGGTCGGCTCGGGCTGCGCCCCGTTGCGCTCAACATCCGCACAATCGCGCTTGTGGAAAGAGCGATGGCCTACTGGGTCGGCAACGCTGGCATGAAACCCCTCAGCCGCATGGCGCTCGACGGGGACATTTTGGAGCCGCTGAAGATCGCAGTGGTCTATGTGCTCACGCAGGAGTCCGCCCGGTTCGCCGATGCCGCAACCGAACAAGGCATGCGGGCCGATGCAGTCCGCATTTTGGCCGAAGCAATTGACGCTACACTCCTGAACCCACTCAACGCTGGAGTTGCCGGTGAGTCACCCGCGAGCGTGACGTACGGAGCCACAGCAATCCCATCCAGCGGCTCTGCTGCGGCGGACATTCCGGCGCTGATCGAAGCGTTCGACGGCGACTTGGCTGCGGCAGTGTTTGTCGGCGATCCGCTGCTCGGCGCTCAGATTGGTCTCGCTCGCGACGCGGGAGGTTCGCCGCTGTATCCGGATGCCGGCGTGCGTGGCGGCCAGATTTTGGGCGTGCCTTTCATCACGTCGCGCGCATCGCCGCGTGATTCGAGTGGCGCACAACTTGCGCTGATCGATGGCGGCGGCATTGCGTTCGGGGCCACAGGCGTGCGGTCTGTTGTGTCTGGCGAAGCGACGCTGGCGATGCGCGATGACCCGGAGAGTCCCGCCGCGCAGGTCAGTTTGTGGCAGTGCAACTGCGTCGCTGTGTTGAATGAAATCATCACCAATTGGCGCGTGGTGCGACCCGGCTCGGTTGCCTACATCGCCGGTGCCAACTACGAACCGCAGTCATGACGGCCAAGGCGTTCGATCCGGTGAAGTTCGCCGCAGGAGTGCGCGAACTCGTCGCGCGCGAAGTGAGCGCGGCGCTGGAGGAGCGCGAAGCCAAAAGCCTCGCGGACCATTTTCGCGGGCCATGGCTGCCGGGCCAGTACAAACGCGGTGATCTCGTCCAGTGCGCAGGAAGCGTGTGGATTGCGGTTGAGGATGCGACCGGAAAGCCGGGTGGCTGCTCGTCGTGGCGCTTGCTTGTGCGAGGCAGTCGCGAATGACGCCGATGGTCACAATTCAAGTCGATGCCTTGCGCTCGCGCTTCGACGGCACCGTGCAGGTGCTGCACGACTTCGACGATACCGCCGTGGTCTTGCTGACGCCACGCGGCAGCGCGCCGTTGTGCACAGCCGAAGATCTCATGGACTACCTCGCGCAGCATCCGCAGACAGTCTTGCCGCTCTGGGACAGCATTGACGCCGAGCGTCGGCCGTTCGTGCTGGCGCTCAATCACATCTCCTTCAAGACGCTGGACTGCGCAGTGCCGCCGCTGCGGGCGGTGGAGTGAGTCGGTGTTGGCGCGCCTCGGGGCGGTGCTGTGAGTCGTCTCCTTCTCACGGTAGCCGGCATCGCTCCGAGGCGCATTTTCTGCCACTCGCCGGTTCGGACGGGCGCACACAACTTCATGTTCTAGATGGTGCGATCCCGAAGTGCCGGAAGTAGAGGGAGACTTCCTCCGGGTGATGCGCCCGCATAACGGAGAATGACGATGGCCAAGCAACTGAGAGCCGCGCTGTACGGTCGAGTCAGCGTCAAGCGCAACAGCAAGTTCGCCGCAGACGATCAATTACGTGTGTGTCGCGAACTTGCGCAGCGCAATAGCTGGCTCGTGGTCGCGGAATACAAAGATGAAGGCATCAGCGGCGGCACGTCTCGCAGAGCGCAATACCAAGCTTTGCGTGCAGCCGCCAAGCGCCGTGACTTCGACATCGTCGTCGCAGAGGACTCCAAGAGACTTTGGAGAGCGCTGGGCGAGCAGTTCACGGTTCTCGACGAGTGGGTCAACATCGGCGTGGACCTTGTCACGGTCAGCGGTCTGGACAGCCGCGATCAGCACTTCCGCATGATGATCTCGATGCAAGGCGCGATGGCGGAACACGACTTGAAGGAGTGCCGGTACAGAATCAGAAGGGGTCTTGAGTCACGCGCCAAGGACGGTCGCGCTACTGGTGGCAGAGTCTTCGGCTACAACCCGGCCAAGGGCGACGCGGTCACCGTCAACCTAGAGCAAGCGGCGGTCGTGCGTCGCATCTTTCGTGAGTATGTTGGCGGTATGTCTGCGCGCAGCATCGCGCATGGACTCAATCGTGACGCCATCGCCTCACCGGGCTCGTCCTGGGAGGGCCGTGATGGCAAGTGGCGGCAGTCCGGCGTCAGAGTAATTTTGAATAACCGGCGATACACAGGCGTCGTTGTCTGGGGCGCATACAAAGTTCAGCGCAAGGCGGGTGACAGTAGCAGCAGAAGATATCTGCCGGGTGACGCTCCTATTGAACGCAGATGCGCGGAATTGCGCATCATCGACGACGCCACGTGGCGGGCAGCGCAACAACGCATCAAGGCTACCGCGAAAGCCTGCGCAATTTTCGCGGTGCCTGCCAAGGAGGGTCGAGCGGCCTACATCGGTCGCGGCGGCAAGCCGCTGCGCCACGCGCTCTCTGGCCTGTTGAAGTGTGCTGAGTGCAACGGCAGTTTCATCATCTCGGACAGCCGCTCCTATGGCTGTGGCACTCATCGCTCGGGCGGCGAACACGCCTGCTCGGTTGGCCAGCGCCTCCGGCGCACCGAGGTCGAAGAAGCCGTGTTCAACGGCATCAGCGAGCAAATGCTGGCACCAGACTTTCTGGCCGCCTACATCAAGTGGTTCAAGCAGAACGTCGCCTGCGCGCAGAAGGCCAATGCCGGACGGGGAGCCGCCAGCGGCAAGCGCCTTCAGGAAGTCGAGCGGAAAATCGCCAACATGGTGGACGCCATCGCCAACGGCGAACTGCGCGGCAACAAGTCGCTGACCAAGCGCCTGCAGGAACTGGAGGACGAGCGCGACCAGTTGGCGCGGGACCGGCAGCCAGTCAGCAACGTCGTCTCGCTCCTGCCCCGTTTGGAGGCTCGCTACAAGGCGCTGTTGCGCGACCTCCCTGCCCTCGCCAAGCGCGACCCGGAGGGTGCGAGGACGCTTCTGCAGCAGCTAACTGGCGGGCTGCTAGTGGTCGCGGTCGCGATCAAGGACGAGGACGGCAAGCGCCGAAAGGCTCTGGCCGTGGACTATGCCCTGTCGGGCGAGCGCCTGATGCTGGCGTCAGGCGTGAGTGGAACAGGTGGTGCCGGTGGAGGGACTTGAACCCCCGACCTCTCGCTTACGAAGCGACTGCTCTACCAACTGAGCTACACCGGCGTTGGGGGCGCGAAGTATAGGCAAGGCCCGGGCAGCGGGCAAACTGCGCC
>NZ_JBFWZI010000227.1:0-9814 GCF_050185545.1 Reyranella sp. | reverse complement strand
TGGACGTCGTCGGCGGCGCTGGCGGCGCTCACCTCGCGGATCGAGATCATCACCGCGATCAAGCCGATGCTCTATCACCCGGTCGTGCTGGCGAAGATGGCGCTGCAGATCGAGCACATCGCGCGCGGCCGCTTCGCCATCAACCTGGTGAATGCCTGGAACCGGGCGGAGATCGAGAAGGCCGGCATCCCCTTCCTCGAGCATGACGAGCGCTACGCCTACGGCCGCGAATGGCTCTCTGTGGTCGAGCCGCTGATGCGCGGCGAGCGGGTGACCTGGAAGGGCAAATACTTCGACGTCAGCGACTACATCCTGCGGCCGCACCGCACCTTCCGCCCGCGGCCGCGCATCTATGTCGGCGGCGAGTCGGAGCCGGCGCGCCAGCTTGTGGCCGACCTGGGCGACGTGTGGTTCATCAACGGCCAGCCGTTCGGCGACGTCGCCCGCCTGATCGCCGACGTCGCGCGCAGGCCGCGGCCCGGCGCCCCGCTGCGCTTCGGCCTCTCCGCCTTCGTGATCGCCCGCCCGACCGAGGCGGAAGCGCAGGAGGAATTCCAGCGCCTGCTCGCGCTGGCGGCGCTCGACGCCGACGCGCGCGTGATCCAGGAGCGCAACACCGACGCCAAGGTCGTCATGAAGCAGACCATGGCGAAGTTCGAGAAGGTCGGCACCAACGGCGGCACCGCCGCCGGCCTGGTCGGCGACTACGACACCGTCGCCAAGCGCATCCGCCAGTTCCACCAGGCCGGCATCGAGACCTTGCTGCTGCAGTTCCAGCCCTTCGAGCGCGAGATGCGCCGCTTCGCCGCCGAGATCATGCCGCGGCTGAAGGTGCGGGTGGCGGCGTAGCAAGGCATTGACCAGGATCGAACTTCGATGTCAGCGGTTCTCAATCGAATAGACGCTTGAGCAGTTCGTCTCGGTCGGTCCGCAAGTGAGCCGCAACGTCACCCAGCATCGCGGCGAGCGTCCCGAGCTTCGGCGGATCGTGAGCCGGGATGGTGATGTGATGCGGCTCCGATCCGCCGCGTCAGTCTCATATGGCTCCCAGTCTGACGGACTATGTCGTAGCCAAGTCGTCCGAGCGCCTTCACAAGATCGGATCCGGACAGGTCACGAGGCAACTTCATGCAGCGATGACTTCATCCCTCACGAAATGCAGCCTGATCAGTTTGGGAGCCGTGCCGGGGTCAAAATTGCATTGCACGGCGTCCCGAACGCGCTCATGCAGCTCGGTCGCGGTGTCGGCCTGTGTGAACCACTCAGGCGCTGCCGAACGGCTCGTAGCCCGGCGTCAGGATGTTGGCCGGATCGTAGCGTCCGACGGCCTCGCGCAAGGACTGCCAGCGCGCCCCGAGATGCCGCTTCCAGTCGTCGGGGGAGAAGGGCAGGGCGCTCACGGGATAGAGGACGCCGCCGGCGTCGCGGATGCGCTCGTAGAGCTCGCGGTTCTGCCCCACCGCGTGCTCGGCCTCCCCTCGATCGCCCGATGCCGGAATGCGGATCAGGTTGAAGGGAAATACAACGGCTTCGTCGGGCAGGCGAAGCAGCGGCGTGCGCACGGCGCGCGACGACATCGGATAGTAGGTGACCCGGCCGAACGGGCCGAGGTCGGTGGGGGTCAGACCGGCGACAACATCGCGGGCGATGCGCTCGGCGTTGCTTGCGCGCAGGAAGGTCAGCAGCCAGGGATGCGGATTGAACCATTGGCCGTTCGACCGCAGCGCCTGTTCGAGCTTGGCGAAGGCCGACATGTCGTCGCGATAGGTCGCGTCGGTGACGATTGCCGCGCTGCGTCGATCGGACAGGCCATCGAGCGCCTGGTGCTCGAGGGCAGCGTCATCGCCGTCGTAGAAGACGGCGCCGTCGAGCTGGTAGCGCCAGCCGCCGGCAGGATTGGGCAGGATGGCGCCTTGCAGTTGATGGAACCGACCGTCGGCGAGCGTACGCTGTTGATCGGCGGTGAGGGTCGCGAGGTCGGGATAGAAAAGCTGATAGCGGCGGACCCGTTCGGGGGCGCGCACCAGGCCGAGGGTCGCCCGCACGACGATGCCGCACTGGCCGAGCCCGGCGCGAACGGCGTCGAACAGGTCGGCGTTCACGGAAGCCGAGCACGTCAGGGCATCGCCGCTGCCGGTGACGATTTCGAGCTCGCGGACGGTGTCGGTCTGGAAGCCGAAGCGCGACGTCGTCCCGCCGATTCCGCCGATCGCCAGCGTTCCGCCCACCGACAGCCCGAGATAATTGGTGAGGACAGGCGGCGTCAGGCCATGTGGCAGGGTCGCCGCGAGGACAGCATCCCAGGTCGCGCCCGCTTCGACCGCGACCCGATCGGCCTGGACCGGTCCGATTGCGGCGAGCGCGCTCATGTCGACGACGATACCGTTCTCGGTCATCGCCCGGCCATAGGTCGAATGGCCCTGGCCACGCGCTGCTACCGCAACGCCGTGGCGCGTCGCCCAGCGCAGCAAGGCGGCAAGGTCGTCGCGCGAGGCTGGCCGGTAGACGGCCCTCGGCGTCCTGGAAACGATGCCGCCGAAATCGCTCGCCGCCGCGCTGCGGCTGGACTGGTCGCAGCGCCACTCGCCAGCGACATCGGGTCGATCGCATGACGCGGCCGGTGTCGCGCTGCCTGTCTTCGAGACGAATTCCGCGGTCGCACCGAGGCCCGCGCACAGCAAGGTACGTCTGTTTGGGGTCATGTCGTTCTCCATGCCGCGGAGTTGGATCGACCCCGCTCGCGCTTCAATCGGCGCGGCGCGGGATAGACACTCTCGCGGACCGGGAGAATCGATTGTCAGAGCCGCTCGTGTTTGAGCCGTTCCGCCAGCAGGTCGGCGAACAGCCGTGTCTTGGCGGGCGGCATGCCGCTCGGCGGGAACACGGCCTGGATGGGAAAGCGTGGCGTCTCGAAATTCTCCAGGACGATCTCCAATGCGCCGGTGTCGACGAGATCGCGAACCTGCCAGAACGGCCCATAGCCGAGCCCAAGCCCCTCGCACACGGCGGACCGGGCCGCGGCGGTGTTGTCCGTTCGAAGTCGGCCGGCCACGCGAACGGTTCGGGCCTTGCGTCCGATCTGGAAACGCCAGACGTCGGTTTGAGAGTCGGCGGCGCGTCGCAGGATGCCCTGATGGGTAGCGAGGTCATCTGGATGGCGCGGCCGACCGTGGCGCGCGAAATAGGCCGGCGCGCCATAGACCACCGTGCGCAGCTGTCCCAGCCGCCGCGTCTTCAGCGACGAATCCGGCAGATCGCGGATCCGCACCGCGAGGTCGACGCCGTCGCCCAGCAGGTCGACCGACCGGTCGGAGACCTTGAGGTCGATCTCGATCTCGGGGTAACGCTGCATGAACTGGGCGACAGCGGGCACTACATAGGCCGACGCGAACTGGACGGGGGCGGCGATGCGGAGCAGGCCGGACGGCTCGGCGCGCCGTCGCGCCACGTCGCGGTGCGCCTCGCTGATCTCGATGAAGGCGGGTTTCACGCGACGATAGAATTCCTGGCCGGCCTCGGTCGCCGCCGATCGGCGCGTGGTGCGGCGCACCAGCTCGACGCCGACGCGACGCTCGAGCGCCAGCAGCGAACGGTTGACCGACTGCAGCGAGCGCCCGAGGCGACGCGCCGCCGCCGTCTGGCTGCCCGCCTCGATGACCGCGAGAAAGGTCTCGATATCTTCCATCGAGCCGCTCCGAAATTCGACCGCGCGTCTATGGGATATGGGGGCTGCGGGTTCGTCTTTCAGTCTTCCGGACCGCGGGCGTCTCGCCCGCCATGCGAAGAGCGGGCGAGACGCCCGCGGTCCGGAAGACTATCGTTGCGATCATGAGCAAGCGAACGATTCCCGCCGGCGCCATCGTGCGCGGCACCGACAAAGGCTACGACCATTCAGTCCCGAAGCTCGGCAGCGAGCGGCCCATCACCGAGCGGCCAGTCGACCCGACCCACGAGGACAAGAAATACCCATACCTGCGGCCGCGCGATGCGGCGACCCTGATCCTGGTGCGCCAGCGCGGCAGGATTCCCGAAGTGCTGCTCGGGTGTCGCGACGCCAAGCACGCCTTCATGCCCAATCGCTACGTGTTCCCCGGCGGGCGGGTCGATCCGGACGACGCGCGCGTGCCGGTGGCGACGCCGCTCGACCGCTTCGTCGACGAACGACTGCGCAAGGCGGCGACGGCGCAACGGGCGCGCGCGCTGGCCGTTGCCGCGGTGCGCGAGACCTTCGAGGAGACCGGGCTCATGCTGGGCAAGCCCCTGAAGAACGGACCACCTGACGAGGATTTCGGCGAGCATTGGCGCGGCTTCCTCGACAAGGGGTTTGCGCCGGCGCTCGACTGCCTCGACCTGATCGCGCGCGCCGTGACGCCGCCCGGCCGGCCGCGCCGCTTCAACGCCCGCTTCTTCATGGCACGCGCCGAGGATGCCACGGGCGAGATCCGCCATTCGAGCGAGCTCGGCGACATCCGTTGGGTCAGGCTCGACGAGGCGCGCGAGCTGCCGCTGCCGACCATCACTGGCTTCATCCTGGGCGAGGTCGGCCGCCTGGCGAAGGAGCCGCCGGACCGTCGGAGACAGCGCAAGATCCCGCTCTTCACCACCGTTCATCGCAAGCACCTGATGCTCGAGGAGTAGCGCCATGGCCAGGGTCGGTGTTCGCGCTGGAGCTCGTGTCGGGACGGCTTCGCCAACCTCGACCGGGGCAGCCCCCGGCCCGTTGTCGTCGGCCGCCGCGGGGTCCAGCCTGCCGACACGCGGTGGCGTGCGGCTGCGCGCGCTGGTGCTCATCCGCTGGGCTGCCGTCGCCGGCCAGTTCTTCACCGTCTCGGTCGTGCACTGGGGGCTGGGCTTCGCGCTGCCGCTGCTGGCGGTGTTCGGTGCGATCGCGCTGTCGGCGCTGCTCAACCTCACGGTCAGCATCGGCCGGCCGGCCTCGGCGCGCGTCGACGACCGCGAGGCAGCCGTGTTCCTGGCCTTCGACGTGCTGCAACTCGCCGTGCTGCTCTATCTGACCGGCGGGCTGACCAATCCCTTCGTGCTGTTGCTGCTGGCGCCGGTCGCCATCGGCGCCACCATCCTGTCGCTCGCCAGCAACATCGGGCTGTCGCTGCTCACCATCCTGTGCATCGGCCTGCTCGGCCTGTTCCATCAGCCGCTGCCATGGCACGGCCCGCCACCCGAGCTGCCCGACATCTATCGCGCCGGCGTGTGGGCCGGCCTCACGCTGACGACGCTGCTGACCACGCTCTATGGCTGGCGGCTGGCCGAGGAGGGCCGGCAGATGGCCGATGCCCTGGCGGCGACGCAGGCGGCGCTGTCGCGCGAGCAGCGGCTGTCGGCGCTGGGCGCGCTCGCCGCCGCGGCCGCGCACGAGCTCGGCACCCCGCTCTCGACTATCGCCGTGGTAACCAAGGAGATGCTGCGCGAGGTCGAGGCTGACGATCCGTTGCGCGAGGATGTCGAGCTGCTGTCGTCCGAATCGGAGCGCTGCCGCACCATCCTGGCCCGGCTGTCGGTCGATCCGGCCGGCGACGTGTCGGACGCCTATACCCTGGTGCCGCTGCCGGCCCTGATCGAGGCGGCGGCGCAGCCCTACGGCCGGGAGGGCATCACCATCGCCTTCGAAGCCGGCCCGACGGGCGAGGGCGCCCCGACCACGGCGCCGATCCAGGTGCGCAGCCCCGAGCTCATGCAGGGTATCGGCAATATCGTCCAGAATGCCGTTTCGTTCGCGCGCAGCGAGATCACGATCGCGACGCGCTGGACCACGGAATGGTCGGAGGTCGAGGTGTCGGACGACGGTCCGGGCTTCTCCGAGGCCCTGCTGGACGAATTGGGAACACCTTTCATTTCGACCCGCCAGGGCGAGGAGGGACACATGGGGTTGGGTGTCTTCATCGCCAAAACGCTATTGGAGCGTACCGGCGCGACCGTGACCTTCGGGAATCGCCGGCTCGGCACGGGCGCTGCAGTATCGGTGCGCTGGCCAAACCCCGTCTTCAAGGCTACATAGCGACGATGTCGAAGGAGTCGCCATGAGCCAGGACACAGGCACGGGCCGACCCGTGTCGCCCGCAATCGACGGTGCGACGGCGAACAAGGACCGCACATTGCTGATCGTCGATGACGATGCGGCCTTTCGCAACCGGACCGCCCGGGCCTTCGAGCAACGCGGCTTCATCGTCTCGGCCGTCGGTTCGATCGCCGAGGCGCTGGCGCAGACCGCGCGGCCGCCCGCCTTTGCCGTGATCGATCTGCGGCTGGGCGACGGCAACGGGCTGGAGCTGGTGGGGCCGTTGCGCCAGGCGCGGCCCGATATCCGCATCGTCGTGCTGACCGGCTACGGCAACATCGCCACCGCCGTTGCCGCGGTGAAGGAAGGCGCCATCGATTACCTCGCCAAGCCGGCCGACGCCGACGCCATCGAGCAGGCGCTGACGTCGCTCGGCCGCAAGCTGCCGCCGCCGCCCAGCAACCCGATGTCGGCCGATCGCGTACGCTGGGAGCACATCCAGCGCGTGTTCGAGCAGTGCGATCGCAACGTCTCGGAGACCGCGCGCCGTCTCAACATGCATCGGCGCACCTTGCAGCGCATCCTGGGCAAGCACGCGCCGCGCGAACACTGACGTCGCGACCATCGATGCCGCGAGCATGATGCCACAACCATCGATGCAGGGGCGCTGATCACCGTCCAGCTTCTGGTCAACGCGCTGGCGCTGGGCATGGCCTACGCGCTGGTGGCGCTGGGCTTCGTGCTGGCACTCAATGCTGCCGGTGCGGTGAACTTCGCGCATGGCGATCTCGTCGTGCTGGGCGGCGCCGTCGCGGTGGCGATCGGTGCCTGGACCAGCCTGCCGGGCGTGGTGCTGTTGCCCCTGGTGGCGGCGGCGCTCGCGCTCGCCGGAATCGTTGCCGCCCGCGTGGCGATCACGCCGCTGGCGGCGCGCCCCCCCGAAGCGACCTTCGTCGCCACCATCGCGCTCGCCGCCATCATCGAGCAGGGCCTGACCGTGGAGATGGGAACGGCGCCGCGCACGGCGCCCGCGCTCGCCGGCAGCGGCTCGTTCGCGATGGCAGGCCTCGCGCTCGGCCGCCAGCCGATCGCCATCATCGTGCTGGGCGGCGCGCTGGTGCTGGCGACCTGGTTCCTGCTCGAGCGCACGCAGACCGGCCGGCGCATGCGCGCGGTGTCGGCCGATCGTCACATGGCGCGCGCCGTCGGCATTCCGGTCGGCCGCTACGTCCTGCTGTCGCTCGCCCTGGCCGGCGCGCTCGCCGGCATTGCCGGCCTGCTGCTGGGACACCAGTTCCTGGTCGCCCCGACCCAGGGCGCCGGCTACATGCTCAAGGCCTACATCGCGGTGGCGCTGGGCGGCTGGGGCAGCGTGCCGGGCGCGCTGCTGGGCGCGCTCGGCATCGGCGTGTTCGAGACCTTCGTGTCGGCGGCGTTCGGCGACGCCTGGGCTTCGGCCGCGCTCTACATCAGCGTCCTGGTCGTGCTGGCGGTGCGGCCGCAGGGCCTGTTCGGCGAGCCGGTCGGCCGCCGTGCCTGACATGCGGTCCCCCGGACTCTTCTGGCTGGTCGTTCTCATTCTGCCGCCGATCGTGGCCCTGACCCTGCTGCCGCCGTTCGGCCAGCGCATGGTCACCCTGATCGGCGTCTATGCCCTGATGGGGCTGGGCTACCAGTTGATCTTCGGCTATCTCGGCGCGCTCAACCTGGCGCAGGGCGCGCTGTTCGGTGTCGGCGCCTATGCGACGGCCCTGCTGGCGCCCGCGCTGGGTGGTCTGGCGCTGCCGGTGGCCCTGGTCGCCGCCGCCTGCCTCGCCGCCATCGTCGGCGGGCCGCTGCTGCGCCTGCAGTCGCATTACTTCGCGCTGGCGACACTGGCGCTGGCCTCGATCGTCAACCTCGTGGCGGTGCATGCCGAGACCCTTACCGGCGGCGCCAACGGCCTCGCCGGCTTCACGCGCGGGCTGCCGCGCGGGCCAGTGCTGCTCGCCGTGGTGTGGGCCTGCCTGATCGTCCTGGTGCTGGCCACTGCCGCGCTCGTGCGCGGCCGTGTGGGCGAGCAGGCGCGGCTGTTGCGCCAGGCGCCCCTGCTCGCAGCGACGCTCGGCATCGATGGCGGACGCTGGCGCTTCGCGGCTTTTGTCGTCGCCGGCGCCTTGGCCGGCCTGGCCGGCGGCTTCTCGGCAGCGCTGAGCGGTGTCGTCTCGCCGGAAGCGACTGGCTTTTCGATCATGGTGCTTTGCCTCACGTCGGTGGTGCTGGGCGGCACGCGGCATCCGATGGGCGCGGTGCTGGGCGCGGCGCTGGCCGTCGGGCTGCCGGAGCTGCTGCGCGATTTCCAGGGCGCCTGGCTGCTCGCCTACGCCGTGGCGACGCTCGCGGTCGTGCTGTGGGCACCCGACGGGCTGGCCGGCCTCGCCGATCGCCTGCGCGGCGCAAGGGCGGCCGAGGCACCAACGCCAGCGTGGCCGGCTTTGCTGACATCGGATGCTGGCCCGCGGCAGTTGCGCGTCGAGCAGGTGGTCAAGCGCTTCGGCGGCGTCGAGGCGCTGGCCGGCGTCTCCTTCACCTTGGCGCGCGGCGAGATCGTCGGGCTGATCGGGCCCAACGGATCGGGCAAGACCACTCTCCTGAACGTGATCTCGGGACTCGAGCGGGCGGACGACGGGACGATCGCGCTCGACCAGCGGCCGATCACGCCTCTGCCGGCGCACGCCATTGCCTGGGCGGGCGTGGGCCGCACCTTCCAGGCGCGCCTGCTCGAGGGCGAGACGCGCCGCGCCGAGCTGGCGCGGGCCTTGTCGGTCAGGCCTGCGTTCCTGCTGCTCGACGAGCCGGCGGCCGGCGCGACCGACCGCGAACGGGCCGACCTGGTCGAGACCCTGCGCGGCCTGCGCGACGCCGGGTTGGGGCTGCTGGTCGTCGATCATGACATCGAGCTGCTGTCGCGCCTCAGCGATCGCCTGGTCTGCCTCGATCGTGGCCGGCTGCTCGCCGTCGGCCGGCCGGCCGAGGTGCGTGCCGACCCGCGCGTGCGCGCGAGTTTCCTCGGTCTCGACGAGGCGGCATGAGGGCGGTGCCATGAGTGCGGTGCCATGAGTGCGGTGCTCGAGATCGGCGAGCTCGCGGTCGAGCCGGGCGAGATCGTCGCCGTGCTGGGCGGCAACGGCGCCGGCAAGACCAACCTGCTCGAGACCATCCTCGGCTTCCGGCCGGGACAGGTGCGCCTGTTCGGACGCGAGGTGGCGACGCTCGCCGTCGAGCAGCGCGTGCTGATGGGCGTGGGCTACGTGCCCGAACGGCGGCGCGTGTTCGCGGGTCTCACCGTGCGGGAGAACCTCGAGGCCTCGTCGTCGCTGCCGGCCGCGGAGCGCCGGCAACGGGCGGCCGAGATGATGGCGCTCTTTCCCATGCTCGGCGAACGGCCGCATGCACGGGCGTGGCTGCTGTCGGGCGGCCAGCAACAGATGCTGGCGCTGGCGCGCGCGCTGATGAACCGGCCGCGCCTGCTGCTGCTGGACGAGCCGACGCTCGGGCTGGCGCCGGTGGTCGTCGGCGATCTTCTGCAGCGCCTGTCGGCCATGGCGGCGGACGGCCTCGCCATCGTGCTGGCCGAGCAGCGCGCCAGCCAGGCCTTGCGCGTGGCGCACCGCGGCGTCGTGCTGAGCCGCGGCCGGATCGTGCGGCGCGGCACGGCGGCCGAACTCGCGGCCGACCCGACCTTGGCCGACCTGATGGCGGGTGGGTGACTCGTGCGGACCGCGGGCGTCCCGCCCGCCCATGATTCTGAGCGGGCGG
>NZ_JBFWZI010000226.1:0-9825 GCF_050185545.1 Reyranella sp. | reverse complement strand
TAACCCGAATCGAGACGCGGCCTTCCGGGTCGCTCCTCAGGGTGGGGTCCTTTTTGACGCCTATGAGGGCACGGCCCTGCAAAGCCTGTGTTGTGCCCATGATGCGGGCGTCGAGCTCCAGCCCCTGGAACGAGCAGCAGCAGCAGCCTGCCTGTATCCCCTGCAGTCGGGCCGCGAGCGGCTCGACTGCAGGGGACGGGCCCTACGCTGCCTTGGCCAGCTCGCGGATCATGTGCACGCCGCCGGTCGTGCTGACGCAGGCGGCGGCGGCTTCGGTGCCCTTCACGCGGAAATGCTCGTGGAAGAACCGGCGATGTTCCTCGTGGTCGTGGAAGTCGCGCGGCGTCAGCACGGCGGAGATGACCGGCACTTCCATCTCCAGCTGCACGGTCATCAGGCCGTTGATGACGGCCTCGGCCACGAACTCGTGCCGGTAGATGCCGCCGTTGACCACGAACCCACAGGCCACGATCGCGCAATACCGCCCCGTTCTCGCCAGCAGCTTGGCGTGCAACGGCAGCTCGAAGGCACCCGGCACCTCGAACAGGTCGATTCGACCAGCTTCGACGCCGCGCCGCGCCATCTCGCCCAGGAAGGCCTGCCGGCCCTGGTCGACAATCTCGCGGTGCCAACACGATTGGACGAAGGCAAATCGCTGTTCGCCCGTGGTCGGCCGATGGATTTGCGAGTCTTCGGTGATGCTGTTCGTCGTCTGATTCATGAGATCCTCATACGAAGTTTGAGGCTTGAATCAGGGTGCACGAGCACAGGACCCCGATGCCCCACGACAAGCGTGGCGACATCGACGGTCGCGCGTCGCGCTCTCTTCCATCCGGACTGTTACCGTCGGCCCCGGAGTTTCACCGGATCTGCTGACCCCATTCCTTGCGGAATGGGCGCTCGCGGGCTGATGCGACGAATCGCAATCACCGCCGGTGGGGACTTCCACCCCGCCCTGAGAACGCCTGCCCCGGGCCAATCCCGAGACGGATCAACGATCCATGAAGCGCCTGTCTTGTGCAAGCTGCTGGCGCGCGCCCGTGCCGCTTGGTGGTGGCAGGACCGATCGAGAGCGGGCGCCCATCGAGGCACGCCGGGTCTTGGACGCGACATCTTGAAACTGCGAAGCAAGATTTTCGCCTGTCCTCGATGTCGAACGCATCTTAGCTTTCGTGCACGGTGGGGCGCGTTATCGGGGGTTGCATGACAACACAGACATGGGTTTCAGGCGTCGTCGGGGACTGGTTCACGCCGGCCAACTGGACGACCGACACCGTACCGGTCGCGCTCGACACCGCGATGATCGGGTCCGGCAACCCGACCATCGGCCAAGGCTCGTCCATACTCGGGCAGACAATCGTCCTGGGCGGGTCGGCGACCGCGTCTTCCGTCACCCTGACGGCGATCGACTCGAGCTTCGGCCCAAGCACCGGGACGCCGTCGTTTGCCACCCGGCTGTTCGCGACCGGCGGCCATCCTGTCACTTCGCCTTTGCGAGCGACTTTCCTCGTCCAGGGCAACACCTCGTTCGAAGGCCAGATCATCGTTTCTGCCATGGGCGGCAGCCTGACCATCGAGTCGCAGAGCGACGGCGTCAATCCCGGCAACTTCACGCTGCTGAACACCGATTCCTCGACCGTGGTTCTGGTGAGCCAGGAGAGCTTCCTGTCGTTCACGGGCGAGACCATCACCAATGGCGGGCTGATCCAGGTCGATGGCGGCATGGACATTGCCGCCAGCGTGACGGTGGCGGGCTCCGGCCTGATCGTGCTCGAGGATGGCGGCCAGCTCGCGGTCGAAGGCACTGTCGGGTCCGGTCAGCAGGTTATCTTCGCCGACGGCACCGGGTCGGTGACCCTGGCCAACGTCGCCACGTTCGATGGCGTGTTCGGCTTCACGAGCGTGGGCGGCAACACGATCGACCTGCAGGGCGTTGTCGCGCAATCGGACGGCTTCCTGACGATACCGACCCCGCCGAACGTTCTCTACCTGGCGCTCTATTCGGGTCCCAATCAGACCGGATCGATCGTCGCCACGCTCGCCGTCGAAATGATCGACGAAGAGTCGCTGTTTCCCGAAGGCAATACCCTGACCCCCGAAGACTTCACCCTGAGCAGCGACGGCAAGGGTGGAACGGTGGTCACCTACACGCCGCAGGCGCCGATCATTCTGGAACAGTCACTGCCCGTCGCAGTGGTCGGCAGTCCGGGTGAAACGGTCTCGCTGTCGACGATCCTGATGCAGTCGTTCGGCACGACGACACCGAATTTCACGAATATCACCCTGTTGCCGACCGAGGTGGCGCACAACTCAAAGGGCGACGATGCTTTTTGGGCGACGCCGAACGTGACGTCGCAATGGAAGGTCAACGGCCAGGTCATCACCCAGGACTATACGGTCGCCGCGGGCGACACGGTCGAGCTGATCGTGGGCAACCAGATCATCTGGCCGGCCCAGTTCAATGCCCAGACGACGCCGACCGTGTCGGTCACCAGCGGCGAATACGTCGTCTACGATGTCTGGTCGGTCGATCCGCGCATCGCTGCCGCGGTCGAGGCCGCAGGCTACACCGGCCTGCCGACACCGGATGCCATCGTCGCGTCGGCCAACGCCTTCGCCAGCGTCTATGGTCTCGTTCCCAACACCAACCTTTGCAACTGGATCGCCGACAATGTCGCGGCCGGCGCCGGCGCGTCAATGCCGCTGCCGAACGCCTTTCTGGATCCGACGGACAATCAGCCGGGCGGATTCTGGCGGATCACCTATTCCGGCGCCCAGCCGTCGCCGGTTGTCGACTGGTCGTCCGAGGTGGCGGCCGGCACGATCGTGCGCATGGGCTGGTTCCATCCCGAGGATCCGCAGGCGGCTGCGGTCACCGGGCACACCACGACAGTCCTGGGCCCTGGCACGACTCCGGGCACGATCTCCGTCTACGACAACATCGATTTCGTCGACGACGTCGAATACATCGGCGTTCACGATGCCAGCTACTGGGTTTCCACCAATCCGGCCGACATCACGGTCTACCAGCTCGATCCCGCGCAGCAGTATCTGATCCTGGGCACCAGCATCGCCGAGCAGATCCAGGGCAGCGTGTTCAACGACCTGATCCAGTCCAACGGCGGCGCCGACTCGATCATGGGTGGCCCCGGCAACAACGAGATCCAGGGGACCACGGCCGAGCTCGCCGGCATCGCGGTGAGCGATTTCGATGCCGGTGATCTCCTGGATTTCACCGACCTCGCGCTGGCGACGGCCTCGGTCAGCTTCGCCAACGGCTCGCTGCATGTCTTCAGCGACCATCAGGAAGTGGCGACGATAGCCATGCCGACGCCGGAACTGGGCAGCTTCTTCTTCGTTGCCTCCGACGGCGACGTCGGCACCAATGTCGGACTGGTCGACCCGGTGACCCAGATCGAGCGGCTCTATGTCGGCTATCTCGGCCGCGCCGGCGATCCGTTGGGCACCGGGTTCTGGCAGAACCAGTTGCTGGCCGGACCCGATACCCAGGCGACTCTGAAGGCCATCGCGTCGAGCTTCGCCGCGCAGCCGGAGACCGGCGCGGCCTACCCCTTCCTGGCCAACCCGCAACATGCCACCGCGGCCGAGATCACCGCCTTCATCACGGCGCAGTACCAGGAGCAGTTCGGTCGTGCGCCCGACGCGCCCGGCCTCGCCTACTGGCAGAGCTATCTGACGGCCAACCTCGCCTCGCCGCAGGCGGTGGGCCTCTTCCCGCTGCTGCTGGCCTATGGGGCGATGAACTCCGAGGCGGGCCTCGATCTGACCGCGATCGCCAACAAGGCGACGGTCGGCGCCTATCTCAGCGAGCAGTTCGCTGCCGCCGACATCGATTTCGACAGCACGCCTTCGCCCGCCAACGCATTCGCCCACCAGATCCTCGAACAGGTCGACAGCACGCAGGACAGCGTCACGGCGGCGGAGGCGGCGGTGCTGGCCTTCATCCAGGACCAGACCGAGCTGGTCGGCATCGCGCTCTGAGGCGCTTGTCGTTCTCCCGCCCGGCTTTTGCCGGGCGGGAGAACGACCGTCATCACGGATCGATCAGCACGCCCGGATTCATCATCCCCTTGGGATCGAGCTCGCGTTTGGCGCCGCGCAGGGCGCGGGCGAACAGCTCGGGTCGCTGCCTGTCGTAGAACGGCCGATGGAATCGGCCGACGGCGTGATGGTGCGTGGTCGTGCCGCCATGCTCGACGGTCGCCGCCGTGCAGGTCGACAGCACCTCCATGAACTGCTCGAGCTGGCGGCGCTTGTCGAGGATGCCGCCGAAGGTGAAATAGAGGCACGGCCCGTCGGGATAGACGTGGGTGAAGCGGCAGGTCACCGTGCCCTCGCGCCCGGTCACGCGCTTGATGGTGTCCCTTGTAATCGCCGTTATCTTCTGGTAGAAGTCGCGCACGCGCTCCCAGGTCATCGAGGTCTCGAAGGTCGAGGACAGAATGCCGCGCGCCACCGCATGCTCGCCATAGTGCGGCGCGCGGATGAAGCGGTTACGCCAGGCGCCGGCGGCGCCCGAGCGATGGGCGTTCTCGTCGTCGGCGCCGGCGTCGGCGACGCCGCCATGGGCGGCGCAGATCTCGAGCGCACGCTTCATCCAGGCATCGAGCGGATGGTCGGCCGATTCGAAAGCCAGCACCAGCACCGCCTCCTCGCTGCTCCACGGTATGCCGGGCAGCGCCTCGCGCGCCTCGAGCAGGCGGCAGTTGGCGGGATAGAGGTTGGCCTGGGTGATGTCGCGCACCGCGTCGGCGCCGGCAAAGAAATCCTTGAAGCGCACCGACGCGGAGGAGCGGAACGTCGGCTTCTTGCGCAGGCGAACCCAGGCCTCGGTGATGATGCCCAGGATGCCTTCGGAGCCGATGAACAGGCGATCGGGGCTTGGGCCGGCGCCGGAGCCCGGCAGGCGGCGGGTCTCGAGCGTGCCGGCCGGCGTCACAACCCGCGTGCTTTCGACGAAATCGTCGATGTGGGTGTAGAGCGTGGCGTAGTGGCCGCCCGAGCGCGTGGCGATCCAGCCGCCCAGGGTCGAGCAGCGATAGGCCTGCATGTAGTGGCGCATGGTGAAGGGCGACTCGCGCAGCTGGTCCTCGATCGCGGGGCCATAGATGCCGCCCTGGATGCGTGCCGCCTGGCTCACCGGATCGACCTCGAGCACCTTGTCCATGTGGCGAGTCGAGATGGTGACGACCTTGCCGGCGGTGGCCGGCGGCTCGATGCCTTTCACCACCGACGAGCCGCCGCCGTAGGGGATCGCCGTGGCGCCGATCGAATCGCACCAGTCGAGCACGCGCACGACGTCCTGCTCGGTCTGCGGGAAGGCGACCGCGTCGGGCGGATGCGGCACCGAGCGCATGAACATCCGCGTGGTGTCGAAGCCCGCCTTGCCGTAGCTGTGCTCGAGCCGCGTCAGATGGTCGGTGCGCACGATGGATTGCAGTGCCGCCGGCACGGCGACGCGCGGCGCGCGCAGGGTGATCTCGTCGGCCTTGGGCGGCGGCGTCACGTCGAAGCCGTTGAGGCCGTAACGCTGGGCGATCTCGGCCTCCCACGACCCGATCTCGTCAGCCGACAGATCCTCATCGGCATAGCCCCAGGCATAAAACTTCTTCTGTCGCCGCATGTTTTCTCCCTTTGTTCAATCCTCCCCAGCTTCGCTGGGGAGGTGTCGCCGTCTTACGGCGACGGAGGGGTCATGTCTTCTGGACCGCGGGCGTTTCGCCCGCTCATACGGATGACCATGAGCGGGCGAGACGCCCGCGGTCCAGAAGATTTGACCCCTCCGTCCGCGAAGACGCGGACAGCTCACGCAAGCGTGGGGAGGAGAATGAATTACGCCGCAAACGCGATCGGTCTCCCGCTGCCCTTGATCTGGGTGCGGTGCATGATGCGCCGCGCGCTGCCGTCGAACGGGTCGCGGCGATGCATGGTCGAGCGGTTGTCCCACAACACCAGGTCGCCCAGTTGCCAGACATGCTCGTACACGAACCGGCGATCGGTCGCATGCGCCCATAGCGCCTCGAGCACCGCATCGGACTCTTCGCGCGAGTAGCCCTCGACGTAGGAATTGCGGCGGCGGCCGAGATAGAGCGTGGCGCGGCCGTTGGCGGGATGTTTCAGGATCGCGGGATGCCAGGCGCCCGGGGCGGCCATCGGATCGTCGGTCGGAGTCACGCCTTTGCGCAGGTAGCCGCCGGCATTGTAGGTGCCATCGTGCTTGATGCGGCGCCCCTCGATCCTCGCGCGCAGGTCGGCCGGCAGGGCATCGCACGCCGCCTGCATGCCGCAGAACCAGGTGTTGCCGCCGCTCGGCGGGATCTCGAGCGAATAGAGCATCGAGGCGTCGGGCGGCCAGTCGAGATAGCTCATGTCGGTGTGCCACACCGCCTCGCCGGCGCCGAGCGCGCCGATCGGATCGCCTTTGGCGTCGAGCACGTTGGAGACGACGTAGATGTCGGGATAGCCCGGCGGGCTGATGCGGCCGCGCTCCTGATTGGGCGGCGGGTCGAGCTCGCCGAAGCGCCGGCTGAAGGCCAGCAGGTCGTCGTCGCCAAGCTGCTGGCCGCGCAGCAGGATCATCGAATGATCGGTCCAGGCACGCAGGATCGCCACGAACTCCGGCTCGCTCAACCGCCGCAGATCGACGCCGGAGACTTCCGCCCCGACCGCCGATGCTACCGGGCGCACCGTCACCGTCATGCTGTTCCCTCCCAATCTCGGCCTCCTCTCCCCCGCTGGGGCAGGGCATTCGCATTTGCCAATGAACTCCGTCATCCCGAGCGAAGCCGCCCCAAGGGCGGCGCAGTCGAGGGACCTTTCTGGCCGATGCCGCAAGCAAGAACGGTCCCTCCTCTACGCCTCGCTGCACTCGGCTCCGGTCGCGATGACGGAATTTTTTGCCATTTGCGGATGCCCTGCCCGAGCGGAGGAGAGGAACATGAATCTGGCGGGATGATCGACCTGCCGCGAAGCGCGATCAAGCGCCCAGCACGGCGCGCAGCCAGGCGGCAAGCTTGTCGGCAACCGGCGGCGCCAGGGGGCCGGTGAAGCCCGGATCGCCCGGTCCGGTCACCGTCTTGAGATTGTGACTGACGCCGGCTGCGACCAGCGCCTCGCCGCCGGCGCTGCGCGTGCCGAGTGCGTCGATCAACGGCTGGATATCGTCCATCGGGACGATCTGCTGGTCGGCCCCGCCATGCAGAAGCAGGCAGCTGAGCGGGCTCGCCGCCAGCACCGGCGCCGGATCGAACGCCATCGCACCTTGCAGGAACGGGCCGATATAGGCGGGAAACAGTGGCTGCAGCTCCGCCGGCAAGCCGGATGGCGGGCGACCATTGGTCCGGATCGCGCCCAGCACGCGCTCGACTCCATCGACGAGGTTCGGTGCCCCGCGCCGCAGCTGCCGGCGCAGGATCTCGCCATAGGGACGACCCGGCGTCGCCGCCAGCACGAGGCTGTGCGGCTTGCTCTCGCTGATGGTCGGTGCGGCCGCCAGGACCAGCAGGCCGCCCTCGCTGTGGCCCAGCAGGCCGGTGGCGTAGCGCTTGATCTCGTCGTGCCTGACGAGCTCGGTGTGGGCAGCGCGGACATCGTCCACGAACCTGTCCCAGGCGCAGAACCTTTCCTGTTCGGCCGAGCCCGCCGGCATTTGCGTCGAGGCGCCGATGCCGCGCTTGTCGTAGCGCAGCGTGCCGATGCCGGCCTCGGCCAGCCGCGCGGCGATCAGGCGCAGCGTATCAATGCGGGCCGGCACCAGGGGGTTGTTGCCATTGCGGTCGGTCGGGCCACTGCCAGCCACCAGCACGAGACCGGGAACCCGCTGCAGCTCGCTCCATGCCGGCAGCAAGAGCGTGCCGGCGAGCATCGTGCCGTCATCGGCGGCGAAGCGCACCTCGCGCTGCCGCGTGCCACGCGCGTAGTAGCCCTTCCACGGGCTTTGCGCCTCCGCCGCTCCCGGCAGCGCCAGGCCGGCGGCGAGCACGATGCGACGGCCGATCATCGGCGGTCGCCTGATCTGATCCCCGATCGCCTCATCCGCGATCAGAAGGGCGCGGCATGTTGCCCATGCGGTGACTCATCTGCCGGCCGCCGAAGATGTGGACGTGAAAGTGGAAGACGAGCTGCCCGCCGTTCGGTCCGTGATTGGCGACGATGCGATAGCCCTCCTGCTCGAGCCCGAGATCGTGCGCGATCCTGGCCACCGCCCGCCAGAAGCCGACCACCAGCTCGGCCGGCGCGGCGGCACAGAAATCGGCCTGGGAGACGTACTCGCCCTTGGGAATCGCCAGCACGTGAACCGGCGCCAGCGGGTTGATGTCGTGGAAGGCGAGGGCAAAGTCATCCTCGTAGACCTTCCGGCACGGCAGCTCGCCGCGCAGGATGCGCGCGAAGATGTTGTTGCGATCGTATGCGGGCATGACAGGGGCGGGCATGACGGACTCCAGCTCGGGCCGGGCCACGTTCCCGCAGCCTGCACAGCCGCGCAATGCGACTTTGTTCCGTCAGGCCCTTTTCTGTCAGTTTTGGCGGCCGGCTTTCTCGGCGATGCCCGAGAGCCCCTCGCGGCGCGCCAACTCCTCCCACACGGCGCCCGGCTTGACGCCTGTCGCCGCCCACAGCGTAAGCAGGTGATAGAGCACGTCGGCGCTCTCGCCGACCAGCTTGCCCTTGTCGCCGCGTACGCCTTCGATCAGCGCCTCGACGGCTTCCTCGCCGAGCTTCTTGGCGATCTGCTGACGGCCGCGACTGAACAGTCGCGCGGTGTACGAGGTATCGGGATCGGCGCCCTTGCGACTGTCGATCACCAGATAGAGGCGATCGAGCACGTGCTCATCAACAGCCGCGCCGCCGGATTTGGTTGCCTTTTTCTTGGCTTTCTTCTTTTTCGCCATGGAGGGGTCTCTCGGCGCCTCCGACAGGGAGGCAATTAACATTTTACTTCAATTTGCCGCGCCGTGCGAGATTTGTCGGATCGGAACGCCGGCGCGTGCCAGTCGTTCCTTCGCCTCGGCAATCGTGAACTCGCCGAAATGGAAGATCGAAGCGGCGAGCACCGCCGAGGCGCCACCCTTGAGCACGCCGTCGACCAGGTGATCGAGCGTGCCGACGCCGCCGGAGGCGACCACCGGCACCGGCACCGCATCGGACACTGCGCGCGTCAGCTCGAGGTCGAAGCCCTGCCTGGTGCCGTCGCGATCCATCGATGTCAGCAGGATCTCGCCCGCGCCAGACTCGGTCATGCGGCGCGCCCAGGCGACGGCGTCGAGCCCGGTGCCCTGGCGGCCGCCATGGGTGAAGACTTCCCACCTGCCGGGCCCGGTCTGGCGCGCGTCGATCGCCACGACGATGCACTGGTCGCCGTACTTCTCTGCCGCCTCGCGCACGAACTCGGGCCGCGCCACGGCGGCCGAGTTGATCGACACCTTGTCGGCGCCGGCCAGCAGCAGGCGGCGGATATGCTCGATCTGGCGCACACCGCCGCCGACGGTCAGCGGCATGAAGCACTGCTCGGCGGTACGGGCGACGACGTCGAGGATCGTGTCGCGGTTCTCGTGGCTCGCCGTGATGTCGAGAAAGGTCAGCTCGTCGGCGCCGGCGGCGTCGTACAGGCGGGCCTGCTCGACCGGGTCGCCGGCATCGCGCAGATCGACGAACCGGACGCCCTTGACGACACGGCCGTCCTTCACGTCGAGACAGGGAATGATGCGGACCTTGAGCATGAGCGGAGCGGCGGCGGCGGGGCGTGGTTTTCCGGGCCGGGACCATATGCGGCGCCGATCGATTTGTCGACTTGGCGGGGCCGAC
>NZ_JBFWZI010000225.1:0-9836 GCF_050185545.1 Reyranella sp. | reverse complement strand
AGCCGGCGCACGTGGCGCGCCTGCTGCCGCGCATGATCGCCGGCGAGCTGATCGGCTGTGCGGGCTTGAGCGAGCCCGGCGTCGGCAGCGATTTCGGCGGCCTCGAGATGGCCGCGGTACGGGTCGACGGCGGCTGGAAGCTGAACGGCGCCAAGGCCTGGATCACCAACGCGGCGGTGGCCGGCCTCTCGGTGGCCTACGCCCAGACCGACAAGGCGCAGGGCTACCGCGGCATTGCCTGCTTTGCCATCGAGGCGGATCGCCCGGGCTTCCATCGCGAGAAGCCGTTCGAGCTGCATGGTGGTCACGCGATCGGCGTCGGCGGGTTCCGCCTGGTCGACTACATCGCGCCCGACGAGGCCGTGCTGCATCCGCCGGGCCGCGCCTTCAAGGCGGCGCTGGCCGGCATCAACGGTGCGCGCGCCTATGTCGCCGCCATGTGCTGCGGCATGCTGCAGGCCTCGCTGGAAACGGCGGTGCGCTACACCCGGCAGCGCAGGACGTTCGGCCAGCCGGTGCTCGAGCACCAGGGCGTGCGCTGGAAGCTGGTCGATGCGGCGACCGACCTCGAGGCGGCGCGGCTTCTCACCTATCGCGCGGCGCGCCTGATCGACGAAGCGGGCGATGCCGTGCTGCCGGCAGCGCACGCCAAGAAGTTCGCCACCGAGATGGCGGTGCGACGCATCGCCGACTGTATCCAGGCGATGGGCGCCAACGGCCTGCGCGCCGAGTATCCGCTCGCCCGCCATCTCGCCTGCGCCAAGATCGCCGCCTACACCGACGGCTCGATCGAGATGATGAACGAGCGCATCGGCGCCGCCCTGCCGCAGGTGTTCGGATGATCCTCTCGACCGTCGAGATGCACACGGGCGGCGAGCCGACCCGCATCATCGTCGACGGTTGGCCGGCTTTCGAGGGCCGTACGCTGCTCGACAAGCGGCGCGAGGCAAAGGAGCGCTTCGACCATTTGCGGCGCGGCCTGATGCTGGAGCCGCGCGGCCATGACGGCATGTACGGCGCGCTGCTTGTCGAGCCCGACCATCCCGAGGCCGATCTCGCCGTGCTGTTCATGCACAACGACGGCTACAGCACGATGTGCGGCCACGCCACGATCGCGCTGGCGCGCTGGGCGGTCGACAGCGGGCGGGTTGCGCGGCAGGTGCCGGAAACGACGGTGCGCCTGCAATGTCCCTGCGGGCTGGTGACGGCGCGGGTCGCGGCCGACGGCATGGTTCGGTTCGAGAGCGTGCCGGCCTTCGCTTATGTGCTCGACCGCATCGCGCCCACGCGCACGTGGGGACCGGTCACCGTCGACGTCGCCTATGGCGGCGCCTTCTATGCCTTCTTGGCCGCCGATTCTATCGGGCTCGACCTCGAGGCCTCGCCGATGCGGCAGATCGTCGATGCCGGCGAGGAGATCGCGCTCGCCGCGGCGAAGGCGATCGCGATCGACCATCCCCACGAGCCCGATCTCGCTTTCCTCTACGGCACCATCCTGACCGACGGCGAAAAGGGCGCCGACGGGCGGCCGAGCCGCAACATCTGCGTCTTCGCCGGCCGCCAGATCGATCGCAGCCCGACCGGCAGCGGGGTGACGGCGCGCATGGCCCTGCAGGTCGTGCGACGCCACGTGCGCCCGGGCGAAGAACGCCTGTTCGAGAGCTGCACCGGTGCCGTGTTCACCGGAAAGGTGTTGCGCGATGCAGCGCCGGTCGGCGGCCGCAGGTCGGTGGTCGTCGAGGTCGGCGGCCGCGCGCATCGGACCGGCGAGGCACGCTTCCGTTTCGACGACGACGATCCGCTGCGCGAGGGGTTCAGTCTGGGGTTGTAGCCGGCAAGGCACGAAGCTCATTGCTGGGAGCGCACCATTCCGATGGCGCTCATAGGATACGTGGTCGACAGGATGAGCGCCTTCGGAGTGGCGCGCTCCCAGCAATCACAAGTCTTATGTCTTCCGGACCGCGGGCGTCCCACCCGCTCATGATTCATGAAGAAGAGCGGGCGGGACGCGCGATCCAAAAGAAACTGAATTCAAGCGTTATCGGCACGGCGCAGGGCCTGGTCGAGGTCGTCGAAGAGGTCGCCGGCATCCTCGACGCCGACCGACAGGCGCAGCAGGTCCGGCGGGCAGGGCGTGCCAGGTCCTTCGATGCTGGCGCGGTGCTCGATCAGGCTTTCGACGCCGCCCAGCGACGTCGCACGCTTCCACAGCGCGACGCGTGCCGCGGTGGCGATTGCCGCACGCTCGCCGCCCTTGACCCGCACTGACAGCATGCCGCTGAAGCCGCCGGCCATCTGCTTGCTGGCGATGGCATGACCGGCAAAGCCCGGCAGCCCGGGATAGAGAACCTCGCTCACCATCGGGTGATCGGCAAACCGCTGCGCGAGCGCCTCGGCCGAGCGGCAGGCCCAGGCGACGCGCGGGAACAGGGTGCGCATGCCGCGCATCAGCAGCCACGCCTCGGTCTGGCCGAGGATCGTGCCCAGCTGGGCGCGCAGCGTGCGCAGCCGCGCCCAGTAGGCGTCGTCGCGCGCCCCGACCAGGGCGCCGGCGATGATGTCGGAGTGGCCGTTGAGGTACTTGGTCGCCGAATGCATGACGATGTCGGCGCCATGCTCGATCGGGCGTGTCAGCACCGGGGTCGCCACCGTCGAGTCGACGGCGAGCAGGGCGCCGGCGCGATGGGCGATGTCGGCTGCCGCGGCGATGTCGGTGACGCACCAGGTCGGATTGGCCGGCGTCTCGATCCACACCAGCCGGGTGGCGCCGGGCCGGACGGCGGCGGCAATGGCGTCGGTGCAGTCGGCATCGACGAATTCGACCTCGAGGCCCCAGCCTGTGGCGAAAGTCGCGAGCCAGTTGCGCAACGCCCAGTACATGACTTTTGGAGCGACGACGTGGTCTCCCGGCGCCAGGGCGAGGAAACAGGCGGTAGCGGCGCTCATGCCCGACGAGAAGATCAAGGCCTTCGGGCCGCGCTCGAGTGCCGCGAGGGTCGCCTCGGCCTGGTCGAATGTCGGGTTGTCGGCGCGCGCGTAGATGCGACCCGACCGGTAGGCGTTGTCCTCGTCGCGCACATAGGTGCTCGCCATATGGATGGGCGGCACGACGGCCTTGGTCACCGGATCGATCCAGCCCATCGCCTGGGCGGCGAGTGAGGCGGCGGCAAGGGGCTTGTCGTTCATGTCGATTTCCGGGACCTTACGAGTTGCTTACACTGGACGCGCTCTATTAGCGCATCGTCGCGCTTCCGTCGTGGATGCATTAGTATCCGCCCGCGCCGCAAACCCGAACACGGGTTTGAGCGGCGGGCGTCGCGATGTCTGTCACCTCTCTTGTCTCTTGTCGCGATGATCAGCATTCGGGAGATTGGTGCATGAACTTCGTTGCTTCCATCCGCCCGCCACAGGCGCCGACCGCCGGTCGCGGTGATCGCGTGGCTCGTACGCGCGAGGCAATCATTGCGTCGGCTTTGGCGCTGGCATTGGCCGGCGAGGTGGCACCGATCGTACGCGATATTGCCAAGACGGCCGGTGTCTCGGCACGCACCGTATTCCAGCATTTTTCCGACACGGCGGAACTCTACGTCGCCGTGCTCGGCCGCATGCTCGCCGCCGTGGTTGGCGACCTTCCCGATCTGGGCGCCGCATGGTCGATCGAGGAACGCATCGCCGCGGTCACCAACCAGTGCAGCGATCGCTGCGAACGCCTCCTGCCGATGTGGACCTTCGTCGAGACGCTGCAACGCCGCTCGCCCAATGCGTCGGACATGGTGGGGCAGATGTACAATTCCAACCGTCATCAGCTGGCGATCTGCTTCGATCGCGAGCTGACGGCGATGCCGCCCGAGTCGCGCGAACGGGCCCTCAATGCGCTCGCGGTGGCGTGCGCGCCGGAAGCCTGGGTCGTGCTGCGCCGCCGGCTCGGCCTGTCGATCGATCAGGCGCGCGACGAGCTGCGCTTCATCACCAGCGCCGTCTTCAGCGACGGCAGCGCGCGCGGTTAGAGTTGGTCCTCATGCTCTTCCGGACCGCGAGCGTCTCGCTCGCTCATGCTTCTGAGCGAGCGAGACGCTCGCGGTCCGGAAGACGATGAAGCGTTACGGCGTGGCCGCCCGGCGCGCCAGCTCCTCGAGCGCGCGGTCGCGCAGGCCGAGTTCGACGAGGTGTCTCACCGTGTTCTCGACGTAGTCGAGGTTGCTGCCGGTGGCGCCGCGTCCGTGACGCACCAGGCCGACTGCCGTCTCGAGCGGCAGCTTGCCGGCGAATTGGCGGTGCTGGCGGTCGGCCAGGTAGACCAGAGACGGCACGGCGCGGCCGTCGTCGAGATGGATCGGCCGGACGGTCTCGCGATAGACGCCGTCATTGTCGATCTCGCGATGGATCAGGTAGCGGCGCACCGTATCGTAGTCTTCATCCGGCAACCGGTGGGCAAGACCGCGACAGGCGCCGCCCGGCAGCAGGCCGAGGATGAGCCCGGGCTGCTGCGGCGTGCCGCGATAATGCTCCGAGTAGATGCAGAAGGCGCGGTGCCAACCCTGCAGCCGCGCGGCCCTCGTCTCCGGTGTGGCGAAGCCCGGGTTCCACATCAGCGAGCCGTAGCCGAAGACCCAGCGCGGCCGGGTCTCCGTGCCGTCGTCCGGTGTGCTCACGCCTGGTGGAGGTGAATCAGCGCGCGGCGGATTTCGCGCGTGCGGGTGAACAGGTCGAACAGCTTGTCGCCCTCGCCCCAGCGGATGGCGCGCTGCAGGTAGAACAGGTCCTCCTGGAAGCGCGCCAGCACTTCGAGCACGGCCTCGCGGTTGTTCAGGAACACGTCGCGCCACATCGTCGGATCGGAGGCGGCGATTCGCGTGAAGTCCCGGAAGCCGCCGGCGGCGAAGCGGAGGACCTCGCTGTTGAGATGGCCGGCCAGATCGTCGGCGGTGCCGACGATGGTGTAGGCGATCAGATGCGGCAGATGCGAGGTGATGGCGAGGATGCGGTCGTGATCGGCCGGGTCGAGCCGCTCGACCTCGCTGCCCAGCCCGCGCCAGAAGGCCTCGAGCTTGTCGGCCGCCGCCGCATCGCCGCCGGGCAACGGCGTCAGGATGCACCAGCGCCCGTCGAACAGCTCGGCGAAGCCGGCCGTCGGGCCCGAGTTCTCCGTGCCGGCGACAGGATGAGCCGGCACGAAGTGCACATGGGCGGGCAGGTGCGGTGCCATGGCGTCGATCACCGCCTGCTTCACCGAGCCGACGTCGGACACGATGCAGCCCGGCTTTAGGCTGGGCGCGATGGCGCGGGTTGCCTCGCCGCACGAGCCGACCGGCGTGCAGACGATCACCAGGTCGGCGTCCTCGCAGGCGGCGGCGAGGTCGGTGCCGCAATGATCGACCAGCTTCAGCTGGTTGGCGGTCTCGGCGGTTTCGGCGCGCCGTGTCGCGGCGACGATGGTGCGCGCCAGTCCGGCGCGTCGGGCGGCGAGCGCGATCGAGCCGCCGATCAGCCCGATGCCGATCAGCGCGATCTTGCCGAAAATCGGCTTGCCGGGAGGTGGCTCGCCCAATGGGGCCTTGTCGAGGGAGGGCGTGGTCATTGCTGGACGACGAAGCGGGCGAGCGAGGCCTGCACCGCCTTGACCTCTTCTTCGGTGCCGATGGTGATGCGCAGGTGCTCGGGCAGGCCGTAGCCGGCGATCATGCGCGGGATCAGCCCGTCGTTCATCAGCCAGTCGTTGGCTGCCGCAGCGCGCTCCCTCGAGCCGAAACCCACCGTGACGAAGTTGCCGACGCTGGGCAGCGGCTTCAGGCCGAGCTTGGCGAGCTCCGCGCTGAGCCACGGCAGCCAGATGTCGTTGTTGGTGCGGCTGGCATCGGTGTGAGCAATGTCGGCCAGGGCGGCGACACCGGCCGCCTGAGCTGCCAGGTTGACGTTGAACGGCTGGCGCAGCCGGCTCATCACGTCGACGATCCCGGCCGGTCCGTACATCCAGCCGAGGCGCAATCCGCCGAGGCCGTAGATCTTGGAGAAGGTGCGGGTCATCACGACGTTGTCGGCCTTGTCGACCAGCTCGACGCCCGATTCGTAGTCGTTGCGGCTCACGTACTCGGCATAGGCCGCATCGATCACCAGCAGCACGTTGCCGGGCAGGCCGGCATGCAGGCGGCGCACCTCGTCCTTGGTGATGTAGGTCCCGGTGGGATTGTTCGGATTGGCGAGGCAGACGACGCGCGTGCGGTCGGTGACCTTGGCCAGGATGGCATCGACGTCGGCGCGGTAATCCGTCTCCGGCGCCGCGACCGGCGTCGCGCCGGCGCCCAGCGCGTTGATCGGATACATCAGGAAGCCGTACTGGCTGTGGATCAGCTCGTCTCCTTCGCCGCAATAGGCGCGAACCAGGAGGTTGAGCAGCTCGTCAGACCCGGCGCCGCAGACGATGCGCGCCGGGTCGAGACCGTAGTGCCGGCCGATCGCCGCGCGCAGCCCAGCACTGTCGCCGTCGGGATAGCGGTGCAGCTCGGCTGCCGCCTTGGCGTAGGCTGCCATCGCCCGCGGGCTCGGCCCCAGCGCCCCTTCGTTCGACGACAGCTTGGCGATCGTCTTCCGGCCCTCGATGGAATCCTTGCCCGGGACGTAGGGCGCGATCTTCATGATGCCTGGCCGCGGCGTGGGCGCGCTCATGGCAGTCTCCTGTTGAGGGTGAAGGGGGCCCGCGCCGCTAGGCCCGCGCCGTTGCGGGAGCGGCGTAGGCGCCGATGGCGGCGACACGACCATTCTGCAGTCCGAGGGCGGCGCCGAGCGCGCCGAGCCGCGGATCGGAATCGGCGATGACGCCGGGCAACTCGACGAGGTAGTGATGCACGCCGCCCACGACCTGGTCCAGCGCCGAGGTAAAGGCCGGCAGGCCGGCTTTCTCCAGGGCCCCGGCGATGCGGTTGCGGCTCAATCCGCTGTCTGCCTCGAGCGCGATCAGCGCCCGATCGTCGCCCGACTCTTCCGGCTCCATGCGCGCCAGCACGAAGGCCGAGATGCCGCGCGCCCGCGCGTTGGGCATCGTCAGGAAGGGGAGGCGGACCACGACGTTGGGCAGGCCGGCATCACGGCCAGTCAGCAGCGGCCACCACGGCGCCGTGTCGGCCTCGATCGGCGCCGGCACGACGCCGAGCGTCGTCGGGCTGGCGCGCACCGCCGCCAGAACCTGGGCCGGCGTGTCGTGGGCGACCAGCGGGATCTGGCAGCCGAAATGGTCGCGCGCGAGATCCCAGTATCCCGGCTGGTCGGTCGGCCGGCAGATCGCGATCCTGATGTCGGGCGTCTGCATCAGGGTGAAGGCGCTTATCATCTCGCGCCACATGCGCCCCACGGCGGCCGCCGGGAAAGGACCCTGGTGCCCGGCCAGGCGCTGGCGCATCACGCGGGCCTCGCGGCCCGGCCGAAAGGCCAGCCCGCCTCCGGTCTTGGACGCGGCAATCCGGTCGACCAGATCCGCCCGCCGCTCGATCAAACCGTGCAAGTCGCTGTCGATGGAGTCGATTTCCTGGCGCAAGCGGTCGAGGGTGGGTGAATCCATTAGGCCGGTGGTTCCTGTGCGGGAGCGGCGATACTACGTCCGGGCGGCCCGCGTAAAGGCTTAGAAACCGCAAAGCTCTTGCGCATCGGCGGTGGCATCCGTATAGAGGGCCTCCCGTGGAATTTGAGCCGACCGGCTTGCGACCACGTTAAACCTCGCTAAAAGGTCGGAGCGCTCGAAAAAAGCCCCCGTCCTTCGCCGGCGGGGGCTTTTTCGTGGCCGCGCGGGCGGCCGAGGGGAGTGCACATGGAGGGGACGATCGGCCCGGCACTGCTCGACGACCTTGCCGATGCGGAACGCAAGGCTCTCGGCCGGTGCCACCATGCAATCCTGGGGGGCGACCGTCCGTTGCACCTCGATTGCGGCGTCGATCTCGGGCCCTACCGGGTGGCCTACCAGACCTACGGCGCGCTCAACGACGAGAAATCCAACGCGGTGCTGATCTGTCATGCCCTGACCGGCGATCAGTTCGTCGCCGAGCGCCATCCTGTGACCGGTAAGGACGGCTGGTGGGACAGCATGGTCGGCCCGGGCAAGGTGCTCGATCCGGCCCACTATTACATCATCTGCGCCAACGTACTGGGCGGCTGCATGGGCACGACCGGTCCTCTCGCCAGCGACCCGGCGAACGGCAAGCCGTGGAACCTGCGCTTTCCGGTGGTGACCATCGCCGACATGGTGCGTGCCCAGGCGGCGCTGCTCGACCATCTCGGCATTGCCGACCTGTTCTGCGCCATCGGCGGCTCGATGGGCGGCATGCAGGTGCTGGAATGGGCGGCGAGCTTTCCCAAGCGCGTGTTCGCCGCCGTGCCCATTGCCTGCGCCGCGCGCCATTCGGCGCAGAACATCGCGTTCCACGAGGTCGGCCGCCAGGCGATCATGGCCGATCCGGAATGGAAGGGCGGCGACTATCGGCTGCACAGGACGGTGCCGGCGCGCGGGCTCGCCGTCGCCCGCATGACAGCGCACATCACCTACCTGTCGGAGCAGGCGCTGCAGCGCAAGTTCGGCCGCTCGCTGCAAGACCGCAACGCCCTCGGCTTCGGCTTCGACGCCGATTTCCAGGTCGAGAGCTACCTGCGCTACCAGGGCTCGACCTTCGTGGAGCGATTCGACGCCAACAGCTACCTCTATATCACGCGGGCGATGGACTATTTCGATCTCGCCGACGCCCATGGCGGCGTGCTGGCTAATGCCTTCCGCGGCACGCCGACGCGCTTTTGCCTGGTGTCGTTCACCAGCGACTGGCTGTTCCCCACGCACGAAAGCCGCGACGTCGTCCATGCCCTGAACGCCGCCGCCGCCAACGTGTCGTTCGTCGAGATCGAGAGCGACAAGGGCCACGACGCCTTCCTGCTCGAGGAGCCGGAGATGTTCCGCACCCTGGCGGGCTTCCTCAAGGGCGCGGCGACGGTGCGCGGCCTCAGGGGAGTGCCATGAATGCCGCCGCCATCCGCGTCGACCTGCAGCTCATCGCCGACATGGTCGATCCGTCGACGCGCGCACTCGATGTCGGCTGCGGTGACGGTTCGCTGCTCGCCTACCTGGTGAACTTCAAGCGCGTCGATGCGCGCGGCATGGAGCTCAGCCAGGCCGGCGTCAACGCCTGCGTCGCCAACGGCCTGTCGGTGATCCAGGGCGACGCCGACACCGATCTCCGCGACTACCCGGACGACGCCTTCGACTACGTCATCCTGAGCCAGACGCTGCAGGCCACGCGCGAACCGCGCCAGGTGCTGCAGCAGATGCTGCGGGTCGGCAAGCGCGCCATCGTGTCGTTCCCCAACTTCGCCCACTGGCAGGTGCGCCTGCGCATGGTGTTCGGCGGCCGCATGCCGGAGACGCCGTCGCTGCCCTACAAGTGGTACGAGACGCCCAACATCCATCTCTGCAGCATCGACGATTTCCGCGCCCTGTGCGCCGACATGGGCGTGGTGATCGAGCGCGCCATCGTGCTCGACCGCAACAGCAAGCCGATCAACCTGCCGCCGCTCGCCGCCAACCTGCTGGGCGAGCAGGCGGTGTTCATGCTGCGACGGGATTGATCAGCCCGAGTCTTCGTCTTGCGGACCGCGGGCGTCTGAGGCTGTGAAGCTTTGAAGCTTTGCAGGGGGAGGACGGTAGCACGGACGCGCAGCGTCGATTATGAGCGTGGCGTTGTCGATTCGTGGTTTGTCTGGTCGATCGGATGGTAAGTCTGGTCGATCGGGGGATGGTGCTAATTTGGTGCTGGCGCCTGCCCGCCAGCGCGGCCTACGCCGTCACACCCATCCCAACCGTTTGA